>NZ_DATMXX010000095.1:0-10832 GCF_035561255.1 Sporomusa sp. | reverse complement strand
GAAGAGGGGAGATCCCTCCCCCGTCTTGTTTATTCTATTTTATAACCCAAGGATACCAAAGGCTACATAACACACTAAAGCACCCACGACTGCCATAGACAAGCCCCATAACATTAGATTCCTAAATAGTTTGGCTTTGTCTTCATGTTCAGCTGCACAGGCAATACAAAGTGCACCGAGAGTCGACAGTGGTGAAGTATCAACAATGTGAGAACCGATGTTAATTGACGAGATAATCGCAATAGGATTACCACCGCCGATCTGTTGAATGATCCCTGGAACCATGGGTAGGAACATCGGCATTACCACACCTGATGAACTCGAATATGCCGAGATAAGGCCGGTAATAAACCCTAAGACACCGTTTACGGTTGTTGGGTTAGAAACAACTGCAATCATCTTAACAAGAGCGTTTAAGCCGCCAGCCTGATCCATGATATCAATCAGGACCGACATGCCGCACACCATAAGGATTACACCCCATGGCATAACTTTTACAGCCTTAGCATCATCTGCAATGCCAAACAGCATAAAGATTGCTCCAATGCCGAAAGCGACAGCACCAACATCCCATTTAAGAACAATTACTGACAGCACTAAGGCTGCAATCCCCACTAATGTGGCTAATTGGTGAGAGGTAAACGGTTCAGGCTTTGGCGCAATTTCATCAATATTAAGTGCTGAAGCACCACGTTGTTTTCGCATCCAGGCAAGACCGCCGAGCATGAAGAAACCACCGAAGTTTACTAGCCCTTGCACAATCTCTGAGTTGAAATGCACTTTCCAGGCCAAACCAGTAAGTTGGTCGGCAGGTATACCCAGACCAGGAGCCATCTTAGCAATGATACCATTAGAGATGATCCCAGTTGGCGCAAAGGGTGAGAATGCAGCACCGTTTGCAGCACCGACTACTAATAAGGTCATGGCAAAAGCCGGAAGACCGATACGGCCGGCAATTGCCATAGCTACCGGCGCCATCAGCGCAGTAGCAGCGATATTACCAGGCCCAATTGTCGTAACAACTGTAATAAGCACAAACAGGATAATCGGGATTAAGGCAGTATTACCTTTAGCTAAACGCACAGCATAGGCACTGAATTTTTCCATCGTACCATTTACCTGAGCGCAGGCAAACATAAAGGTAACACCAATTAAGATCATAAATAGTCCCACCGGCCAGCCCTTAAAGATAGCCGCGACTTTCAAACCGGAGAACACAATGCCAACAAGTAACGCGGAAGCAATACCAAGAATACCAACATTCATTTCCTTAAAGCAGGAAATGAGAACTACGATGGCCAGCGCAATAATTGACGCCAGCGCAGCGGTACTGATCTCCATAAAGTTTCTCTCCCTACTGCGTATAATAGTCCAGCTAAACTATGTCTATTTTTTGAGCAAGAGAATCAAACAAGCAAATTCAGGTGCATCTGGCATGTTTGCTGGGCATATAATCTACGAATTCTATTCTTCGTCTTCGTCGTCGTCTTCATCTTCTACTGGCGCAGGAAATGCGGCATGTAGAGCCTTGGTTGCAGCAATGAAAACACCAATAACGGCAAACATTGTTGGCAAAGCAATTGCCATCAGAGTTATAGCTTTTGAAGTTGCGCTTTCCATTTATTTACCTCCCCTATTTCGCCAGTGCCGGAATTAGAGCGAGTACCAGACCACCGGCCACTACAGATGCAACCTGTCCGGCTACGTTTACCCCAATCGCATGCTGGACAATGAAGTTAGTGGGATCTTCTTTAAGCGCCATTTTAGCGATTACGCGGCCAGACATGGGGAATGCCGATATACCGCAAGCACCAATCATCGGATTAATTTTGGTTGGGCTGAACATGTTTAAAAGTTTAGCAAAGAGTACGCCGCCAGCAGTATCAAACACGAAGGCTACGGCGCCCAAAGCCATGATCAGGAGAACATCGTAAGTCAGGAAGCGTTCAGCAGACATAGTGCCGCCGATAGTAATACCAAGTACCAGGGTAACTAGGTTAGCAAGCTCGTTCTGAGCGCAGTTTGAAAGGTTCTCAACCGCACCGCTTTCTTTCAGGAGATTGCCGAACATCAGACTGCCAATAAGAGCAACCGAGATGGGAGCAACAATACCGGCGATAACTACAATCATAATTGGGAAAAAGAACTTAGTGGTTTGGGAAACAGGTTCTTCTCCTTCAAACCCCATCTTAATCTTACGTTCGCTCTCAGTAGTCAGTGCTCTGATAACCGGCGGCTGAATTACTGGAACCAGCGACATGTAGCAATATGCTGCAACAGACAGAGGTCCTAACAGCTCTTTAGCAAAACGACTAGCTACGTAAATGGTTGTCGGGCCGTCAGCAGCACCAATAATACCAATAGATGCAGCATGTTCAAACGAGAAACCTACCAGAGTCGCGCCAATCGCTGTAGCAAAAATACCAAACTGAGCAGCGGCGGCAAACAACATTACCGATGGGCGACGGATTAGCGGCGTAAAGTCGCACATTGCCCCAATGGCAATAAAGATAAGTACAGGGAACAGTTCATTAGCAATACCCGCATTGTAAAGTACAATAAGAAACCCTTCCTCACCTGGGTGAGTTGAAACTGCCGAAGAATGCGGGATATTGGCCAAAATTGCACCAAAGCCGATTGGTAGCAGGAGCGCTGGTTCATAGTCATGTTTTACAGCAAGATAGATAAGCAGGGAGCCAACAGCCCACATAACCACATGTTTCCAGGAAAGACCTAGGAAACCCATGAGAAGTTCGTCGAGCCACGGATACTGGTGAATCAATGCTTCCATGTGTATTTTTTACCTCCTAAGATATGTTTGTGAGAAATCACATAAACAACAACAGTAATTTTTCGCCTACTTAAGCGCCATGATATATTAGGTAATAGTGCGACACGAGTCTAACCGTACCGCACTATTACACTTTGAGAAACTAACCGATAACAGCCATAACCTCACCAGGTTTAACGTTTTGACCTGCGGTTACGTTAATTGACTTAACGGTGCCGTCAGCAGGTGAGCCAATTTCATTTTGCATTTTCATGGCTTCAAGAATAACGATAACGTCACCCTTCTTGACTTTTTGGCCAGGTTTAGCAACTACTTTAGCTATTTTGCCAGGCATTGGAGCAGCCACAGGGCTGTCGCCGGCGGAAACTTGAGCAGGAGCTGCTGCCGGGGCTTTAGGAGCCGGAGCTGCCGCCGGGGCTGCTGCAGGAGCAGCTGCTGCAGGGGCTGCTGCAGGGCGTGATTGGGCGGAGGTAACGCCACCTACTTCTTCTACTTCCACCTCATAAGTATTACCATTAACTGTTACATTAAATTTTTTCATTCTAACAGACCTCCATTCATTGATGGTGTTCCATATGGCTTAGGCAAACTGACGACTATCCATAATCTTTTGGCGGCCAGTGTTTGCCCATTGATTGCCGGTGCGGGTAATCTTAACGGCTAAGTTGCCGGTACCCATCATGGCATAGATGCTGGCGGTAATGGCGGCAACAACTTCAGGACTGACCCCTTGAGCCTCTATGGCCATTGAGGTTTCATCTGCTGACTCAGTTGCTGCTGCTACTGATTTTTTCTTCTTTTTCTTAGCCTTAGGTGGCTCAGGTTTGCCGAATAATGAGTCAAAAAAGCCCACGTTAACGATCCCCTTTCTTTCCGCTCTGAAAGTTTAAGCGAGAGAATTATAGCGGAATATTGCCGTGCTTTTTAGCCGGACGCTGTTCGCGCTTGGAAGCCAGCATATTGAGCGCAGTAATAATCCGAGGCCGGGTTTCTTTCGGCTCGATAACTAGGTCAACAAAACCGCGTTCTGCCGCTTTATACGGGGTTGCGAAATCTTCAACATATTTTGCTGTTTTAGCTTCAGCTTCAGCGTCACCGCGGAAGATGATATTAGCAGCACCTGCTGGTCCCATAACAGCAATCTCAGCAGAAGGCCAAGCCAGAACCTGGTCAGCGCCCAAATCTTGAGAGCACATAGCCAGATATGAACCGCCGTAAGCTTTACGGGTAATAACTGTAATTTTAGGCACAGTCGCCTCAGAATAAGCGTACAGCATTTTAGCACCATGGCGAATAATGCCGCCATATTCTTGATCAGTACCAGGCAGGAAGCCAGGAACATCAACAAGATTAACAAGTGGCAGGTTGAAAGCATCACAGAAACGGATAAAACGTGAAGACTTGTCCGAAGCGTTGATATCAAGGCAGCCAGCCATAACGTTAGGCTGATTGGCAATAATACCTACCGGTTGACCGTCAAACCGGGCAAAGCAGGTAATAATATTTTGCGCGTAATGAGCAAGGACTTCATAGAATTCGCCGTTATCTACCACAGACTTAATAACATCTTTCATGTTGTATGGCTGATTTGGATTATCAGGTAAAAGAGTATTCAGCCCTTCGTCCATCCGGTTAGCATCATCACCAGTGTCAACAATAGGAGCATCATCCATGTTGTTGCTTGGCAGGAAGCTTAGGAGATAACGAACCTGTTGCATGCAGTCATCGTCATTTTCAGTTGCGAAATGAGCCACACCAGAAGTTGAGTTGTGAGTCATAGCGCCGCCTAATGCTTCTGCAGTCACTTCTTCAGCAGTTACTGATTTAATAACCTGCGGTCCAGTAATAAACATCTGGCTGGTATTTTTCACCATGTAAATAAAGTCAGTAAGCGCCGGTGAATATACTGCACCACCTGCGCATGGTCCCATGATAACCGAGATCTGCGGGATTACGCCCGAAGCCAGGGTATTCTCATAGAAAATTTTACCATAGCCGGACAGAGCATCTACCGCTTCTTGAATCCGGGCGCCGCCCGAATCATTGATACCCACTAAAGGAGCACCCATCTTCAGAGCCAGCCTCTGTACTTTTACAATTTTAGCAGCATGCATTTCGCCCAGTGAGCCGCCAATTACAGTGAAATCCTGAGCAAATACATATACTAAGCGGCCTTCAACGGTACCATAACCGGTTACAACGCCTTCTCCCGGAGCTTCTACCTGCTCCATACCGAAGTTGGTGCAACGATGGCGAACAAATTGATCAAGCTCAACAAATGTGCCGGGATCTAATAGTTTTTCTACACGCTCACGGGCAGTAAGCTTACCACTGGCATGTTGCTTTTCGATACGCTTTTGACCGCCGCCCAACTTTACTTTTTCCTGGCGTTTTTTTAGATCTTCAATTTTTTCCTGGATTGTAGCCATTTAGAAAAACACCTCCATTACTTGGAAACTGAATGTTCCTTATGAGACTGTTCAGAAATGCTCAGCTGCCAGGCGCACCGGAAGACGCCGTAGTGCCGCGTACACGGATGTACGCAAAGCAAAGCGTCTGAGGAGCAGCAACGCAGATAGGCGTCTATGAATATGTCTACTTTCTTTCAGAAAGTTCGAGCAGGATGCCGCCGGTAGCCTTCGGATGAACGAAAGCAATGCTAGCACCACCAGCACCATAACGCGGTGACTCATCAATCAGACGAACACCTTGTTCTTTGAGGTCAGCAAGAGCCGCCTCGATGTTGTCAACACGCAGGGCAACATGCTGAATTCCTTCACCATTTTTCTCGATGAATTTGGCAACAGGGCCATCGGGAGAGGTCGATTCTAAGAGTTCAACCTCGCTGTCGCCACAAGGGATAAAGCAAACTTTTACTTTTTGCTGTTCGACAACTTCTTCGCCCATCGCAGTCATACCAAGTACTTCTGTGTAAAACTTCTTAGCTTGTTCCATATCTTTTACTGCAATACCGATGTGGTCAAGTCTAAGGACTTTGAATTTGCGGGCATTTACGCCGCAGTTGCAATCTTGGCACATATCAATTACCTCCTGTTTAAAAATTCGATTGATTATTCCAATCTATATACATGATACCATATTTTAATATCAGGTACTATATTTTCCTATTAAAATGGTTTATTTTCCCATCAGCGCAGTATTTGACGTAATAATTCAGCAACGACAGTGTATGGATCTTGCTCCCTTTTTTCCACCGATGTTACCAAAGCATCAAATTTCCCGCCGGTTGTAACATGCTTAAGAACATACCGGCCAATTTGTTCATCTAATAATGCAAGCAGTTCATTTTTTGTCCGTTCGGTACGCCGTACAGCTAATTGTCCTGATTGCTGCAGATGGGAAATGTGATCTTCGATAGCGCCTATGAGCTCAGCAATGCCTTCGCCTTTGCTGGCTACTGTCCGTTTTACGGGCGGACGCCAGTCAACCATATCCTGATTCAATTCAAGCATCATTTCAATTTCGGTGTTTAATCGCTCGACGCCCTCCCGGTCTGCTTTGTTAATAGCAAAAACATCAGCTATTTCCAATATGCCGGCTTTGATTGCCTGAATATCGTCACCAAGGCCAGGCACTAATACAACAACAGTGGTATCAGCTGCTTTGATGACATCGACTTCAGACTGACCAACGCCTACTGTTTCGATAAAAATAATGTCTTTACCGTAAGCATCCATTATTTTTGCCGCTTCTGCAGTTTTGCGCGATAAACCACCCAGACTGCCTCTGGTTCCCATACTCCTGATGAAAACACCTTCATCCAAGGTAAGTTCGTTCATCCTGATACGATCACCTAAAATAGCGCCGCCGGAAAATGGACTAGTCGGATCAACAGCAATGATTCCAACTGTTTTTCCCTGGCGACGATATTCTTTGGCTAATTTATCAGTAAGTGTGCTTTTTCCTGCACCAGGAGGACCGGTAATGCCAATAACATGAGCTTTACCGGTATGGGGATAGAGTTTTTGCATGATCTCGGCTGCTTCATCATACTCGTTTTCCACAGCAGTGATGGCACGGGCCAGGGCCCGTTTGGACCCTGCCAGCACCTCTTCTACAATATTCATTCTATATCACCTGCCCAGTTACACAATGACAAGCTATTATTTTACGTTGGTTTTGATAAACTCAACAATGCTGCTAGTTGTGGTTCCTGGAGTAAATACTTCAGCTACACCCGCAGCTTTCAGTCCAGCGATATCAGCGTCAGGAATAACTCCACCGCCAACAATCAGTACATCACTCATCCCCTTTTCTTTGCACATTGCAACAATGCGTGGGAAAAGGTGATTGTGGGCACCAGATAACAGACTTAAGGCTACAACATTTACGTCTTCTTGCAGAGCTGCTTCAACAATTTGCTCAGGAGTCTGACGAAGACCAGTATAAATTACCTCAAAGCCAGCATCGCGGAGAGCGCGGGCTACGACTTTGGCGCCGCGGTCATGACCATCCAGACCAGGCTTTGCTACCAATACTCTAATACGTTTTTCCATCGTTGTCCCTCCTACTCAGCTTATAGGCTTACATGCGCTTCGTATTCACCGAACACTTTGCGCATTACGCCACAGATTTCTCCAAGGGTTGCATAGACCTTAACGGCTTCAAGAATAAGCGGCATAAGATTGGCATTCTCATCTTTGCAGCCTGCTTCAAGTGCAGCAAGTTTAGCTTCAACAGCGCCGTTATCGCGACGAGCTCTAAGCTCAACCAGCTTTTTCTTTTGCAGTTCGCCAACAGAAGCGTCTACACGGAGCAAACCTTCAACTGGTTTTTCTGCAACTTGGAACTGATTAACACCAACGATAATACGTTGTTTGCTTTCCACTTCCATTTGCCATTTATAGGCACTTTCTTGGATTTCGCGCTGAATGTAGCCTTTTTCAATAGCCACAACTGCGCCGCCCAGATCGTCAATCTTGCTGATATATTCCCAGGCTTCTTTTTCGATTTGATTGGTAAGCGCTTCGATATAATAAGAACCGGCAAGTGGGTCAACTACATCAGCTAAGCCGCTTTCGTAAGCCACAATTTGCTGGGTGCGAAGGGCAACGCGTACAGAATCTTCAGTAGGCAGTGCCAGCGCTTCGTCTTTGGAGTTTGTATGAAGGGATTGAGTACCACCAAGAACGGCAGCAGCAGTTTGCAAGGCAACGCGTACAACATTGTTATCAGGTTGCTGAGCAGTAAGCATGGAGCCGGCAGTCTGGGTATGCACACGAAGCATCCAGGATTTGGGGTTAGTAGCGCCGAAACGTTCTTTCATTACTTTAGCCCAAACACGACGGGAGGCACGGAATTTAGCTACTTCTTCCAGCACATTATTGTGTGCATTCCAGAAGAAGGACAGACGTCCGGCAAAGTCGTCAACGTTCAAGCCAGCTTTGATAGCAGCGTCAACGTAGGCGATACCATCAGCAATGGTAAATGCGATTTCCTGAGAAGCAGTGGAACCAGCTTCACGGATATGGTAACCAGAGATCGAAATTGTGTTCCAGTTAGGAACATTCTTCGAGCAATATTCAAAAATGTTAGTAATAAGACGCATGGAAGGCTTAGGCGGGAATATATAGGTACCGCGGGCAGCATATTCTTTAAGAATATCGTTTTGAATAGTACCGTTCAGTTTATCAGGGCTAACGCCTTGTTTTTCAGCAACGGCGATGTACATAGCCAAGAGAACTGACGCAGGGGCATTGATGGTCATGGAAGTTGATACTTTGCCAAGGTCAATGCTGTCAAACAGAATCTCCATATCAGCCAGTGAGTCAATGGCCACGCCTACTTTACCAACTTCACCCTCAGCGATGGCATCATCGGAATCATAGCCGATCTGGGTTGGCAGGTCAAAAGCGCAAGACAAACCAGTACCACCGGACTCTAAAAGATAGCGATAACGCTTATTGGACTCTTCGGCCGTTGAGAAGCCTGCATACATGCGCATAGTCCAGAAACGTCCGCGATACATGGTAGGTTGTACGCCGCGAGTGAAGGGGTATTGCCCCGGGAAGCTGAGATCTTTTTCATAATCAAGACCTTCAATATCAAGCGGAGTATAAAGCCTGTTGTAAGACAGGTTTTTTCGCTCTGGAAATTTGGCGAGTGATTTTTCCACCTTGCCGGTGTACTCAGCCATTTTTTCTTTCAAACTATTTGTGTTAGCTGTGCACATATTCTAATTCCTCCTTTAAGTATGTATTCCTTAGTGCAGCTGAAAGACTGGCCGTTAAGCTGTCTTTCTATTTTATTTTCATACTGCCTGTTTCCAGGAAGCGAGTATGCCAGGAAAGAGCTTCATTCATGAGATGAGGAGTGTGTGCATAACCTGTGGCTTTTTCAGCCCGTTCAAGATAATCCAACAACATTGGCTGATAATCAGGGTGTGCACAATTATTGATAATGACCCGGGCCCGTTCTTTGGGGCTCAAGCCGCGGATATCAGCAACACCACGTTCGGTAACAAATACATCAACATCATGTTCGGTATGGTCAAAATGCGAGCACATCGGCACAACCGAAGAAATATCACCTTTTTTGGCAATCGAATTTGTAAAGAAGAAGGTCAGGTAAGCATTACGGGCAAAGTCGCCTGAGCCGCCAATCCCGTTCATCATTTTCGTCCCCATAATATGAGTGGAGTTAACATGACCGAATATATCGAATTCTATGGCCGTATTCATGGCAATTACACCGATGCGCCGAGCCACTTCCGGGCTATTGGCAACTTCTTGCGGCCGCAGAATAATTTTTTTGCGATATTCGCCAATATTATCATAGAGTCGTTTTAAGCCATCAGGCGAAGGGGTAATTGAGGTGCCTGACGCAAAAGTCAGCTTACCGGCATCAATAAGATCAAACATGCCATCCTGGATAACCTCTGTATATACAGTAAGGTTTTCAAAATCAGAATCCGCTAACCCGGCAACAACCGCATTGGCAACCGACCCTACACCGGATTGCAGCGGCAGCAGGTTTTCAGGCATACGTCCAGCTTGAATTTCTTGTTTAAGGAAATTAATAAGATGTCCAGTCATTGCCCGGGCGTCATCATCAATGGCTGCCAGCGGACGAACATCATCCTTTATATCGCAAGGAACTATGTACGCAATTTTTTCCGGGTCACACGGAATATATGGAGTACCGATACGGTCATCGGCTTTCACAAGCGGTATTGGCTGGCGATGGGGCGGATCAAGCGGCACATAAACATCATGCATGCCCTCAAGTTCAAGTGGTTGGCTGGTGTTGATCTCTACAATGACAAAATCAGCACTTTGAACAAATGAAGCAGAGTTGCCAAGCGAAGTTGTTGGCACGATATGTCCCTCTTCAGTAATTGCACAGGCCTCAATGATTGCAACATCCACTTTTCCACCTAAGAAACCATAACGTGACATTTGGGCAACATGACTTAAGTGAAGATCAGTATACTGGATAGTCCCGTTGTTAATTGCTTTTCTAACACTATCATTCGTTTGATACGGTAACCGTTTAGCAATACCCTTGGCATCAGCCAAAGCGCCATCCAGTTCCTTGCCTACCGAGGCACCTGTCCAAAGGTTTACTGTGAAGTTCTCTTGCTTCATTCTCTCTGCCAGCGCGAGCGGTACAGCCTTTGGATAGCCTGCAGGCGTAAAACCACTAGCTCCAATATTCATTCCTGGCTTGATACTGGCAGCCGCTTGCTCCGCGCTAACAATTTTGGCTTGCAGAGCTTTGTTTCTGACACGGTCTTTAATGTCAATCATTGCGTACTCTCCCTTCGAATCGGTAAATTTATATAAATTTTAGAGATAATCATTGTTATTATTCGGGAAACTGCAAAAAATATTCTGACCTGACACGGTCATGGCAACAAAAAAGCACCTATTGGTTTATTTTGTACTAAACAAAACAAACCTAGGTGCGCACTTACTAAGTTATCTATTACCGGTTGGGTAACAGACCATAAGGGCGTAGTTTGCAGGTATACTTTCAGAAAAGCAAAAGCGCTGTCTGTCTGTATAATTATAGATTAATA
>NZ_DATMXX010000094.1:0-9641 GCF_035561255.1 Sporomusa sp. | reverse complement strand
GATTCTGCTAACGCTATTGTCAAATCTTTGGCCAAAAGTAAACTTCCCACAGACTTTTCCATGGTTTCATCATCAATACCAAAGATATATTCATTTATCAGCGGACGAATTTGCCCCTCAAGATTTACAATCAATTGCAACGCGTCGGTTTCGCTAGCAGCGCGTGCAGTAATGCGGACATGAATTTCACCATTCCTCGCCAGTAAGGCAAGTGTTGGATTAGATTGAGACAAAATATATTTCTTGATTCTTTCTTCTAGTGCCGATTCTCCTAAGCCATATGTACGCAACACTTTAGATACAATAGCGCCTTGAACACCATACTTTTCTTTAAGATATGGAGCAATTGAGGTTTCAAACATTGCGGATAATTCATGCGGCGGTCCTGGCAAATTGATTATTATTTTTCCTGCTGTTTGGTCTTCAACAATAACTCCCGGTGCTGTACCGCAAGTGTTTTCGACAATCTTCGCGCCTTCGGGCATCATAGCCTGCCGCAAATTATTATCTGACATACATATACGACGTTCGGCAAAATAACGTTTTATCCGCTCAGCACTATCTTCGTGGAAATACATTGATTTGTTTAACAGTGCAGCCGTTACTTCTTTAGTGATATCACCTTGAGTAGGGCCTAAGCCGCCACTTGTTATCACAATATCAGCCCGCTCTAAAGCCGTCCTCAACACATTTTTCATTCGCTCACGATTATCGCCAACACTAGTCTGATATAACACACTAAAACCCAGCTCATTTAGCCGAGCAGCCAAAAAAGGGGCATTAGTATTTATGATCTGACCTAAGAGCAGCTCAGTACCAGTACTCACTAATTCTACAATCATCTCATTCCCTCCTAACATTATGCATTCGCGGCATAATTAATAATTCCCTTTAATTAATGCACTTTGTCACAAAAATTACCTTTTAGCAACAAATATTTAACAAAAAATAGCAGAGCTTGGCAGTCTCTACTATTTTAAGCCTGCATTATATTAGTATGCAGCCAGTATCACTTTCTCTCAGCCAGCAAATCATAAGTGAATCCCTGTACAATTTGAGCTTGCACCATCTCACCCGGCGACAAGCTGCCGGCATTTTCTACATAAATGCGCCCGTCAACATCAGGGGCTTCTCTATAGGATCTGCCAAACGCTACATCAGGCTGCTCAGGGTTATAACCTTCAATTAATACAGCCAGCACCTTGCCTTCCATATCACGATTTAATTCTTCAGATATTTGGCATTGTAGTGCCATTAATTCATGATAACGCTCATCCTTAACATTATCTGGTATCTGTTGTTCTAAAATTCCGGCAGGAGTATCCTCCTCCTGGGAATAAGTGAATACACCGACCCGCTCGAACTTTTGCTTAATCATAAATTGCTTAAGTAATTCAAAATGACTATCAGTCTCGCCGGGAAATCCGACAATAAAAGAAGTACGAATAACAACGCCCGGAATAGCAGTACGAATTTTTTCTAATAGTCTCTCAATCTCTTCGCGTGTATCACGACGATTCATAGCAGTCAGTATTTCATCATCAGCATGTTGGAGTGGTAAATCAATGTACTTGCAGATTTTCGGCTCATTGGCAATAATCTCAATAAGCTCGTCGTTAAAATACTTAGGGTAACAATACAACAACCTAATCCAAACAATACCTTCAATCTTTACTAGTTCTTTTAACAGCATTGCTAATTGCGGTTTATCATAACGATCACGACCATAACTTGTCGTGTCTTGTGCAATAAGATTTATCTCCTTGACTCCCCGCTCGGCAAGCTTTTGTATCTCACTTATAACTGATTCTATCGAACGGCTTCGATACTTGCCCCGTACCAGAGGAATGACACAATACGAACAACAATTGCTACAGCCTTCTGCAATCTTTACATAGGCGCTGTAAGCTGGTGTAGTGGTGATACGCCGCATTGTTTCGTCATAAATGGTATCTGTTTCCCCAATGAGCAAAACTCGCTCACCGGCAAGAACAGCCTGAACTGCCTCCATAATACGATGCCATGCTCCAGTACCAACAATTGCCGATACTTCAGCAAGTTCATCTAACAACTCTTGTTGGTAACGCTGCCCTAAACATCCAGCTACAATAACACCACGACATTTTCCAGCCTGCTTAAAATCAGCCATTTGAATAATTGTCGAGATTGATTCTTCTTTAGCAGAATCAATAAAACCACAAGTATTAACAATTAAAATATCCGCAGCATGAGGGTCGTCTGTAATGTGTATATTATTATCAGCCAAAATTCCTAACATTATTTCAGTGTCAACAAGATTTTTGGCACATCCTAAACTAACAAATCCTGCTGTAAGCATAATTACGGCCCTCCTTATTGTATCCCCAGACGTACTGCCTGGACCCATTTATTTAATAGTTTGCGTTGTTGTTCAGGCAAATACATATCATGATGGTCAAGTAATGGTATGTCTTTAGCCATGAATTCCCTGCCCATACGGGTTTCCGGGTTTGTCGGCACAAAGTAAAATTTTTGTTGCGCCATAGCAGCAAGTGCTCCGGCCTGAGTCAACCAATCAATGAATTGTTTGGCTTCTGAGCCATGGGTAGTCCCTCTAATTAAACCTACCCCTGTCAACAAATAAGCTGTTCCATCTTCAGGATAGATAATCTCTATCGGAAAACCATCCCTCGCATACCGCATCGCTTCACTATGAACAACAATAGCAATATCAACTTCACCCATACTGGCCATTCGCGCCGGGGTTGCCAAAAATTTAGCATACTGAACTATTTGGGGGTGCAACTTTTTGAGGAAACTCAATGTCTGCGCTTCGCCATTAGCCGCAACTAACGTATATAAAAGATTAGCCGCAGCATCAGCTGCCAGAAAATCAGTCATACCAAATCTTACTTTAGATTCTAAAGGTAAGTCAGACCACTTCGATGGTTTTTTAGCTGCTTTTCTCAAATAATCCTGGTTAGCGGCAAAGATTATCGGATCATACCAAACACCAGTCCAGTAGCCATCAGTGTCTTGAAATCCTGTTGGTATTATATCGGTGTATTCTGATTGGTACGGTATCAACAGTGCACTATTTTTGGCTTGTTTCAGGGTTTTACGGTTAGCAAGGATCAGATCAGCTTGTGGATTTGAAGATTCTTCAATTAGTTTAATAAACAGTTCCTTTTCGGTAAGCGGTGCAATATTAACTCTGACTTTTGCCAGCTTCTCATATTCCTGCGCTAAAACGGACACCTGTTCAATTGGCAAGGTAGTATAAACTGTAATTGTTGTCAGACTGTCTTTGTTTTCTTTGCCTGCATACCCTGCTAGATACGTGGTTCCGGCTATCGCCAATATGATTAAAAAAAACGATATCAATAATAATGGTAGATAACGTTTCATATGTTACCTCCGCTTATAGGTATATAGGATAAATAGTTAAGGCAAACATATATACTATACCTTTTTTTTCACCGTTATGCAAGTCCCATTAATCCTCAAAATTCCAGAACCCATAGTACATAAAACCAGCTTATTCTAAAACACATGATTTTATGGTAAAATTAGATATCATGAAAGGAGTTGTTATTATGTCAGAAAGACCCACCTGGTGGTCTTTCCTTCATCCTGATTTAACTATTCGCCTGCTTTTCATAATAGCTTTTTTGCTACTTGTCGCGATTGGATATGCTTTTGGTGTATATGATGGTATAGTGCAAAAAAATCTACAGGCAGCTTTAAATTCATTAGGGGCATTGTTGTTATACGCAGTCCCTGCCCTTGGTTTATTAAAACTTAAACGTTGGGCGCGCTTATTTGAACTGGTGCTGTCTTTTATTTTCGTAGTTATTGGCTTCATAATTATGTTTGGTCATAACATGACAATGGGCGTTATAACGATAGTCCCGCATGGCTTAATTGGCATGTATCTCTTATCAGACGATTGCCGACGCGCATTTGGTCTTATTAATAAAGCAGACTAGGATCTTCTAGTCTGCTTTATTTTTGTTTTGTTTCTTGTGGCTGTTAAAGGCCTTCGTTTCTCAACTTTTCCACTCGGCCCCTTACTTATGTTATATTGTCTGTTTTTTAGCGGGCGAATTAGACATTTAGGCTCATAGCCGATTAAATCCGGGCGCCCCGCTGTTGTCAATGCTTCATACACAAGCTCATGGTTTTTGGGGTCACGATATTGCAACAACGCCCGCTGGAGCCGTTTATCATGAGGAGTTTTCGCAACATACACTTTTTCCCTGGTAAGTGGATTTATCCCTGTGTAATACATACAGGTTGACAAACTGCCTGGGGTTGGAATAAAGTCTTGCACTTGTTCCGGGTTGTAACCGGTATCACGCAAAAATTCCGCCAGTTCAACGGCCTCTTTGAGCCCTGCACCAGGATGACTGGACATAAAGTATGGCACTAAATATTGCTCTTTCCCCAAATCCTTATTTGCCTGCTCAAAGGCTTTTTTAAATTTCAGGTAAGTTTCCTTACCCGCTTTACCCATTAATTTAGTAACCTTGGGCGAGATATGTTCAGGGGCTACTTTTAGTTGGCCACTGACATGATGCTCACATAGCTCCCGCAAAAATTCCATGTCATTGGCAGCCAAAAGATAGTCATAACGCAACCCTGAGCGGACAAACACTTTTTTAATACCCGGTATTTTCCGTATCGCCCTAAGTAGTTCCAGATAGTCATTATGGTTGGTATTTAGGCTTTTACAAGCGGCAGGAAATAGACATTGCTTACCCCGGCAGGTTCCCCGGTCTGCTTGATGGTCGCAGGCTGGTTGCCGAAAATTTGCGGTAGGCCCCCCTACATCATGTATATAACCTTTAAAGTCAGGTAATTTAGTAATTTGCCGGGCTTCCTGCAATATGGATTCTTTACTCCGGCTTTGTATTATTCTGCCTTGATGTGCATACAAAGCACAAAATGAACAACTGCCATAACAGCCACGATGACTGACAATACCAAACTTTACTTCCTGAATAGCCGGGATACCACCAGCTGCTATGTAATCCGGGTGATAGGTACGTTGATACGGCAAATCGTAGATCTCATCCATTTCCTGTGTAGAAAGCGGCCTGGCAGGTGGATTTTGTACTACATAATACTCACCATGATTCTGGACTATTGTTTTCCCCCGGATAGGGTCCTGCTCTAAATATTGAGTTTTAAAGGCCTCTGCAAAATCTTGTTTATTATTGCTTACATCTTGAAAACTTGGGGTTTCAGTATATTCCCAAAGATGATCTAATGACTCTGTCCGATAGCAGGTTCCTTGGATGTCACGAATATTATCTATACTAATCCCAGCAGATAACTGCTCAGATAACTCTTTTATCTGTTTTTCACCCATGCCATAAATCAACAGATCGGCCCGACTATCAATTAATATCGAGCGGCGAACACTATCTGACCAATAATCGTAATGAGCGAACCGCCTCAAGCTTGCTTCAATCCCGCCAATAATCAGCGGGATGGTCTTCCATAGCTCTCTTATCCGGTTGCAATAAACAATTGTCGCCCGTTCAGGCCTGCGTCCTGCCTGGCCCCCGGGCGAATAATTGTCAGTACTGCGGTATTTTTTAGCAGCGGTATATTTATTCAGCATGGAATCAAGGTTGCCTGCTGAAACTAATACCCCGATCCGGGGCTTGCCTAATCTTTTAAAATCATTTGTTGAACGCCAATCTGGTTGGGAGATTATCCCAACCTTATATCCATATTTTTCCAACAGCCGTGAGATAATAGCTGGACCAAAACTGGGATGATCAACATACGCGTCTCCGCTGATAAACAGGAAATCCAGTTGCTCCCAGCCCCGCTTAGCCATATCTTCACGGGTCGTTGGTAAAAAATCAGTCATATTGATGTAATTCCTCGCTTCTATTGAGTAATACCGTTTAAAGTGAATGTTTTAGCAACAACTTCGCCACTACCCCCAATTTTCCCCACAACAATGCCGTTATATACCAGATCAACAGCACTGGCATTGCCAAATTTAGCGGTAAGTTTAGTTGTTGCTTCCCATGTAAATGACTCGCCATTTTTGGGAATACCTTCATATATCTCTTTGCCATCTGCAATTATCTGTGTCCAGCACTGCGCATTATACTTAGCAGTTATGATAACTTTGCTGGCTGGTTTTGCCGGCAAGGCAGACTGGCTTGGCGTAATTGGCTGAGAAGACTGCTGTTGGGTCGCTTGTTCTGGTTGTTTTTGAGCAGCAGGAGGCGTCTCTGGTTTTGGGGCTCCAGATGACCACCAAGCTACTCCAGCGACCACACCAGCCGCCACAATCCCAATAATAAACCACTTTGTCAATCCCCCGCTATTATTTAATGGGGGTCCGGGTATTGTCTCTACCTGATTTACAGTTAGGGTATCCTCATTAATCTGGTCTTTATTCTGCCGATATACCTCCATTACTTGCTGCGAATCAAGACCTAAAAAAGTTGCATAATTACGGATAAAACCCTTCAAGTACACTTCACCGGGGATAATGCTATAGTTACCTTCTTCAATAGCTTCAAGATAAAGCGCCCTGATACTTATAGCACTTTCTATATCTTTTATCGATAGGCCTCTTTTAACACGTTCAGCGCGTAAGATCTCCCCTACTGTTTGCAAAACAACTACCTCCCCAACTCTTGTAAGTATTGGATTATATCGTCTGTAGCCTGCTCCACGTCATCAGCCTTCACGCATGTATCATAATTAGAAGGGTCTGTCTTTTCATAGCCATACATCGGATCATAATAATCCAAAAGCAATATTTTTACAACCTCACGTATCATACCAGACTTAAACCAATCTAATATTTGGTCGGTTTTTTTATTACCAATACGTTTGCGCAGCGATTGAATACCAGCAATTATTGCTTCGTGATTATTACCACACATGTCCATATATTCCGCAATTAACCTATCTACTCTTAACTCAATATTAGCAGACAACAGCAAATTCTTACCTTGTCGCATTGCATTAAACAAAGCCTCTGGTAAATAGACATTACCAATACGTTTGCTTTCGCATTCAACCACGATATAAGGTTGGTTATTAAGTTTATTGAGTTTCGCCAGCAGCTCGGCGTCAAAATTTTGGGCTGTTGCCGGCTTCCCTAATCCAATCTGTCCAAAAACAGATCCACGGTGATTAGCCAGTTCCTCTAAATCAATTGATGGAATATTTCTTCTTGCCAACCGATTTAGGATTATTGTTTTGCCAACACCAGTTGAACCACAAAGAACTACTATTACTGGCTTAACCACAAAAGTTCGCAATCTATCTAACACATATTGGCGATAGGCCTTATAACCACCTAACAGCTGAGGGGCTGGAACTCCCATCATCCCAAGTATGTTTACAATTGACTTGGAACGCATTCCGCCTCGCCAGCAGTAGATCACAACCTGTTGTCCTGATTTATAGATCTGACGAACTTGACCAACGATATCAGGCAACTTTGGTGAAGCAATTGTCAACCCTAGATCTTTGGCTTCTTCAATGCCTATTTGTTTATAAGTTGCTCCGACGTGAGCCCGCTCAGCATTATTAAATAAAGGAATATTTATTGCACCCGGAATGTGGCCCATGGAATATTCCTCCGGTGAACGCACATCTATAAAAGCTGGGCAATCAAGGATTACTGAGTCTTCTACTTTAATAATGTTATTCAATATTATCACCATTACTATTCTACCCTGCCACAAATGCTATAAGCGCTGCAACAAACTTATTTTTTAAAATATCTTGTATAAACTTGTTCCGAATTCATAATAATTTCCCTTGCTTTACTACCTATATTGGGTCCAACAATTTTCATTTCTTCCATCGTATCAATTAATCTAGCAGCACGCGTATACCCAATACGAAATTTTCGTTGCAACATAGAAACAGAAGCTTGTCCTGTTTCAAGTACCATGCGCACGGCTTCTTCCAATAGATCGTCCTCAAAATGGGTGGATTCCTCTTTACCTGTACTCCCAGTTTCTACGGTAGTTATGCCATCTGTATATTCGGGTTCAGCCTGCTCTTTAATGTAAGTTACCAAATCCTCAACCTCGGCATCACCAATAAAAGCCCCCTGAACACGGAGTGGTTTTGAAGCTCCAACAGGATAAAAAAGCATATCACCTTTTCCCAGGAGTTTCTCAGCTCCGGCCATATCAAGGATGGTTCGCGAATCAACCTGTGATGAAACAGCAAAAGAAATCCGCGATGGTACATTAGCTTTTATCGTTCCAGTAATAACATCAACTGAGGGGCGCTGCGTGGCAAGCACTAAATGCAAGCCAGCAGCCCTTGCTTTTTGGGCCAGGCGGCAAATGGCATCCTCAACATCAACAGGAGCCACCATCATTAAATCAGCAAGCTCATCGATAATAATAAGGATTAGTGGCAACCGCCCTTCAGCGTGAAGCTCATTATAGCGTGAAATATCACGCACCCCAGCGGTTGCAAAAACTTCATATCGACGTTCCATTTCTTGCACGGCCCAGTTTAAAGCAGCTGCAGCCTTTTTAGCATCTGTTACAACAGGTGTTAACAAATGCGGTATGCCATTATAATTCGACAATTCCACCATCTTAGGATCAATCAACACTAACTTCACTTCGTCAGGACGTGCTTTAAACAATACACTTGTTATTAGCGTATTAATACAAACACTTTTACCTGAGCCAGTAGCACCAGCTACCAGTAAATGCGGCATTTTAGCCAAATCAGCCACAATAGGCTGCCCTGCAATATCCTTGCCTAAAGCGACTGTTAGGCCGGATGAAGAACGCTGAAATTCGTCAGCCTCCAGCACCTCCCGCAAAGCAACACCGGATAATTCTTTATTAGGTACTTCGATACCAATAGCCGCTTTACCGGGAATAGGCGCTTCGATACGAACACCTGATGATGCAAGCTTAAGTGACAAATCATCTGACAAATTTACTATTTTACTCACTTTTACCCCGGGAGCCGGTTCAAGTTCATAGCGGGTAACCGTCGGCCCTTGACACGTATTTATGACTTTGGCACTCACACCAAAACTATCTAACGTTTGTTCTAAGATACGGGCATTGTCGGCAACCTCTTTCGGCACCTTGGTCAATCGAGGCCGGTTTGGCTTCTTTAACAATGATAATGGCGGCAACCCATACGCTGGGTTAATATCGGTAACCGCCGGTCTAACTACGGCAAGCTCAGATGATTCTGCCGGCTCGGATTGAGAAGTATAAGCAGCTGTAAAAGAATCTGCCGCAGCTTCCCGGACAGGCGCAGCGGCGAACTCGGGTTTAGCATCACGCTGATGGTCATAAAACACGGGTTGACGCTTGTCTTCATCTGATTCCTGAAATATGGTTTCAGTTGAGGCGGCAATCGCCTCTCTAGCAGAAATCAAGCTTTCTACAGCTTTATCTTTGGCACTTACTAATGTTTCAGCCAGAGACCACGTTGTTGCCATTAGTAATGAACAAAGAAACAATGCAGACAAAACAATGATCGAGCCATGTACACCTAACAGTTTGCGTAATGAAAAAAGCATCATCCCACCGGCAAATCCCCCGCCTGATATTAAACTTTCAGGTAAGATCTCCTGACCGACAGAAATTTTAATATGATGATAAATTGCTAAAGCCATAAAATATAAG
>NZ_DATMXX010000093.1:0-23761 GCF_035561255.1 Sporomusa sp. | reverse complement strand
ATTCAAACTTCATCATGTAAGTTTTATCCAATTTGTTATCGGTTAGGGACGTTAAGCTTCTATCCTTAATTTTGATATCCTGATATTCGAGAGACAGTACAACATTTTTGGCTACAACATTTTGATACGCCAGGAACCAGGCATTGACATTATCGGTGGTGTGAGTAAACACGTTATACGGCTGACCGGGACTGGCAACGGCCGTAGTGTCAAAGCCGCCCGCCCCGGAAGGAAGGGCGCCGGCATCCACGCTGCGGTAAGATACCATCCAGGCATCCGTGCCTACTTTGGACGAATTTACCAAACCGACAGCCTGATACATGGCCGGTGGCGCCTGGCTGTTGCTAAATTGAACAGCCCAGCCTTTGGGATTATCTGGCAAGTTAGTCGCTCCGTCCAGTTTACTGCCTACATAGTCGCCCAGCAGTGTATATTGGCCCATTTTGTAGACTACCGAGGATGTCCAGCCCTTTGAACTGTCAAAAGAACCGGTATTGGTATTGAGCGTACCCATGCCGGTAGGCGTACTGGTTCCCGGAACATCCGCCCAATAGTAGCCTGCATACATCGTGATTTTTTTCGAGAGCGCATAGCCTAATTGCCCAGTGGTAAACTGGTAAGCTTCATTATCGCTATATCTGGCATTGCTCGCATCCCACTTGTTGCTTTTAATATCTCCTGTCCAGCCTTTAAAGCTGAGTTTGTCCCATTTGTCAGTAAGTAAAATGCCGTCCACATTCATTGGCTTACCAATTAAACCGGTGGTGATGAAGTCCAGCGCGCTGCGTCCGACACGAATCGAGTCAAACCCCAGTGTGTTCTTGGCAGTAATATTCATTTGATCGAGAGCAATTTCCGAGCCGGAGCTGTATTCGGCATTGCCAAATTTATTGCCGCCGGAAGTAGCAATACGACCAAAGAACGACATATTATCGTTGATATTTCCCCAAAATTTAATCCGTTGCCGGAATTCAAACGCGTCCGATCCAGACAACTTCTTTGAACCTGCCGGGGTAGGATCATTGCCTACCACCCGGAACCGGGTTTCGCCGCCGACCCAGGTATTCGTTTTAGCTTCTACCTTGGCCACCCGTGCCCCCAGGCGGTTAAGTTCAGTGGCAAACTCAATAGAGAGTTTATCAATGAGTTTCTGATTGTTCTCATCGGCTTTTTCAAGCTTATCAATGGCTTTGGCCACAACAATGGCAAATTCATACCGGCTTAAGGTCCTATCTCCCTGGAACGATTTGTCGTTATACCCATCAATCAACCCGGCTTTTGCTAACTTGCCCACAGCCTGATAGGCCCAGTGATCGGCAGGAACATCACCGAAGGATTGTACAGCTGCAGCATGCACTGTATTGATCAATGCAGGGGTTCCAGCCATAGTAATCGACAGCAGCGCCAGCGGTACAATTGCCAGCCATTTTTTTGTTTTTTGCATTTTTTTCATAATTATCGCCCACCTTTTTTTATTTAATTGCTTTTACATCTGGATTTGTTTGCTGTTATGCTTTGATTGTTGAATCAGTAGTTTTTTTCTGCGGCATGGTGGCAAAAAACAGGGCAGATATTCCCACTATGCAGATAGCGACATTTAAGTAAAAAGCAGGGGTATAGCTTTTAAACATATCAAATAGTTTACCGCCAACCATCCCGGCCGGCGAGCACGCAAGCGCGGATAAAAGCAGCATCATCCCATTTACTTTGGGAAAGGCTACCGGGCCAAAGAAGTTGCCTACCATGGTGTTTAAGCAGACAAATGTCCAGCCAAAACCGGCGCCGTAGAGAATGGCAGCGGCAAAAGCGACCATCAGCGAACCGGCCGTAACATTAATAGCCAGGAAAGAACCTACAAAGTAGCAGCAAATACCCATCATGAAGGCAAACCGGGCTGGCATTTTGTCCATTAGCCAACCGCCAATCAGCCGTCCGCCAATACCGCCCATCGTGAAGAGCCCCATCGCCCACGCGGCATCAGCCGGGTTAATACCTAGGCCCCTTAAGTGCAGGATCCAGTGAGCGGTAAAAAAGAAGAATGGAAACTGGCAGGCAAAAGAACCAACAACGATCATCCAGAAAGCACGTGTACCATATGCTTCACTGGGAGTCCAGCTAAACTTGGTCGCCAGCGAATTAGCCTGGCCACCTTGGCCACTTGCGTATTCCTCGATACCATCAACAAGCTGGCCCAAATCCTCGGGTCTTTCTTTTACTGTCAAAAAGGCAACTATTGCTGCCACAATTGCAATGCCGGCAACCATCAGCCAAGCCTGACGCCAGTCACCACCATTAGCGGCAAGCACCTTATTCATAAGCGGCGCTCCCAGAAAACCGGCAAAACCTGAAGCAGTTAAGGTAATGGCCATAGCCCGTCCACGATATTGTTTAAACCAGCGGGTTACTGCCGTAGATAGCGGTACAATGGTACCAAAACCAATCCCTGAACCAATGATCACGCCAAACCCCACAAGGTAATGCCAGGGCTGGGAGGCAACAAAGGCCATCCACAAGGTTCCTATCAAAATCAGAGCCGATCCAATGCCGAAGGTTGAGCGAACGCCCCATTTGCCGATGGCCGCAGCAACCAAAATAGACGGAACACCTACGAAAAAGTTCAATAATGTAAAGCCCAAACCATAAACACTGCGCTCCATGGTAATCTCTTTTAGCATATATGTATTAATAACTGCACCACCATACAGGGGGAAACCCATGTTAAGAAGATACAAAAACCACAGCGCCCCTACCAGTTTCCAGCCATAGAACGGTTGCTTGTTTTCCATTTTTTAATCCCCTCACAATTAATTCTGAATTTATTGCCAGTATTTTCTTATGTTTCTGTCAATTTCGTCGTTATGTATCCAGCAAGATTTTGCTAGATACATAACACTGCTTTTTTAGATTGCATTAACCGCAGCGGAAAGCAACACCAAAGGTACCCCGCGGATAGGTCCACTTAATAATGCCCTTGTCTTTGCACACAATCCGGCAAGTACCGCATTCTAAACACCCTGCATAATCAAAATTCATGTCGCCATCTTTTAAGGTATAGAGCACTGCCGGGCAGACAACAAGACAGGGCTTTTCCTGGCACTTGGCACAAATAGTCTTATCCAGGACAATATGCGCTTCTTCTTCATCTACAGCAAATTTGTTCAATCCCAGAAGCTCTTCAGGTGAAAGCTTTTTTACAGTCATATGGCTTTAAACCCCTTCCAACCATCAGCAATGAGCTGGCCGAATGTTACATGCCTTTTCAACACCTTCAACATGGCCTTGTCCATGCGCTCCGGCAGCTTACCGTCCACAGCAAACAATGTTTTCATCATGTCATTGGCCATGGCCGGATATACAGATATCATCCGCGGGTTACTCATCAGTTCATGGAAGTTAGCATAAAGCTTCATGGTAGCCAGGAGCGAGAGGTTTTCAAGCTCTTGCAGATAAGCTGGTCCAACATTACTCTCTTCAGCGTTCTTTAAGATTGCCCGCGCCGCGGCTACCCCGCTGACGATGGCCAGATCAATCCCCCGGAGAACAGTACCGCTATTCACCACCATACCGGCAGCGTCACCTACCAGCACTAACCCATCCCGGTAGAGTTTCTTCGGCATAGCATGATAACCGACTTCCGGAACAAGATGGGCTCCATATTCTGTGGTTGTCCCATCTTTGACCAACGGATAGATTGCGGGATGCATTTTTAAGTCCTGAACAATCTCATGAATTTTTTTGCCTCGCCTGGCCAGATCTTCCGGGTTTAGCACCACCCCCAAAGAAATACTTCCTTTGTTTGTATAGAGAAAGCCACCACCGAGCACACCACCGGAACAGCCAATCAGCACCCGGGCTGCCCCTTCTCCTGCCTGCAGGTTAAACCGGTCCTCAATGATCTTTTCCGGCAGCTCGATAATTTCTTTAGCCCCCACTCCGACGTTATGAGCGGTAATGTCGTCTCGTAATCCGGCCTTCTGAGCGATGAAGGAATTAACTCCGTCGGCCGCGATGACTACTGTTGCGTAGATTTCATCGTCACCGGCTTTAATACCGACAATCTTGCCATCGGCTTCAATGAGTTCATCTACGACAATTCCGGGAGCCAGCATGGCGCCCTGGGTTTCGGCCTGGGCAGCAAACCATTCATCAAAGGGAGCCCTCAGTACTGAGTAGGACTGGGGAACCCCTTCCCCGAAGCTGTAGTCGGCATAATCCATTGTGACTGCACTGTTTTGTCCAAGCATCATAATTTGCTCCCTGACTACTTTTCGTTCCAGTGGAGCCTGCTGATACAGACCGGGCTCGACCAACTCCAGTGCATACGTATACAGACGTCCGCCTGTGACGTTTTTACTGCCTGCACTTACACCCCGCTCTACCAATAGAACACTTTTACCTGCTTTGGCTAACACGTAGGCGCAGGCAGCGCCGGCCGGACCGGCGCCGATAATTATGGCATCAAATTTTTCATCAGCTGACATGGTATAAATCCCCCTATGGTAAACGACATTACTAGCTATTTTTGCAGTGCTTTGGTCAGTAAGGGTACTACTTCGTAGAGATCTCCTACTATGCCATAATCAGCTGCTTCAAAAATCGGGGCCTTTTCATTGGTATCAATGGCAACAATCACCTTGGAATCCCTAACCCCCACCACATGTTGTACCTGACCGGAGATTCCCATACCGATATAGAGTTCGGGCTTGACCTTCTGACCAGAAATTCCAATATAGCGATCATTAGGCAGCCAGTGATAATCTTCGGAAATACCACGAGTGCAGCCGATTTCAGCCCCGACAGCCGCGGCCAGCGCTTCGACCAGTGCCAGATCTTCTTTTTTGTTTAAACCACGACCAACGCAAACCACACGGTCAGCGGCTGCAATATCTGCGCCATGGCGAACAATGGGGCAAACGTTAGTGATTGCGACCCGCGCGTCAGCATTGGCTGTTTCGACAGTCACCACTTCGCCTGGACCAACGCCCTGTGCGGTTGCTTCAGGGAAGGTCCGGGCTGGTATGGTAACAAGTGCCGGCAGTGCTACCGATTCAGTACGCACAGCCAAACCACCATAGACTAAACGGGTGGTTTCAATGGCATCGTTAACATAACTAATGCTCAAAGCATCGGTAACAAGACCAGCCTTCAGGGTGGCAGCTACTGTGGCTGCCAGATCTTTGCCCCGCAGGGTTCCGCCAACCAATACAACCTGCGCTTCCTCTTTGACCACGATGTCGGCTACAGCCTTGGCATAGCTCTCAGGCCACGGATTGTTGCCTTTTACTACATATACTTTGTCAGCGCCGGCAGCAATAAAAGCCGGTGCGTCTTCACTGCTGAGCGTCAGTACGGCAACAGCCTGATGCATAGCCTGTTTGAGTTCGAGACCAGCGGTCAAGAGTTGTCTGGCCACTGCGCTATCTTCTGAATAGATCCAAATTCCTGGCATGTTCTTTACCCCTTTCCTCTAGCACAGGCCCGCTTGGGCAAGGCTGGCAACTAACTTGGCAACATTATCGGCCTGATCAGCCTCTTTAAAAATGACTTTTTTCCGGTCCATGACATAGCCTTTCACCGACAAGCTGCGCACCTTAGGCGCCAACGCTTCAGCGGCAAGACCTAAATCAGCTACTGCCAATTCTTCGGAAGGTTTTTTGGCAGCCCCCATCACCTGCTTTAAGCCTGGTATCCGTGGTTTGTTAATTTCCGGTAAAACACTGATTACGGCCGGACCGGTGACGGTTACTTCCTCTGTACAATCGCCCAGTTTGCGGGTAGCGGTTACCTGGCCGTCAGTAACGGTAAGCTGCTGCACAAAGGTGATGGCAGGAATGCCAAGTAGAGCTGCCAGGCGGGGAGCCGTCTGCTGGCTATAGGAGTCGGCGCTGCCTTCCCCGCACAGGATCAGATCAAACTGCCCGGCTTTTTTGATAGCAGCGGCCAATACGTTGGCAGTCACAAAAGCATCTGCCTGTTCTGCCACTGCATCGCCAATCCAGTACACCTTGTCCAGTCCCCGGGACAGGGCGTCTTTCAAGGATTGTTTGGCCGCAGCGGTGCCAAAAGTGAGGGCTTCAACATTGACGCCGTGCTGTTCAGCCAGGAGTGCTCCTGCTTCTATTGCATTTTTGTCATAATCGCTGATTTTGTATTTAGCCCGGCTGGTATCAAGGGACAAATCGCCGGTTATTTTAATGTCTTGTTCGTCTAGTACCCACTTGTAGCAGACAAGAAGCTTTTGCATGGTTTTCCCCTTTCTCTTTGTGGAGAGGGTGAAACAACCCTCTCCGGTTCAAATTACATACAACGCGTTAAATCAGGCGCCAGCGGTGAAGCGTTGTTAATATAGTAAAGTGTCGTATTTATAATTAGGCAAGCAATGCGTCGGCTATTGTTTTTTCAGGAAAGTCAGCCGAGCTGCCCTTAATAATCGCTCCCTTAACATCGCGATAAAGCCGGGAAGCAACCATTTCCTGGCTATATCCATAGCCACCCTCAATCTGAATAACATCAATCAATGCGTTTTGGCCGATACGGGCAGCAAATAGCTTCACCATCGCGGCTTCATTTGCAAACGATTCTCCACTTTCAATCAGCGTGGCAGCATCATACACTGCCAGCCGGGCTAAGTGAATGTTAGTAGCCATGTCTGCCAACATCGTTTGGATGGCTGGGAAGCTGGCAATAGGGCGGCGGAACTGGATTCTTTGTTTGCCATATTTCACAGCATCTACCATCGCAGCCTGTGCAATACCAACCACCATAGCGGCTTCAGCCACACTGGCAACAGCTTGTGCAGCTGAGGCAATAGTCAGGCCTGCGCCTTCAATTCCCAGCAGGCTGGATTCCGGGATTCTTACATTCTCAAATATTAATTCAGCGGACGGACAACCACGCAAGCCCATTTTTTCGATAGTCCGGGCTACCGATAGTCCGGCAGTTTTACTATCAACAACAAAAGCGCTCATCCCTTTGGCTCCAGCCTCGGGATTGGTTAGCGCAAATACAATATACACACCTGCCACACCACCGTTGGCAACATAGCACTTACGTCCATTTAGTACATAGCCATCACTGTCTTTAACTGCCACAACCTTATGCGCGCCTGCCCCCGGAGCAGCGCCAGGCTCAGTAAGAGCAAAAGCGCCCAGCTTCTGACCATTGCACAAAAAGGGTAGATAGTTCTGTTTCTGTTCAGCCGAACCCCACTGGTTAATCGCATAGGCTGCCAGGGACGCGTGATTAATAAGGATAGCCGCGACAGCACCGCTTACACGTGACAATTCTTCGACAATTAACGCATAGCTGAGATATCCGGCCTCAGCACCACCATATTCTCCCGGCATAAATATCCCGAGGAAATCGTGTTCAGCCATCTTTTGAACTATTTCTTCCGGAAATAGGCTCGTATTGTCTATTCCGGCCGCAGCCGGTTCTATGTATTCCTGAGCAAATTCCCGGGCATTTTGCTGAATCAGTTGTTGCTCTTCTGTTAATGCGTAACTCATGCGTACCCCTCCTATTCTCTTTGCCGCAGCTTACTTACGAGTTAAGCAACAGCCCGGATATGACAATCCGTTGAACCTGATTAGTGCCTTCGTAAATTTGGGTGACCTTGGCATCACGCATAAGCTTTTCCACGAAGGAATCCTGAGAGTAACCGTAATATCCCATCAGTTCTACTGCATCTGCGGTCACCCGCATCGCAGTATCGGTGGCATAGGTCTTAGCCATAGCAGCTTCCTTGGTGTAAGGTACACCAGCGTCTTTCAGGCGGAGGGCATTACGGACTAACTGTCTGGCTGCTTCCACCTGGGTTGCCATATCAGCCAATTTAAATGCCACAGCCTGATGGGTACCGATAGGCTTGCCATTCACATCCAGGTATTCTTTGGCATATTTAATCGCTGCCTCAAGAGCCCGGCGGGCGATGCCTACCCCCATCGAAGCTACGATAGGCCTGGCCATATCAAGCGTTTTCATGGCAATTTTCATGCCTTCGCCTTCTTTACCCAGCAGGTGATTTTGGGGAATTCTCACGTTTTTCAAAATAAGCTCCACCGTATTGGAGCTGCGAATACCCATTTTATGCTCCACTGCACCGACGATAACACCCTCGCGCTCTTTTTCCACGATGAACGCACTTAGGCCCTTAACCCCTTTGCTAAGATCGGTAGATGCAAATATAACCATGATGTTCGCATAGCCACAAGTCGTGGCAAAGCATTTGGTCCCGTTAAGTACCCACTCATCACCATCTAATTTAGCAGTAGTAGCGCAAGCGCCTGCATCCGAACCGGCACCCGGTTCGGTAAGGGCAAAGCCACCCATACCGCCGGCAACCAGCCGTCCATAGTACAATTGCTTTTGCTCTTCTGTGCCGGCAATAGCCAGAGGATAAGAACTCAGCCCGTTGCCGCCAAGAGTAGTTGCAAATGCAGCACAACCATAACCCCATTCTTCAACGACGACCGATTGAGTAACAGCATCGTAACCAGGGCCGCCATACTCTGTCGGCACTGCCATACAATTTAACCCGGCCTTTTTAACCTCTTCCAGGATGAATTCATGAAATTCACCTTTCGCATCCCATTCCTCGGCTACGGGAATGATATGTTCAGCCGTAAATGCCTTTGCCAATTCTTGCACCTTCTGCTGCAGAGGGGTAAGCGTCATATCAACCATGGTTTATCATCCTTTCGTTTTAGCTTCGACAATCTGCCTGAGCTGCCCCCACTTAGGCTGGAAAATCTCACTGGGCATGGTTTTCAACGCAGGGGAAATGACAGGTTTAAAATCCATAAGCGCCAGGACATCTTTTTCCAGGTCAATACCAGGAGCAATCTCAGTCAGGGTCATTTGCCCATTCTCTAAAACAAATACAGCACGTTCGGTAACATATACTACCGGTTGTTTAACCTGTTGTGCATATTTGCCGCTAAAGGTAATCTGTTCAACAGTATTGATGAATTTCATACTTTTACCTTCTTTACCAATGACAAGCTTGCCGTCCTGGGCCGTAACTTCCAGTCCGCCAGCGGTAAAAGAACCACAATAAACTACTTTTTTAGAACTCTGGGTAATATTGATAAAGCCGCCGCACCCCATAGGACGGCCTTTAAATTTACTTACATTTACGTTACCGTCTTTATCGGTTTGAGCCAGTCCCAGAAAAGCCACATCGATGCCGCCGCCGTCATAATAGTCAAATTGGGAGTGGTGCTCGACCACGGCCTCACCGTTATAAGATTGACCAAAATGAGGCAGACTGGCTGGAACGCCCCCGATGCCGCCAGCTTCTGTAGTTAATGTCAATAAATCTGTTACTTTCTCCTCAGCGGCTATCGCTGCAACATCACTGGGAATACCGACACCTAAGTTGACGATAGTATTCGGGGCTAATTCCATGGCAGCGCGACGGGCAATAATCTTCCGTTCATCCATAGGCAGCTCGGGAATGCTGTTTAGCGGAACTTTAATGTCACCGGCAAACGCTGGACTAAAATACAGGCCCTCGGTCTGCCAGCAAGACTCCTGCTTGGTTGCCACCACGATGTGGTCAACAAGAATGCCGGGAACTTTCACTTGCTTAGGATGTAAGGAACCGGCCTTTGCCAGATATTCGGCCTGTACAATAACAATACCGCCGGAGTTTTTCGTTGCCTGGGCTAAGGGAAGCGCTTCCATAAGAACTCCCTCTTTTTCCATAGTCAGGTTACCATGTTCATCAACAGTAGTACCTCTGATGATTGCTACGTTAATGGGAAAGGTCTTATAGAAGAGCCACTCTTCGCCTTCAAACTCAACTACTTTAACAATATCTTCAGTAGTGGCAGAATTCATCTTAGCGCCATCAACCCGAGGATCGACAAAGGTTCCCAAACCGATTTTAGTAATAAGTCCTGGCCTTTTAGCCGCAATCTCCCGGAACAGTTGAACAATAACCCCTTGTGGCAGGCAATAGGCCTCTATTTTATTCTCAGCCAGGAGTTTTGACATCCCTGCTGATGATCCAATATGAGCACCAATCCATCGCTTAACAAGCCCCTCTTTACCCAGCCGGGTTGTCCCCCGCTCTTTCCAGTCACCGATTGCTGAAGCATGGGTTAGCGTTATATTCCGGGGATGACCTGTTTCCACAAATCTCTTTTCAATAGCCTGCGCAACTTCTTCAGCCCAGGCAGCAAGGCCAAACCCGGTGGCAGCCACAGTCACGCCATCTTGAATCAAAGCCGCAGCCTGGTCGGCGGTAATAATTTTTGACACTCTAAATCTCCCCTTTCTTTTCTTGCAAGTAATTCGTATTTATATATAAGCAATTTCTATGCCAAAAATAAACTTTCCCTGGCTTCCCTGCAGAATCAACGGATCTTCCGCATCGCTACAACTAGCACATTATATTTAAGTACCTTTTTTGCAACAATTCTAACATTTTAAAAAATTAGATGTACCTAATCAGGTACATCCAAGCAAACGTCTAACCCGCCTGCAACTGCAAACGTCTTTAGGGACTACATATAAAGCTATAAAAAAAAGACTAAATGTACCTTAAACAGTACATCCAGTCTTTTTCTATTATTTTGTTGCATCTCTTTCTTTCTCAAATGCCTTTAATTTACGGTAAAGAACAGTACGGTAAATCCCTAACCGGTCTGCTGCCTCTCCCATCCGGCCCCCACATTCATTTAGCACTTGATAGATATAGCGTTCTTCCAAAGCTCTCGTCACTTGTTTCAACGTCCCGTTAAGTCCAGCTAACCGGAAAGAATCATATTGAGAATCGAGTCCATGAACCTGGTTATCAAGAACAAGCTGTTCAGAGGGATAGTTTTGCAAACTGCTAATTACCAATCGTTCTACAACATTTCTTAATTCCCGCACATTACCCGGCCAGTTATATTTCTGAAATGATCCCAATGTGTCAGGAGTCAATTGAATTTCCGGTCCATATTTTTTCTTGAAATCTTCAAAAAATTTAAAAGATAAAGCCACGATATCTTCAGGCCTGTCCCTAAGTGGCGGTATATGAAGTGGTATAACACTAAGACGATAAAATAAGTCAGTTCGAAAAGTCCCATCATAGGTCATCTTCTGGAGATCCTTATGAGTGGCAGCGATCAATCTGAAATCCAGTTTCCGGTCAATATGGCTCCCCAGACGCCGTACCTCGTAAGTCTCCAAAACCCGTAGAAGTTTCGATTGCAGAAACAATGGCATTTCTGCAATCTCATCCAGAAACAGTGTGCCTCGATGGGCAGCTTCGAATAAGCCTATTTTTCCGTCAGCACTTGCCCCGGTGAAAGCCCCTTTTTCATAACCAAATAGTTCTGATTCAACAAGATGTTCAGGGAATGTCGCACAATTGACGGCTATAAACGCCTCACCGGCCCGCTTACTGTGACGGTGCAGGTATTTAGCCAGGATTTCCTTGCCGGTACCTGTCTCGCCATACAGAACAACAGTACTATCTGTCTGGGCAACCGTATGGGCCTGCAGCAGCAGTTGGCGCATAGACTTGCTTTCAGCGACCACAGTATCCCGGTCCAGTACATAACTGCGCAGATATTCAACCTCTCGCTTGCGGCGATTAATCAGTTCACGTTTTTCCGGACTGCTGCACATACTTCCAGGATCCATCGCTTTACCGGTTGTTAGGACCAGAATAACATTTCCGTCCTCATCTATGATCGGTGTACTTGTTGATAACTGCCTGATGTTGAGTTTGGTAATGAGCTCACCTGAAACTACACTCTTCTTTTCTGCCGCTTCCAGGGCATATGATTTGGTATAATAGCCATTGGTCACAAGATCACGCACATTAGATTTCAAAAGCTGATCCAAGGATATGTCGAGTGTCAATGCAGTGGTAGAATTGGAAAGCAGCACATTGCCGTGTCGGTCGGTTACAAATATTGGATCAGGCAGCATATCAAAAATCTGATCCAAATTCTGTTTGGCAAGTTGATAATTTCGCCCCGCTTGCTTGGGTTTACGCGGCAATAACATCACCCTCTCTGATTTTTATCGTTGTTACATTATTCGACATAAACCAACAACGTCCTGCTAATCTATCAATTTTGATTATTCACAATATTCTTCCTTGTATATCTAGAGTTGTGTGCAACAAAGAAGTCAAGCGCCAGCGGTGGAGCGTTATAACACACCACCCGCCTGCGCCTGCAAACTTCTTTACTGCGGATGTATAAATTAATTATATCTTCCGTATTTCTCAACAGCATCAAAGAAGGCTTTGACATTCTCGTGCCTTGCATTCATTGGCAAATTGCACCCGGATGAGTACATTAACCCTTCACCATTGCGGAATGTAGTGATCAGCTTTTTAGCGTAATCATCTAATTCACTGGGGGAGGCCACAGTAAACAATGCCGCACCTACATCCCCTTTTATGGAGCAATGGCCTTTCAAAATCTCATGTGCCTTAAAAATGTCGGTAGCACTATCCAGTTCGAGCACAAATTTACCTTTCGGCAAATCCAGGAAATACTCCAGATTTTTCGTCCAGTCAGCATCAAAATGCAGAATAGGGACAATATTTTTTTCGACCAACCGGTCTACCATCGTTTTAAGCTGCGGCCAGACAAACCGTTCAAAATGTTTTTTACCAATGAATTGTCCTGATCCTCTGACCCCGCCAACGAATACCCGGTTAACGCCGGTTGCCTTTACGGCAGCTTCACTACCGGCAATAACGGCATCATTGATAATCCATAACAACTCTTCAACCTGATCGCCAATCTGGAACATATCCTTATAAAACCGGTCCATAGAACGGACAATGGACAGCGCATCAAATGGAATGGTACCCATAATAGCGCCCCAGGTCAGACTTTGTCCACGGGCAAGTGAACGGTCAATCTCGTCCTGGCGCAGCCGGGTCATTTCCTGCATACCTTTTACCACTTCTTCCCGGCTAACCTGATGAGCCCGCTCCAGGAATATCATCCGGAATTCCGGCCATCCTTTTTCCTTAATAATAGGATAGTCCTCGCGCTTCATCGCTTCAAATTCATGAATCTGATACTGAGCATTATCTTCCAGTTCCTTGCCAGGCATCTTAAACTGGCCCGGGCCGCATTTAGTAGCCACAGGTCCAATACGCCCGTGAAGCATATAGGCATTACTGTCCCAAATGGGGAAAGCCTCCCAGACTTTTTGCATGGCGTCCTGGGCCTTATCCCAGTCCCACAGAAATTCCTTGTTAGTCATCCCGGCAAATTGCCCGGCATATTGTTCGATAATGGGCGCACAAACCACCCGGTCCACCGGTTCAAGATTAATAGTTGCCACCATTCTTTCTTCTGCTGTCATTACATCAGCCATGAAAATCACTCCTAAAAAAAATTTATATTATTTTTACTGCCAGCTAAAATTATGAAGCACCCCTATACAGTCTCGGCAACCCTTTGTACATCACCGGCAGTTGAGGCCAGTTGTTGCATTGAAACTGAAATCTCACTGGTTGCTGCCGCTTGCAGGCTGCCCAACTCGGCTGTTTTTGCTAATGTATCGATAACATAGCCAGTATCATGCTGGATCGTTTTCAGAATATCTGCAATATCTTTTACTGAATTGCTGCTATTGACAGCCATCTTGCGGATTTCCTCAGCAACAACAGCAAATCCCCGGCCATGCTCGCCAGCCCTTGCCGCCTCAATTGCCGCATTAAGCCCTAATAAATTGGAATTGGCGGCAATCTCGCTGACAAAATGCAGGATATTTGTAGTCTTATTGATATCAGCCAATACCCGCTCTCCACCCATACGTACTTTGATCAAGTCATCCGCTAATTTAGTAGCAGATAGTGTAAGGTTCTCGGATGTGACGCTCAATTGCTGTGTAGTAGCTGCGATTGTGTGAGCAACATTTTGGAGTACTTCCTGTGTATGCAGGCTTATGGCAGTACCGACAATGCCAATAAACTCCTGGTTTGCATCAAATACCGGCTTAACAATAGCCTTTACCGGGATGCCATATACCTCCTTCGGCACCGCTTTAACAACCTTTTGTTTGCTTTTAATGCATTCCAGTATCGCCCCGCCCTGTGCGATCTCACCAATCTTTACATTGGCATGAAACGTAACTGCCGGTACATAATGAAGGATCTTTCCCTGAATATCGCATATCATTACAGAACAATCAAATGCATTAAGATCGCGAAAAAATTCGGCAGAGTTAATAATCTCATCCAAAGTCATATCGCTGATACTCCTTTTAAGTTAACTTTCCATGATATTATTGAATGCTCTCTCTACGCCCCCATAGATATATATGCAATTTTTATGCCAATGTCGAAAAATTGAGAATAAATCAAATACACAAGCCTATCTGACTATCTATTAGTTTGTGGATGTACCTATTCCGCAACATTTTTTTAGATTTTCTAACAGTTGAATGTACCTAAACAGGTACATTCAACTGTTGTGTAAACAGACAGGGTAAATTAAATAATATACAAAAGCGGGAATATACCAGCTTTGGTAGATTCCCGCTTTATTGCTTTATTGCTTGGTAAATTTTCACACGCCTGTCTTAATTGCGTTTTGCCATTATTCTAAAAGAACGGCTCCCTTGTTCAATGGTGAAACGCAACGCTGATAGATCGACAGCCAGCCCCGTTCTTTCTTAAGAAAACTCTGCCGACGGGTGTTACGTTCGGCAAGAACCGCATCAGCCACTTCAAGGTTAACAACACGATTTTCTACATCGATGGTAATTAGGTCCCCATTTTCTACCAGTCCTAATAACCCATATTCGGCCTCAGGGGATATCTCGCCTACTAATAAAGTTTTGTTGACAAGCCCTGAAAGCAGTCCATCGGTAACCACTGCCACCTTGCCGGTTAGGCCTGCACCATCGAGGGCAAATATAAAGCCGGAGGCCTGCCCCATACCTGGCGTGCCTTTGGGGCCAAGTCCTCTTAATACGGCTACCATGCCTGGTTTGATTTCCCCCTTCTTCAGACCTTCAATGCCTTCCTGCATCGAATGATAGATAATCGCATTCCCAGTAAATTTCATCGGCCTGTCATCGGTAACAGCAAGCTTAATAATGCCGTAGTCCGGAGCCAGTGTTCCCTTAACTAGTACAATTGATGGCCGGTAGGCCAGTGCCCGCTCTACCGGGCGGATGATCTCCTCATCTGCAACCTTCACGTCTTTAAGAATCTCGCCCAAGGTTTGGCCAGTGACGGTCTTGGCATCCTTCAACAAAAATCTTTCTAATTGCTTGAGCATCCCTTGCGCACCGCCAGCCGCCTCGAACTCCTCAATCGTATGTTCACCATTGGGACGAACCCCTGTCAGAAGTGGAATCTTATCGGCATACTTCTCAAACAATGCATAGACATCCACGTCACACTCTGCCTCTGCAGCGATTGCCTGCAGATGTTTTACCGTATTGATAGAGCAACTGCCTGACAGCATTAACATTGTGGCATTGGCAAAAGCCTCCGGTGTCAGAATATCACGCGGTTTCACATCATCCCATACCATTTGGACAATTCTTTCACCGGCTTTACGCACCGTATCCCACATTTTGCGGCTGTTAGCCAACACCGGCGTACTGCCGGGAAGGGCTAACCCTAATGCTTCGGTCATGATATGAGTAGAATTGGCAGTACCCATTCCCGGGCATACCTCAGGACCTTGGATGGCGACCTCGGTCATCTCTGTCAGTTCTTCCAATGTAATCTTGCCTGTGGCATGATGTCCGGCCTGAACAAAGATATCCTCAATATCGATGTGTTGGCCGCGATATTTTCCTGCCGGCTGGTAGCCGCAAGCCACGATTAGCGTAGGTATGTTTAAGCGTCCTGCTGCCATAATTTGACCAGGTACTGTCTTATCACATGACGCCAAACAGATCATACCATCGAAATAGGCACCTTCAACCTGTACTTCAATATCATTCACAATAAGATCACGGGCAGACTGGATGTAGCCGCCGTGACCGCCCACAACGGTAATGAAATCACTTGGTGCCACTGTACGCACCTCGAACGCCAGCCCACCTGCAGCGTGAATAGCATCCCGCATTCTTTTGGCAATCTCATCAAGGTGGCTGAAACAAACTGCCAGATTGGATGATGAATTTACAATAGCAATCTTGGGTCTTGCCATTTCCTCGTCGGTGATTCCCAGGGCCCGCCACATAGTCCGCCGCGTTGCCCATCGTAAGCTGCCGATGGCAAAGTTACTGCGCAGTTCTCTTTTCATCTTTTCTTGTCCCCTTTACTTTGTTTAATATTTCTGGTATTCCAGAAGCTGGCATGTTAGCCTTTATCGGCATAAGGCCACCGCGTAATAATAATAACAAGCGGCCTTTTTGCAGGTTAAATAATTCTAAAACAAATAATCAATTTGGCAACGGGTATAGTTGTCGATATCAGCGTTGGTGGATACTTTTTTTGCGTTAAAACCATAGAAGGTAGTAAAGGTGATATTCCTGGCTACTGCCATGCTGCCAATAATACCCCAGCCTTTGGCATCGTTCACAGATCCAACCATAGATGTAGTGTAAATACTGTTATTGACACCAGGTTCAAACTTGCGGAACTCGGCTGCCAAACTCCATGAGCCTGCTTTAGCGGGGCTCACAGCACCGTAGGTTAGACGGGTTTGTTGAAAAGTCGGCTTTTTACCATTAGTTTCAATATAGTTTTTACCATATCCGGTTGCCAGGGTGAAGTCAGGCGATAACTTAGTAGTAACATGTATCGATTTTACGTCAAATTTACTATCTTCACCGGTTTCCTCTTTAAACCACCAGCCACCAACAGTAGTAGTATCACTCAACGGGTAAACAGCCTGAGTAAAAAAGGCGTCTTTGATTTCGGCTGTCCCTGTGACCGGGTCAATTATCGAATTGCCTTTTTGCATAGCAGAATAAGGTCCAAAGTTAGCAAAACCGGCAGTCACTTTGAGTTTGTTACCAGCAGTGACTTTTATACCGTCAACACCACCGGTAGTATTCATCCAGTAGCCACCCGGGTCCATTTGCTGGCTAAACCGGCCCACGGTAACGGTAGTCCCGTAGAAATTTCTGGTTGTAAAAGCGGCATCAGCCACATTTAACCGGTCGTTGTCGGTACTTGTCTTATATGTCCCCAGTTCATTGTGATTAAGAGCTACAATACGGCCATAAAAGCTAGTGTCAGCATTAACTTCAGCACTCATATTGATCCGGAAACGCTCTGCGAACTTTGTGTTGCCGCTGCCATCATCAATCCAACGCAGCCGGGCATCACCGCTCATTACCAAACCGCTTGCTTTTTTAGCTTGCTTGCTAACCTTTACTCCAAGACTCTCCAATTCACTTGCATACTCTTTTGACAGTTTGTCAATCACTGCCCGGTTTTCTGCATCAGCTTTATCCGCATTCCACATGGCCCGTGCAACCAGCTGCGACATTTCATACCGGGTAAGAGTTTTATCTCCCCTGAACGTTTTGTCTCCATAACCATCGATAATGCCGGCTTCAACCAGCTTACTTACCGAGTCATAGGACCAGTGTTTAACCGGCACATCACCAAAGGGATTCTCCGGTGCCGCCAGTACAGTACCAGTTATACTCAAAACCAATATAAATACAAGAGACCTGATAAGATTTTTTTTCATTAGCAAATCCTCCATTTTTTGTTCTTTTATAAATAATTAAATGTGGCTCATATTATTTACTCTCCGGCGTTTGTGTAATGGCGTTTGTACATGCGGGTAAGAAGGAAACAAAGCATTGCGCCCAGAATAACCGGAACTGCCACTACGAAAAAAACAGTTTGTGTCGGCAGTTGCAGTGCCACCAACAATCCCCCGAGTGCCGGACCAAGAACGGCACCGATTTTGCCGATACCCAGTGCTGCTCCATCAGCCTGAGTGCGGTATTCAGTCGGATAAAACAAAGGGGTGCATGCGGTCAGAATATACTGGGTTCCGACAACCGTCAGTCCGCATAAAAACACCATAACCATTAAACCAAGTCCTGATGTAAACCCGAGAAAAGCGGTGACAACAGCACCAGCCAGAGGATAGATCGTCCCATATACCATTCCATATTTGTCCATAACCCAACCTACAGATAAGCCGCCAATCATGCCTCCTGTTGAAAACCAGGCTGTTGCCAGCGCTGCCTGCGCCGGAGTAAGGCCCCCACTTACAAATAAAACCGGGAACCAGGCTTTAAGGAAATAGAGCGCTACCGAATTTATAACATAAAAAGACCAAATCAACGGTGTAATCAGGGCCAGAACACCAGCAAAGAGCAATTTGAATGAATATTTCCCCTGCTGTTTTTTGTCTTTCTTTTCATCCAGCATTACAAACTCGGCATCCGGATCAATCAGCAGCCCTGGTTGCAATTTAGCAGCTATCTTAACAATCTCGCCGCGATTCTCCGGTTTTAGCGCAAGAAATCTGATGGATTCGGGCAGCATTAGATAACCCAGTCCCCCAGCTACAATTGGCAGAATGCCACCTACTACAAAGATTGACTGCCAGCCATAAAGCGGTAATAGCCAGGAGGCCAGCAAGGCGCCGGCAATGCCACCGACAGAATAACCGGTAAACATTCCACTCACCCATTTAACCCCCGATCCCTTGGGCGCATACTCACTAACCAGTACAATAGATCCTGGTAACACACCGCCAATAGCGATACCATTAACAAACCGTAATATTAACAAAACCTCTAAAGAGTTCGCCAGAACCGTGGCCCCTGTGGTTACACCGACACACATGGTGCTAAAAAACAGAGATTTTCGCCGGCCGATTTTATCGCCAATATAACCAAAGATAGGCGCACCCAGCATCATACCAATCGTTCCGGCTGAAAAAATCACACCAAATGTTTGGGGAGAAAGATGCCATTCCTTCATCAAATCAGGAGCGGCAAACGAAATTGCAGCAAAATCGAAGCCATCCAAAGTAACAATAAAAAACGTCCAAAATAGTAGATTAGCAGCAAATTTACGCGATGGTTTTTGTAAGAGCCCGGCAATATCAATCCTCTGTTGTTCTTGGACAGTCCCCTCAGCCATTTAATACCCCCTTATTTTTTAATGCTATAATTTGTCTAAATCATAGCAAATAGGCAATTTAAAATCTGCAACGTTATTTACAAATTCAGAAATATTATATAATTAATTAAATTGATTTTTTCCGGCTGAAGTAGCTGATAACCTACTGCAAAAAAGCCCCTGCGGTACTATTGATTACCGGCAGAGGCATGAAACATTATTACGAATTTCTTTTTGTTATTTCAACAATTCCTTTATCTGCATCAATCTTAACCCAATCACCCGTTTCAATAATCGCCAGCGGATCCTGATCAAAATCGGTAACTGCAGGCGAATGAATGACCACCGAACCTAAGGCTACTTTGGTATTCATCACATTGAAAATCAGGCCTATCGGTGCATTCCCATTACGCCTGGTATAGTGAAAGAAACTGGACCAGCCTGACGAGCCTTTAGCACCTGGAAATACCAGGATTTTTCCTTTGAAGCTCTGTCCATGCAGTTCATGCCGTACATCAATAATCGTACCTTCTGCCGGATTAATGCCTCCCCAGCCTGAAATCATCTCCTTGGTAACAAGGGCTTCCCCTTCTACAAGCCCACCTACAACTTTTCTGCCATGTAGTACGATTTTCTTCATTTCAGAACACCCCTCCAGCGGCCGGTTATGGCAGCATCAACACACTCCCCGGTTGTTCCGTACCAGGCCTGAACACCCATGACAGAAGGCAGGTAATGGGCTTGCTTACCGGAATTTGTGGCCATTACCTTGACTCCCTTGGGTATTAGCTGCCCCAGGGCTGGACAGGTGTCACTCATTAAAACACCACCGGCATCTTTAATTATTTTGGTAAAGCCATTGCGGTCAGCGATCTCGCGCAACCCTCGCGGTGTAAAGATCCAGAGAGCAGTATTCGTATGGATATGTTTACCCTCTAACAGCTTGCATATCTCCCATATCTCTTCAATAGAAGCATGGGGACAGCCAAACATAACAAAATCAACATTAGTGTCTTTGCCGGTGGCATTTAATGCCTCATAAGCCCAATTTCTTTCCGCGGTCCCAAAGCTCAGCCTTTCAACAGGCTGCTTTTTGCCGAAAGCTTCTTCTACCGTACGCGCTTCAGCCGTTATTCCAGGGATATGATACATCTCCACACCACCTGATGATGCGGCTGCTGCCCCAAGTTGTTTCAGTTTAATGAGGTTGGGCAACTTTTTAATACCATTAATGACCGGCACGCGCTCTTTAACCATTCTGCCGGCATAATAACCTAATAAGCCCCACTCCAGCTGACTCTCCACAATACATTCAACATCAATCAGATGGGTGCCCAGACGATTCTCATCAATATGGAAACCCCAGTACGGTATTTTACCAGTCAGCATAGCCGCTGTAGCGCTGGAATTGCCTTCGGCATTGGTACGGGCTCCTAGCACTGAATTAATATAAACAACAGCTGAAGATTCCATCCAGGCGCAGTGCTCGCCTTTTATCGGTACATTGCCAACAAGATAGGGAGTGCAGGTACACATTAGCGCCACGCCGCCACGGGCGAGATATTCCTCATTGGCCAGCATAAGCCGGTAATCCTCCGAGGATTTGCCTTGTATTTCCCAAAAGTCCGGATCCATGGTCGTTTCAAACTGACAACTGAAGACCTTGACCTTATCTTTAGCGAACTCAACAACCTCAGAGCTGTCTAAATTAAACTCAGAAAACAATGCATCCAGGCTGCCAAATTCCATCATATGTTGTTTTTTAGCAACCATATAGCCGCCAACATTATTGGTATCAACCAGCCGCTCAGCACCCAGAGCCTCACCATACCGAACAAGCAAGTTCATGGCCTTTTGTCTCGCCAATCCTTCTTTACCTTCCAGCATGGCTTTTTCATCATCAGTTAATCTCATCCACCATTCCCCCTTGCGACTTTCTCGGCAAAGCTAACCTTACGGCTAATTAGCTAAGCTGCTGGTTCTGTTATATTCTTGGATTTCGCAAAGACATTTCTCAGGATCAGCAGTACGCAAACAATGAAGAAGGTCGGCGCAACGACCATCCAGGAAGCTTTGGGTCCCTGAAAACCCAGTACCTGCGAAGCGTACACCAAAAAGGGAGCCCCAAATTTTCCAACTCCCATTGATGCTACAAAGAAAGACATTGCCAGTGTAGCAGCTGACTTATGGGCACTTTTAATTGTTCTAATAGTAATCTCAGGATTATACAGCCCAAATCCCAGACCAAATAGAGCAGAACCTACTATGTATAAAGAGTAGCTGTCGGCATTAACAAGTACTGTGAACGCAATACCCAGCAAGCCGGTAGAAAGAGCCAGCGTATATGCCTTGAATAACCCTAATACCCGTGAATATAAAATACCTGCAACAAACGCACCGCCTGTAAATGTCGTAAGCACCACTCCTGCCTGAGCCGGTCCGCCGGCCTTGGTTGCAGCCATAACGATAGCGGCGTTGGTCACAAAAGAGAACTGCAATATGTTGAACACGATATTAAAAAGATATATCAACCAGGTTTTCGAAGTTAGCCCCCCAAAATTAGCCCCTGTAGATTTTACCGGTGGCCGTTTTTCCGGTTCAGGCATTTTGAACATTACCAGCAAATAAACAGGAATAAGCACAAGTAAGCCTAAGAAATTATACCGCCAGTCAATAGCAGCCAAATATCCGCCAAGCATCTGAAAAAGTACACCAGCCGCCGCTCCTACCGAACTCTTATATCCCATTAGGGTGTCGCGTTCTTTGCCATCAAATAGATCGGCGATCAGAGATGACGCCAAGGGGAATGTCATACCAAAACCTAAACCGAAAATAGTCCTGACTATCAGAATGAACGTCATATCACCATAAAAGGCGGGAGTTATCCCGGCAACTATTTGTATTAATATCCCAATATACAATATTTTCTTTTTGGGCATAACACGCTGGAGCTGGGCTGTGACTAATGAGCCAAATATCATCATGATTGCCGGAATAGAAATAATTTGTTGAATGGTTACTGAACTAGCGTTGGGAAATGCCTGCTTTATTGCCCCTAATGCCGGACCAGCCATATTATTGGTATAAAGCATAGTGGCCACCGATAACACCGCCGCCTTAGTTACCAGGCTTTGTTGATTATCATTCATACTAATCACCCTCTCATTTTGTTATACCTTTTGACCATTTTTTCATAGCAAATTGGTACTTAACCGCCCCTGCAGTGCAGCAATATCGATACCATGCACACTACCCTCACCAGCCAGATCCAAAGCATGGGCCGCCGCCGCCCCGGTAGCAATACATGGGCCAAGTACGCGGACACTTGATAGTGCTTCCACATCGGCATCGATACAACGTCCAGCAGCCACTAAATTGTCTATATCCGGCGGAGTCAGGCTGCCAAACGGAATAAAATGCACGTGATCTTCAGGAAATATCTGCCATGAGAAGCCTTCTGACTTAGCATGCAATTCCATCGGCCACGCGGTCCGGGCAATTGCATCAGTAAAACGCGTACCTGCCCGCACGTCAGCGGCAGTTAATTGCTGGCGTCCTACTATCCATCGTGTCTGACGAATCCCGGGTAGACCATACGCACGAATACGTGCCTGACCGAAAGCAAGTGGATATTCCTGTTTTAAAAATTTAAATACGGCATCTGCCTGTTCCTTGCCAGCCAGATCCTTAGCAGTTGCGGCAAGTGGTTCTAAAGGCGTCTCCACATGGGTCATGTTGATAAAAGCCATTTCTTTTTCCGGGAAAACGAATACCAAACCATCGGTACGCTTCAACCCATAATCCTTGGCTTTCGCCTGTTGCCTGGCAACAAAATCTTCTCTTGACGGTTGCCGGGCAACATCAATTCCGTCAATCACGAGCATATGCGAGCCATAAATAGAACCATTTGATGGCTCACGGCAGGGAAGTCCTGCCTGCCAGGTCAGCGCAGCATCACCGGAAGCATCGATAAACCCAGTGGCTTTAATACGCACTTCACCGTAGCGAGTGGCAACATCTACAGAGCTGATGCGCCGGCCTGCCCGGGTAACAGCTCGCAATATGCCGCCAAGAATCGCAGTAATACCCGCAGCCCGCACTGCTTTTTCAATCCAACGCGCCAACGCCAGGTCATCATAAATCACTGATCCTAAGCCGCCATGAAGAAAATGAAGCGCACCCTCTGCCTTAAGGTCACGCAGCATATCATCGGCAATCCCATGGGTGAATTGGCTGGTATTGGGATAATTAGCAAACAGGCCGCATAAAAGTCCGATTCGGGCATTGACAGCCTGACCACCAAGGGTCGGCAACCCATCAACCAGAATCACTTTACGACCAAGGCGTGCAGCTTCCCAAGCAGCGGAGACACCGGCAAGGCCCGCACCAATAATACATATATCTGCACTTACTTCCCGGGGCATTTCTCCAATCTCCTTGCAAACTGTACGGGTAACCGGCTTATTTTCCTGATCATCTATCATGTAAGCACACCTCTCTCCACAACTTAAGATTTATTCCGATACTTCTCCAATTAAAGATTCATGCATTGATTCAAACTCTGCAGGTATTCAGTCCTCCCATCTATCTGCCTAGTGCACAAGTTTTATACGAGATAGATCTCCTTTTGATTAGCGCGCTGCTATTTCTACCTTCCTAGTGCGCCCGCATTTTCACTTTTTTCTCTATCTCGCTATATCGCGCAAGCCCTACATGCCTATAGGATAGTAA
>NZ_DATMXX010000092.1:0-10600 GCF_035561255.1 Sporomusa sp. | reverse complement strand
CATATAATATAGAGATATATACGATTTAGCAGGGAGAGGATTCCAATGGTAATGGCAAGAGAAACAATTAAGGTGGCTATCGCTGACGACAATAAAGAGTTCTCGGAAATTTTGCAAGAATGTCTTAACAGAGAACCTGATATTGAGTTAGTGGGTGTGGCTTTTAATGGAGAGCAGATGTTATCAATTATTGAAGAAAAATCTCCGGATGTCATAGTTTTAGATATAATTATGCCACATCTAGACGGAATTGGGGTGTTAGAACGTATTAATATTTCACATAATAAACGCCCTAAAATTATTATGCTTACTGCGTTTGGACAAGAAAATATAACTCAGAGAATAGTAGAGTTAGGCGCTGATTATTATGTGTTAAAACCATTTAATATGGATGTACTTATCAATCGGATTAGGCAACTTGCTGGAACACTTATGACCACACGTCCAGTCGCCGCGGCAACTGTTCAAGTAGTTAAGGCTCGACCTATGGATGTAGAAGTGACAAACATTATTAGAGAAATCGGTATTCCTGCTCATATTAAAGGTTACCAGTATCTTCGCGATGCAATTATGATGATAATTGCTGAAGTAGAATTATTGGGAGCAGTAACTAAAGTTCTCTATCCGATGATTGCTGAAAAATACTCCACTACCCCTAGCAGGGTAGAACGAGCAATCCGCCATGCCATTGAGGTTGCTTGGAACAGGGGAAATATCGAAATGATAAATAAGCTGTTTGGTTATACGATTAAACTCGATAAAGGCAAACCTACTAATTCTGAGTTTATGGCTATGATTGCTGATAAACTGCGTATGGAAATGCGAGCTAGTTAGTAAGAACTAAAGTCATTAATGTACAAACCTTGCTGGGCATTTGTCGGCAGGGTTTGTTTTATTCATTGCAGGAATTTTGCGCATGGCAATGAATAAAATAATTATTGTCATCTAAATTGGATATGGGGGCTAACGATGCTGCAACAGTATAAGATATTAGCAATTAATCCTGGTTCTACTTCAACTAAAATGGCTGTTTATATTAATAATCAAGTAGAGTTTGAACAGGTTATACGTCATACTAGCAATGAACTTAAGTCATTTGCCAGAATTTATGACCAATATAATTATCGGCGGCAACTGGTGGAAAAGGCGCTGGCAGATCATAACATTAAGATCTGTGAGTTGGCTGCTGTTGTCGGACGTGGTGGGCCCCTAAAACCCATGGATAGTGGTACTTATACTGTAAATGAAACTATGGCCGAAGATTTGAAAGTAGGTGTGCAAACTGAACATGCCTCCAATCTTGGGGGGTTATTGGCAAGAGGCATCGCCAGCCAGGCGGGAATTCCTGCGTTTATTGTCGACCCGGTGAGTGTGGATGAATTTGAACCATTAGCCAGAATTACCGGGTTACCGGAAATATCCCGCCGAAGCCTGTTTCATGCTCTTAACCTAAAAGCCGTGGCTCACAGAGTGGCTAAAGATTTAGATAAACAGTATAATGTTCTTACTCTAATTCTAGTTCACCTTGGAGGTGGCATTTCAGTTGGTGTACAGCAGAAAGGTCGGATGATTGATGTAACCAATCCCAATGATGCTGGACCATTTTCGCCTGAACGGGCGGGTGGATTACCTTCACACGAATTAGTTAAAATGTGCTTTTCAGGAGAATATACACTTGAGGACATTAAAAAGAAACTTGTTGGCCAAGCTGGCCTGGTAGCACATCTCGGCACTAACGACGGACGTGAGATAGAAAGCCGCATTGCAGGTGGAGACACCAGAGCAGCACTTATTTATGAAGCTATGGCTTATCAGGTAGCTAAAGAGATCGGCGCTATGGCAACAGTTGTACAGGGCTGTGTTGACGCAGTGGTACTAACTGGTGGATTAGCGCATTCAAGGCTGCTCACTAAAATGATTTGTGATCGTGTAAAATTTATTAGTCAGGTACTGATCTACCCTGGTGAGGATGAATTAGAAGCACTGGTTGAAGGTACGCTAAGGATACTTCGTGGGGAAGAGCAACCGAAAATATATGAGTAGAAGGTAATAAAACAAGATGGAAGATAAGCAAATAACTATTTTTTTAGGTGAATTTGGCAGCGGAAAAACTGAGCTTGCAGTCAACTATGCGCTTAAATTAAAGCAGACCGGACAAGAAACAGCCATTGTTGACATTGATCTGATAAAGCCTTATTTCCGAACTAGAGAAAACCGGGAACTACTCGAAACAATCGGCGTCAAAGTCATTGCTCCCGATTCCCGCTTGTCTCATGCCGATTTGCCAATTTTGCCCCATAATTTAGTCGAGATTTTTTCACAGACAAATACAAAGGTAGTCATGGATGCCGGCGGCGGTGAATCGGCGATTGCATTAGGACAACTTAAACGATATTTTGATCAATCCAGCTATCAGGCTTTATTGGTTGTTAATACCAGACGACCATTTACCGGCAACACTGAAGGTATTATCAACATACTACATCGCATTGAACAAGCTTCACGCCTCAAAATCAGCGGTTTGGTCAGCAATACTAATCTTGGCCCCGAAACGACCTTAGAGCACATCTATGAAGGAATAGCTATTGTTGAGCAAGCAGCCACGGCACTTGCCTTGCCAATTAAATGGGTAGTAGTTCCTGAATGGCTTGAACAAGTTATTCAAATCAACAGACCGTTATTTATTCTCAAGCCTTACACGCATTATCCGTGGATGGACTAAGCAGACAAAAAAGCCGTAGTTGACTACGGTTTTTTTCGAACCTCACTGTAAATTTTTATTAACAATATCCTGAAGGGTGTTATACTCTTTGCTCAAGCTACGTAATTCTTTCAGTAAATCTTTAATTTTGCCGCTAAAATAAAGGCCGTTTCTAGCAATCACTGTCATTGGACATCCCTCCCTCTGGAGGTAATATATGATTAATTGTGGTAAAATATTCCACGTAAAAGGAGGTCGCCTAGTATGCCGCATACTGAAACAGATTTGCATGAAGAACTAATAAGTTCCACCCGGTTGTTTGAGGGTAAGGTAATTAGCCTACGGCGTGATGAAGTCAAGCTGCCCAACGGGAAAACTGGAACTCGAGAGGTTGTAGAACACCCCGGAGCAGTTGCCGTTGTACCGCTAACTACTGATGGCAAGGTGATCCTCGTCCGGCAGTTCCGCCACCCTGTACAGCAGGTGATGCTTGAGGTCCCTGCCGGCAAGCTTGATCCTGGTGAAAAACCCGAAGCCTGTGCACTTAGAGAGCTTAAGGAAGAAACAGGCTATGTTGCCGGCAGGATCCGCAAATTAACCTCGATGTATACAACGCCCGGCTTTTCCAATGAGATTATCCATATATTTTTAGCTGAAGGCTTGATCGAATCAGATAAAGATCCTGATGAAGACGAGTTTATTAACAGTGAAAGCTATACTCTGGACCAAATTGCTGAAATGGTTGCCACAGGTGAAATCTGTGATGCCAAGAGCTTAGTTGCACTGTATCTGGCAGGGATACAACTGCATGATTAAACAATATTTTGCCGACCTGCACATTCATGTTGGAATGAGCGAAAGCGGTAAATGGGTTAAGATCCCTACCTCCCGGCGGTTAACAGTACGCGGGATTCTTCAGGAAGCAGCAGACCGTAAAGGAATGAATATTATCGGTATTGTGGACGCTTTATCACCTCATGTTCTTGCAGATATAAAGCAGCTAACCGAAGAAGGATTACTTACTCCGGTTAATGGTGGCGGTTACATATATAAAGAAAGAATGCTGCTTATACTTGGCGCTGAGATTGAAACAAGGGAGCCCGGCGGCGGTTTAGCGCACACACTGGTATTTGTACCTGATATTAAGACGATGGCGGCTTTTTCGGTATATATGAGTCAATTTATCCGTAATATCAACCTTAGCTCACAAAATGCTCATATGCCCCTGCAACAGCTAGTCAATATCGCGAGTAATTTCAACTCGCTCATCATACCGGCCCATGTCTTTACACCTCATAAAAGTATATACGGTGTATGCTGTGAACGGCTGTCCCATATTCTAACCGATCAGGAGATGGGCAAGTTGGCTGCCATTGAATTAGGGTTGAGTGCTGACAGCAATATGGCTGACAGAATTAGTGAGTTGGCTGATTATACGTTTATAACGAATTCTGATGCTCACTCATTGGATAAAATAGCACGTGAATATACTATTCTTGCTATGTCTGAATTATCTTTTCAGGAAATGGCTCAAGCCTTGTCTCGCACAGCCGGCCGGGAAGCCAGAGGAAACTATGGCCTTAATCCCCGTCTGGGGAAATATCATCGTACTTTTTGTACAGGTTGTGGTTTTATTGCCACCGCTGATCTTATGGAGAACTGCTGTCCGGAGTGTAACAGTAAGAGTCTGGTTAAAGGGGTATTTGACCGGGTTAACGATATTGCCGATTACCCTGAACCACATCATCCACTTCACCGGCCGTACTATTTGTATCAGATCCCTTTAGAGTTTATTCCCGGGCTGGGTAAAAAGATTAAGGATCAACTGCTAGATGAGTTTGAAACAGAGATGAATATTGTACACTATGCCAATCATAGTGAATTAACCAAAGCCGCTGGTAATAAAATAGCTGATTTTATTCTGAGCGCCCGGGCAGGAACGGCCGCTATTGCCGCAGGTGGCGGCGGTATTTACGGCAGGTTGGTTAAAAATATAATGGACAAATAGGTCTAAATAGTGTTAGCAGGACATATATTTTAGCAGGTACTGGCCAGGAGGTACATGCATGCTAAAACTGCTTCGCAAGAATGCTGCCGATTATGTCCGTGCAAATATTGTTGCTTATTTTTTTATGATTCTCATTTTTGTTATCGGGATAGTTATTGGAGCTATGGCTGTAAAGACATTACCTGATGAACAAAAAGCTGAGCTTGTCGGTTACTTACGGGTTTTCTTTCAAGGATTGGTTGAGCCTCAGAATACAGCAGGCGATACTCAAGCCCTATTATTCGGGGTAATGGTAAGCAACATTAAAGTAATCGTTATTATGTGGCTATTAGGCTTTACAATTGTTGGTATCCCCTTTGTTTTGTTCATGGTTTGTTTGCGGGGATTTGTTATCGGTTTTACTGTTGGTTTTTTGGTCAATGAATACATAATGAAAGGTTTATTATTTGCCCTTGTTTCAGTGCTCCCTCATAATTTTCTTGCAGTACCGGCAATATTAGCGACAGGTGTTTCTGCAACAACATTCTCATTGATGTTGGTGAGACGTAATAAAAATAAAGCTAACTTATTTTATAATTCGATTGCTTATTCGGTTTTTTGTTTAACTATGCTTTTTGTTATGGTTGGCGCAGCTCTGGTAGAGGTATATGTTTCGCCGGTATTTATGAAAACAGTGGCGCAAATAATTGTGAAGTAGTAGAGAAAGGCTGCATGAATTCTGCAGTCTTTCTTTATTTATGCGATTGACTTTTAAATTACGCATAAACCTGATATTTAACGAATATGTATGATATTAAGTTAAGCCGGAGACAGGACCCATGGTGAAGGGGAGGGAGGGAAGTAGAGGCGCATGGTAGTGACGTTTTCTTTACGCAGTATCATTAAAAAGTCCAAGTTATATATAAAAATCGTCCTATTAACGCTTATTATCTTCTATATTCTACCCAAATTAATGACAATGTTTTGGGAGTTAAATAATCCCGGCCTAAAAATGCGTGACCAGCATTTGTTGGAGAAACCACTACGAGTTATGAATCCTGCCAACATGTCAAACTCACAGTATGACATTAGTTTGCAGTCATTAACAAAAAAACACTAAAACTTTACAAAAGATTATAGACAAATAAAGGAAAAGTAAACTTCATGTTGAATAAAATAGCTAGACCAGATACTGTAAATGTGGGCTAGAAATCTGGGAAGAAAAAAGGGTGGTAAAATAAAATGGAATCGTATGTTAATGAATTTATTAACTATCTTGCAGTCGAGCGGGGGTTGGCTCAAAATACGCTAGAATCCTATGGGCGGGACTTACGGCAGTTTCAAACATATTTGCAAAATAGTCAATTAGATTTTTTACGGAATTCTAACCGTGACACCATCCTGAGTTATCTTAACAGCCTCCAGGTAAAGGGGCGGGCTGTTTCAACTATATCACGTAATCTTGCTGCGATAAAATCTTTTTATCAATACCTTGTTCGGGAACGACATCTTGAGAAAGATCCTGCCGTAAATCTGGAATCTCCCAAACTAGAGAAAAAATTACCTCGGATTCTTTCTATCGCTGAAGTGGAAGAATTGTTAAAACAGCCCAATACCTTTCAGCCTACTGGTCTTCGGGACAAAGCTATGCTCGAATTATTATATGCAACCGGCATCAGGGTATCGGAACTAATATCCCTTAACATTTCTGATGTAAACCTTGATATGGGATATATTAAGTGTTACGGCAAAGGCGCTAAGGAACGTATTGTACCACTAGGCTCAATTGCTGCCAAATGCGTGCAGGAGTATATTAGCAAGGGCCGTACAAAGCTAGTGCGTACTTATGAGGAATCATCGCTGTTTGTAAATCATCATGGCAACAGACTGACTCGGCAAGGCTTCTGGAAAATCATTAAAAAATATGCCATGGAAGCGCGCATTACCAAAGAGATAACCCCACACACTTTACGCCATTCATTTGCTACACACCTTCTGGAAAACGGAGCAGATTTACGCTCTGTACAGGAGATGCTGGGGCATGCCGATATATCGACAACCCAGATTTATACCCATGTAACTAAAAACCGGTTAAAGGAAGTATATGATAAGACCCATCCTCGTGCATAATAAGGTTAGATTATTTACAGAGGAGCCATAAGATTGTTCAAACGAATATTTGTTATTGTACTTGATAGTGTGGGTATCGGAGCAATGTCTGATGCGTCTGAATATGGCGATGCCGGCGCCAATACATTAGTACATATTGCAGAACTCAAGGGTGGACTTAAATTACCAGTATTAGCAGATATGGGGCTTGGATTAATTGAACCCATTGCCGGTGTTCGGCCAGTTTCCCACCCAACGGCAGCTTTCGGTAAAATGGCTGAATTATCTAAAGGCAAGGATACTACCAGTGGTCACTGGGAATTAGCCTGTTGCCCGTTGTTTAACTCTTTTCCCGTTTATCCAGATGGTTTTCCGCCTGAAGTTATTGAAAAGTTTAAATTTTATTCAGGATTTAGCCCTTTAGGCAATAAAGCCGCATCAGGAACCGAAATTATTGCCGAGCTGGGAGAAGAACATATGCTTACAGGCCGGCCGATAGTTTATACATCGGCTGACAGTGTTTTTCAAATTGCCGCCCATGAAGAAATCATTCCTCTTGAACGGCTATATGAGTTATGCCAAACTGCCAGAAATAAAGTGTGCATAGGAAAACATGCTGTTGGCCGGATTATCGCCAGACCGTTTACCGGTAAACCTGGCAGTTTTAGCCGGACTGCCAACCGCCACGACTATAGCTTGGAGCCGCCGGCAGCAACAGTGCTTGATGTACTGAAGCAGGCCGGTTTTGCCGTCATTGGCATTGGTAAAATTGCTGATATTTATGCCAATAGAGGTTTGACTCAATCTTACCCGACAAGATCTAATAAACACGGTATGGAGATTATAACAAATTTGGCCGCACAGAGTTTGCCGGATGGTTTAATTATGGCAAATCTGGTTGATTTTGACAGCATCTTCGGACATCGCAACGATGTAACAGGTTATGCCCGGGCGCTTGAAGAATTTGATACTGCATTAAGTTCCTTTATATCTAAATTATCTGCCAGTGATTTATTAATCATAACAGCCGATCACGGCTGTGACCCCACGGTCCCGGGTACTGATCACACCCGGGAGTATGTGCCGATTTTGGCTTATCACCAGGGTTTGGTCCAAAGACCAACAAGCGTTAATTTAGGGGTAAGATCAACGTTTGCCGATATGGGGGCCACTGTCGCTGCCAACTTTAACTTGCAACCCTTGGCTTTTGGGCAAAGTTTTTTAAACGACCTGTTGAGGTGAAACTAGTGCGTGCTATTGACATTATTACCAAAAAAAGAGATGGTTTAGAACTTCTAGACAGCGAAATTGCAGACCTGATTAAAGCCTACACCACAGAGGAAATACCCGATTACCAAATGGCGGCCTGGTTGATGGCTGTATACTTTCAGGGGATGACAGACCGGGAAACAGCTGCTCTTACTCTGGCAATGGCAACCTCTGGCGAGATGGTGGATCTAAGTCAAGTCGCCGGAATAAAGGTGGACAAACATAGTACCGGCGGGGTAGCCGATACTACTACGCTAATACTGGCACCACTGGTTGCAGCTGCAGGGGTGCCAGTGGCTAAAATGTCAGGCCGGGGACTAGGCTTTACCGGTGGTACGGTTGATAAACTGGAAGCTATTCCAGGCTTTAAGGCTACGCTGGAACGTAATGAATTTATCGTTAATCTGCAAAACTACAATATTGCAATAACCGGACAATCTGCCACTATCGCACCGGCTGATGGTAAGTTGTATGCACTCAGGGATGTGACCGCGACTGTCGAGAGTATCCCCTTGATCGCCTCATCAATCATGAGTAAAAAGATTGCCTCTGGTGCTGATAAAATTGTATTAGATGTCAAAGTTGGCAGCGGTGCTTTTATGAAAAACCAAGCCGACGCTATTAAATTAGCGGAGACTATGGTACGTATTGGCCAGCTTGTGGGCCGGGAAACAGTTGCTGTATTAACGAGTATGGAGCAACCGCTGGGATCAGCTATCGGTAATAGCTTAGAGGTTAGAGAGGCTATTGAGGTATTGTCAGGACGAGGTGAACCAGCCCTTAGAGAGGTTTGTCTGACACTTGGTTCGCATATGCTGGTACTGGGTGGGAAAGTGCTTACGACAGAGGCTGCACGCCAGCAGCTGGAAACACTGATTGATAATAAACAGGCGCTTGCTAAATTCGGTGAATTTATTGTCGCTCAAGGCGGGGATGCAGCTATATTATATCATCCCGCAAAATTACCGCAGGCCAAATTTGCCCTGGAGGTTACCAGTGATTCTCATGGTTTTGTCAACGAAATCAATGCCGCCCAGATTGGTTATGCAGCAATGCTGCTGGGGGCAGGCAGGGAATATAAAGGGCAGGCAATTGACTTAACTGCAGGAGTAGTTATTAAATGCAGGATTGGTCAACCTATCAGTATTGGTCAGCCCTTAGCAATGATATATAGTAATGTTGAGTCAAAATTGAATCAGACGGCATCAATTCTAAAAAAAGCGATTAGTATTAGTAACCAGGTTGCAGAAAGTCCGACGGTAATTATAGGAATAGTCACTCAAAACTCACTCCAAATCGACTGATATAAGTTCAGTCGATTTTTTTGTTTGAAATTCCCTGTTTAAGCGGTTTTAATATTGGAAAGTATAATTTTAAAAGAAAGGAGTGTTTTCAGTGATGCGAAAAACTGTGCTGGTGACGTTACTATTCTTTGTTTTGGGTGTTGCCACTGCTCTGAGTGCACCGGCAACGACGGCAAAACTACAGTCTGGTGCGCAATTAGAGACTAGTGCTGTATCGGCTGTACTTATGGATGAGAATGGTACTGTACTTTTTCAGAAAGATCCACATAAGCGACTTCCACCTGCCAGTGTAACCAAGATTATGACTTTACTTCTGGCGGTTGAGGCAGTAGAGCAGGGCCGCATTAATCTCGCAGATGAAGTTTTTGCAAGTGAAAACGCCTGGCGTCAGGGAGGATCGCAGATTTGGCTTGAACCTGGCGAAAAGATGACAGTGAAGGACATGTTGTCAGCTGTAGCGGTCGTTAGTGCTAATGATGCCGCTGTTGCGTTAATGGAACATATTTATGGTAGCGAGCAAGCCGCTGTTGAAGCAATGAACAACCGGGCTGAAACACTTGGGCTTGCTAACACCCACTTTAACAATGTAAACGGTCTGCCAACAACAGATCATTACATGAGTGCGTACGACGCCGCCTTAATTGGCCGAGAAGCCGTCACTCATCCGCTTTATATGGATATGTGCGGTATCAAAGAAGCCTGGCTTAGAGACGGCAAGAACTGGCTGGTAAATACTAATAAACTATTATGGTGGTATAAAGGCGGCGATGGTCTAAAAACCGGCTGGACAGAAGAAGCAAAATACTGTTTTGTAGGAACTGCCAAGCGGGACGGCCTACGCCTTATCTCAGCAGTATTTGCAACACCCGAACCACGTTCTCATTTGAGAGAAAGTATGAAGGTTCTGGACTGGGGTTTTGCTAATTTTTCAGCCGTCCCTATTGTTACGCAAGGTACAATTGTTGAACGGCTCAAGGTCAATAAGGGTGTGGATAAAGAACTTCAGTTAGTTGCAGCACAAGATTTGAATCTAATTATCGGAAAAGGTCAAAATAAAGATCTGCAAAAAAAGATAATAGCAGATTCGGCTGTGAATGCCCCGGTGGCAGAAGGCCAGAAATGTGGTGAGCTTGTCGTTCTAAAAGATGGTAAAGAGGTAGGAAAAGTTGATTTGCTTGCCGAAAAGTCTGTCGAGAAAGCCGGGCTACTGAGAATTTTTCAGAATATGAT
>NZ_DATMXX010000091.1:0-11518 GCF_035561255.1 Sporomusa sp. | reverse complement strand
TTCCTGTACCACGCCCTGCACACCGACGGTGACAATGCTTTGGGCTTCCTGAGGCGTTGTGGCTGACGGGTTGGTAATCTGCAGCGCAACCGTGTACGATTTTCCTGGCCGTAAGGTGACCTCCCGGTCCAGTTGAAGTGTCGTGGCCGTTGCTGCCAGCAGCCGTCCGGAATACCCCCACTGGGGTACATCATGGGCCAGCAAAACAACGTCATTAATCTGGCAGGCAATCGCATCAATGTCCGCGCTGTGTTCGACTGTCCGCTGCAGGTATTGATTGAGCCGCAGCCGGTATTTGGCTTCCCGGTACGCCTGAGCAACGGTGGTGACCCCATCAAGGGTAATCTGGGTGATGTTTGGCTCGGTCGTATTGTCATAGTCGTCGGCGTAGGCAGTGATCACTTCCTTCTGATAGGCTTTGTCCTGGTTAGTAAATGTCACTTCTATCGCATTGGCCCGGTCCTTGAGTCCTACGAAGGTTTCTTTAAATTTATCAGTAAGAATATTGCCGACTGTAAATAGCTGGACCGGTTCGCCGGGAGCATCACAGACACACCCGTACCGGGTCCCCCGCATGATCACCTTGCCACGGCCCACACCCTCCGGTTTTTGCAGCGAGGTCCATAGATCGGTCGCCGTATTGAAGATATAGTTAAAGGTCAGGCTACGGCTATCACAAAAAGCCGCCCAGCGGGCAAAATCCTGATAGACGGCCCGCGCAGCCGGTGTACCCTTAACAACAAACTCCAAATTGCTGGTATGGATATTTTTGATCTGCCGGCAGCGGTGGATCATGTCATAAGCAGCCCAGGCCGGATTGGTAGCCGGCTTTTGTTCATACTTACCGGCATCGGCATTCCAGACCCACACCATGTTTCTGGTTTGCAGCCAGGTTATATTGGGCATGCCTCCACTCAGTTGGTTAGTGGCCAGGGCCTTGATGCCGATAAGTACCTTACCCGGACGGGCAAAGTCGTCATAGATAATATTTGATAGCTGGGTCCAGAACACGCGGGTCGAGTAGCGGTTATTGGTCCCGCTCTTGGCACTGCACTTAACGCGCACCTCATAGTGGGCAGCAGGGAGATTGTCCACACGGTATGTGCGGTAGAATGAAGTATTCTTTGCTGCCGCAATTACTAAGTCAGTGGTGCTTCCGTCAGTGAAGTTACGCCAATTATCATCCCCAATCTTATTGTACTGGGCCTGCAGGGTGACCGACGCGTTCCCCAAACCGCCGCTGTCCTTTGCGTAGTATAAGCCATAGGGAAACTCCAGTGTGATTTCCAGGCCTTCCACCGCATTCCCCTCGGTTTGCTGGGTGATCCATTTGTTGTCGTTGTTAATTTCATAGGCTAACGCCTGATCAATATAGGTGTCGTTAAAATTGGCGATTGCCGTCTGGTCATTGGTCCCTAACCGGGTTTCAACGTCGATGTCTTTATAGTAGGAAACGGGGTTGTCGTTGATCCGGATATCGCTGATACTGTCGATCAGCCCTTCACCGCCGCACAGCAGAAGATTGAGATACTGATTGTCGCCATCGTTTGACACATGCTGGGCCAGTACCTGGCCAGACGTCCGCATGGTGCCATAGGTTACGGCCAGGGCATTGCCCTGATCAGTCAGCGGCTGGGAATTGCTCCAGTTGTAGGACGGATTGACTTCATAGCGGTCCGCCTTAGCCGCCGGGAACCAGTGATTGATGAGGGTGCCGCCGATCGCACTAACAGCGCCAGCGGCCATGTGGGCCCAGAATTTATTCATTATGCTTTTGCCGGCCAAATTCGATGCCAAACCACTTGTTAAATATCCCAATGCCAGCATGCCAATAGTCCTAAACCAGTCCTTGCCGCTTTTACCGACAACCGGGCAAACGGCAAGCCAGTCCTCATCATTGACTTGCTGCTCTTTGGCATTGTCAACGACATTGCCGCCAATGCTGACAACGAATTCATCCAGCCCCATAATATGGGGTTGAATATATTCATAAGCTGTTTTGCCGGGAATAGGTTCGCAGGTATGGATTTCCTTATCGGAATGGTTGAAGGGGTTTTTCAGTATAGTAATTGTAATCATTGTCTCACCTCCGGTACATAGAAGCCTTCGATGCGGTTTGCCCAGGCCGGACTGTCGACGCGGTCGATGTTGACGCCAAGCCCCTTGCGGGTATGGATAAACCGGCCCTGGCCGATATATACCCCCGTATGGTCACAGTAGACGGTAAACCGGATTACGACAAGCGCTGGCACCGGGATTTCCTGTTCACACCGGCGCCAGCCTGCCCGCTGCTCTTCCACCTCGCTATGAATCCGGCTGGCATCTTCACACGATATTTTGTAGTCAGGCAGTTCAATCCCATACCGCCGGAAGACTTCCGTGGACAGTCCCCAGCAGTCGAGCCCTACGGCAGGATCACGCCCGCCGTCGATAAAAGGCAGGCCAATTAGATCATTAAGTTCTTTATTCATACTCCCCCCAAATAAAAAATCGCCCTGCGGCGATTACGTTACCAACTTATTTGTTCCATTACAGTTCGGAGCTTACGCATACAGCTCGCCTCCCTATCGCACCGAATTGCCCCGGTCACGACAGGACTGCAGCAAAGGGTCTTTGATTTTTGTTGAAGGGGGCAGCATCTACGAAAGATGCTACCCCACTATTAGCCTTTCGTGTTGTTCTCACAAGGGAGCATCAAATGCGTCACTGCCGCTCTGGGCGGTACTGATACCTTGCTAGGAACAAGGTAGCGCTGACTGACTGCAGAAACCAAATTTCTGCAGTCAGTTGTTGTGCCCTTTGTTTGTCAGGAGGCTAGCAGTCACAAGGAGTTTTGCGATGCGGCTACTAGCTTCCGTTGTTTTGCAGTGAGTTTGGGTGGTATTTTGCAGTAAAAAGCTACTATCCTATTTCTTTTAATAACACCCCGTTTTCTGTGTAGCCTTCAATATTGTCAATATTGATCCATGAGCCTTCTTCAATTCTACACTTGTAAAACCGCATAATGGCACCAAACTCATCACAACTTACAATAAGATGAAACTGGATTTGAGGAAATCGTGCCTTGAGTTTCTCTTCCCACATTTCTACCATCTTCAATGCCAGTTTAAGCGAATTTCCAGGGCACGCCTCTACTTCTGGGAAGTAGTCATTAACATGAACGTGGTTATAAAACGCCTCCAATTCTGTCCTATCGTTAAAATGTTCATTGGGTGTGAAATGAGTATTCATATTAATCGATTCATTCCCTGCCCCTATCAAAATGCAACCATCCCACTCGATAAAATCCTTCAGAATAAAATCCGGCAGCTTAGGTATTTCTCCCCCCGGCGTGTCAGCTATTTTTTCCAGCTGTTTTTTCATAATGGAGTTACTTATTATTTTACTCAATTCCTTTTTCCCCCAAATACTTGACTAATCCTTCATTCAATTTTCTAACGAAGTCTGGATTTTTCAAGTTATCATTGACTGACTTTGGAGCCACATTACCGTCTTTGTCTACAAACACTTTCTTGACCTGACTAAACAGATATTTTGCTCCGTCTTCATCTTGGTAGTGAATCTGTCCCGGTCGTTTCCCTGGATTTGGATTCTCAATATCAATTCGAGCCGAGCTTCCTTTTTCCTTCCATAACGTTTTACTTGTTACCTGTACACCATCGGAACCAATCATTTTTCTAGGTTTACTCAACCCCTCAACAGCTCTCGGATATAGCAAGTCTGCGATCATAACTCCTGCTAACGCAAGACCCACCTTTTCTGTGGATGGTCCATTTTCTCTCCAGGATTTTACAATATCGCCAGCTATATCATAAACCCTTTGTGTATTTACCCTGTCCCGCTCATCGATTTTTTTCAAGCTCTTCAGAAAGCGGAATTCCGTGCTTAACCTTTACCCACATCCCATCAATACGTTCCAGCGTTATATCGTTCTTTATCTCTTCATTTGTTAAATCCGGCGGCTCATCAGAATTTGCTATACTATCAGGAGGAATCAAGTATTCAGCCCTCACATTAGATGAAAAATTATTCTCATCAATTTTATTATCTAAGTCATTTCGCTTGTACCATTCATAATATTGCGAGGCATCTTTGGGTAGAATAGGGCTTCCATCTACATCAGACGCCATAATTGTGTGACCGTCAGCATCTATATATGTTCCATCTGGATTCTTAATTGGAACTCCATATATATCAGCCATCAATCCATCTTTATTAGGGTAAGTTTTTTCAGCACTAGAATAAACTTGATCTATTGGCAATCCAGTAAGAGTAAAACTCCCGGAGCTTTGCTGAACATATTCACCTTGTTGGACATTGGAATTAACTTGCGGTACTAGTGGAGGCTCAGTTGGCGTAAGTTTTTGATCTTCTCCTAAATCACTAGGAGCATGACTAGTAAAGAATTCGCCAATATCAGCTATTTCATCTTTAATAAAATTAAAAAAGCTTTCCAATTTCGTCATAATCATCACCACCTTAATAGCACATTGTTAACCATCGAATGCTTGCAAACTGGGGAGACCACAAAATCTATTCGAAATTCATATCTCAAAAAAAAGTCTAGTACCGGTTTAAATAAAAAACACAAGCATGTACACCCTTCGATGCATAAGCTTGCATTTCTTAATTCATTTTCCATTATAAGGCTCAGATTCTTTTAAGACTCCCCTGGGATTTTTTTACAAGTTGGATAATAATTATACCTATACAACTGCATAAGAGGCATAACCATTCACCAAAGTGGCAACGATAGCACTGCCGCCGGCGCCGCTATTGTAAAAAGCTTTAAATGGTAAATTGATATAGATCCCTTTTTCGCTTTCGATACCGGGTGAGGTTTGCTGAAAAATGACCTCTTCCATAAAAAACTGCAGGCTGTGGGTGCCGCTGGTGAACTTGAACTTCAATGCGGATTTCGTGTTGTTAACCGCCTTATTCAGCAGCACCGTATCGGCAAAAAACGCCTTGATACTGCCGGAGACCTGGAGTATCCCCTCAGGCAAATCGGTTCGGCAACCGTTGCTGCCAATGGTATAGGTATTGCCGTCCAAACCGAAATCAGCGTTCAGGCTGGCTTCGGTTACAATCGCCAGTTGCGCTCCTGCTTCCTCAATCGTTCCTTGGAAGTTACTGAATTTCAGGAGTGGCAGTGCGGTCAGAGGGGACGCGAAGGGCGTCGCGCTAACGGTACGTTTGGCGCCAAGAATGTCAATATTGGCAGTTAATTCTGTATCAGCGCCATAGGTAAAGGAGAATTTGTTTACTTTGCAGCCGTTAAACTTTTCATAGGCCGGAATATCCGGATATTGCTGCTCCAGTACCAGCGATGGCTGGCTCTTAGTTACTTTAAATACATGGGTGTAAGGATCACCGGAGCCAATCGTAGCCGGATTGCCAAACATGGCCCTTAGCCAAAAGCCAATACCGGTTTGGTCCATCGGCACGACAATGCTGCCGGCTACGTCGTTATTGCCGATCGCCGGCTGGAGCTGGTCGCGACGGCCGCGAATGGTCGCAGAATCGATTTGATTTTGACTAATTGTGAGTTTCGATTGATTGATAGGCATGTTATAGCCTAGGGGAACTGCCGGCGTCAGTCCATAGGCAGTTTCATAGGCCAGGGCTAATTGAGAATTAAGTCCTTTTGCTCTTGACATGGTAAACCTCCTCAGAAATTAATGCTATAGCCATTAACAGGTGCAATTTTCACGGTTATTTCCATACGTCCGGGAAACCGTGGGAAGTAGGCCACCGGCTCGATGGTGTAATTCAATACACTAACCGGGTTGTCCGGGCTTAGCTGTGCAAGCTCCAGATAGATGAGCTGGCCAAGGTCATCACATTAAGACATAACGAAAGGATTATAAAATTGCTCCCATCATAATCCCATCCCTCTTTCTTCAATAGTGAAATATCTTGCCATTATTTATCACACTCCAGTTTTTCTACACGAAATTCGATTGTAGGTTTCCATGTGCTCAACTGTATGACATGTTGATTAAGTTCCTTGATATTATTGATAACTTCAGTAATTGCTTCAGTCTGCTGTTTGATAGTTGTCTCGTTGAGATTCATAAGTTTATCTTCGCGATCTTTAGACTCGTCCATGATCTTATGCACAAGTTTTCTGTAGGCACCTTCATGTTGGTTATTGTCATCTTTTCGTTTTTTCTTATGACGTACAGAAACCCTAGCACCATAAGAATAGGCACTAGGGATTCTCTGTTTTGAATAAGTAATTGAGCAATTTCGCCGGAACTCCCACGATGGCTCCTGATACGAGGTCACTGCCTCTACCAGCTCAAACATGTAATTGGAGGCAGTGGGAGAACAGATCTATTCCGGGGTAAAGTTCCCCTAAAGCCGCCTCGTTCTCCCGGCTACCACCATGTTATATCGCCTACGAAAATAGGCCAACCAGAAATTCTGGCTGATCTAATAATACGAAATAACCGCCTATAGCGGTTTTTCTGGCCAAACCAGGTTATCAACGTCACACGTTTTGGGCATATCCCTTAACGCCTGCCGGTACTCCTGCCATGCAATATATAGAGTTTCGCCTAGCCTACTTTTTGCGCTTAGCGTGTCAGTCCAATCACTTTCGCCCAATAATTGATCACGCTGCCTGCGGATTGCTGTTAGCTTTTCCACTGTAGTTTGTATATATGGTGGTTTCTTCTGTGGGGTTCCATCTGCATCGCGCTTAAAATCATTACCACCATTTTGTGTATAAATACGCCAATCTTCTTCAGATGTTTGAATCGCCCCAGAAGGTGGTTTCTCACAATTCACACCAGGAATATAGGTAGTTTTATAGTTTCCTTCCGAATCAAATAATACGTAATACATTCTGCCCCTCCTTAGTAACCTATTGCAAGCCAATAGTGATTTTCTAGTGGATTATAATTAGATGTCCAATAATCTTCTCTATATAAGAAACCAGTTTTAGTCACTGCATCTGCTCTTGGAGCATAACCGTGAACGTGACCTTCACCTGACAAAGATACTTGAACGTTAAAACACAGGTTAGGAAAGGCAATTGGAAATATAACAAAAACGCCTGCAATACCTAGAGCTAACTCTCTATTAGATACGCCCCATTGGATAATTAGGCCATTACTAAATTTTTGATAACCATTGGCAGTCAAAGAATGAGCTGCATCATAACCGCTTGATACGCCCAATTCCGCTTTTACATTTGCAATACTTTTTTCATACAAAAATCCATCTCCTGTACGTCCCATATAACCAGTGAATGCAGTAGCGTTAGTCGCAGGATTTACCATTCTAAGATAATTTGCACTAATATATCCATTTGAATCTCTTACAACAACAGTATTTGGATTTACAGCGGTGTCTGGATACGCACCTATTGCTGGAGCATATCCACCTACTTTGCTGGCATTGGCAGCAGTACCGGTACTAGCAAGTTTTGCGTCAAGTGCAGCCTGTAATCCATCGATATTTGCAATCGTATGGTTATGGCTGTCATCTACTACTACTGTCGTTATGGTTACGTTACCCGATCCGTCAAACGAGACAGAGCCTGTCACATCACCAGACAGTGTAATAGTTCTAGGTGTCGCAAGTTTTGTTGCAGTTGCAGAAAGACCGGAACATGCAGACGCCGTTGTAGCTGTATCTGCCGCCCCAGCCGTAGGCACTTTACCGCTGACAGCTATAGTAATACGGTCGTTAGTTGGGTCTGCCGTAATGGTTATATTTGCACCTTGGATAAATTCAAGTGTGTCTGTCGCAGAATCCGCTTGGATAGTTGTTGCCCCAATTAATATATTGCTCCATGCATTTTGGTTGACCTGTGCACCGGCTGCAATACCGGCCAACTTTAAAAAGTCTGTATTACTCATAAAGCCGTTACTAGAACCAGTTGCCACAGCATGAACATGTGCAGCTAACGCGAAAGCTGAAGACAGAAAACCGCCTAGTTTTTCAGCGTTCAGGCCGGTGCATAGAGTGCCGTTGCTGATAGGTATTTTACCGCCGGTATTGCCAGGCGTTAGTCCTTGCAGTGATAAAGCTTTGACTATGCCATCGTTAATAATCGACAAGATTTCTGCTCGCATAGCTGGCGGGAAGTCGGCTAGAAAACTTTCATTAGCGGGGAAATTAGGATCATGAGCCATGTACATCACCTCTTCTTTAGAATAAGAGAAGAGCTACTGTTTAGTAGCCCTTCGAACGCCAATCCAGTGCACCCCCTGTATCAGTCCCGGCCCGGTCCGTTATCTTGGCTGTAAAACTTGATTTTGTTTTCGTCAATATAACCGGAAATCGATTATCGCCTATTGCCATTGGTGTTAGCACCGGAATTTCGTAGTAAGTATGTCCATAGTTGACGGTTACGCCTCCTATCGGAATTGTTATTGTACCTGCCTTGTCTGTATCCGGTACATCAATTCGCAGAGACAAGTGATTGACTTCCGGTGTATTCGTTGGGTCATTCGTTGCCAATAGCACCCTTGCATCTAAGTATCTAAAGGTGTATTGGGCAGGTTTGAAGTCCTGCCATGCTAACCAATTTGTGCCGTCCTGGCTAGTCCGGATTTGTAACACGGCAGAACCAATACCGCGAAGGATAACCGTGGAACGAAAGTCACTGGTAATATTAGCAGTAATAACTTGGTTCATGTCTTTAGTTTGACAGGTATATTCACCTGTTGAGAAATATGTTCCAAACTCAGTAACACTTGTATTTACCTCTATCTGCGGACATGTAAATTCAATTGTCACAGCTTCATTTAAGGTTACTGTTGGACACATTATTGACCAGTATTTATAGTCAGATTGTGTTGTTGCATACAGTCGTTTACTAACTGTCCTTGACCATCCACCTCCTGCATCAGTAGTCCCAATACTAGTCCATCCTGATATGTTTGAAGATGTTCCTGACATCGAGACTGGTTTACTTGTAGTTGTTCTCCAGTAAATACTTGCCAAAAAAGATTCATTCATAAGGTATTGCAAGGAAGTGTTATACCAAAAACCATGACCTACGGCAATAGTACTTAGTTGAGTTACCCCAGTAGCATTAATTGGCGTTAATGTAAGTCTGTGAATAGGTTGTCCTTTGAAAGTTTCAGGTGAGATTATCAAAGAAGATGTGATGTTTGCAGGGTAATTATTATAAACTGCTGGTATTCTTTTTGTTGGAGTATCAAGTAGATTGACTTGCTTTAATTTTAATACCGTCTGCCCGCCAACATCACTAAACTTAGTCGTTGGATAATCACTAAATCTACCGCCCATATTCGACCAATTGATTAAGCTAGGCCCAAACTCGGCATTGTACTTAGTCCCCGTCTGTAGGACAATTTCGTCATATTCCTGTATGATGTTTTTCACAGGTAAATTACCGACATACACCCCATAAGATGCAGCGATTTGCGAGTATTTCAATGCTCTGTTAATCGCCTTAACATGGTAATAATAGTTGCGCTCGGTATCAACCTTGACCTTATACTCAGTTGTGGTAACGCCTGAAACTACTAACTGGCCCATATCAAAACTTGCACCCTCGGTAATCTCATAGGCTACAACATCAGACTCACTGTGTTTATCCCAAAATAGTTCTACATACTCACCATTTTGTATAGCGACAAGCCCTGTTACTGTCCCAGGCTCTACAGTGGAATAGTAGTGTTCATAAACTTCATCGGAGTAAAACCCTGCTGCATTTTTTGACTTAATCATGGCCTTGATATCTCCGGTATTGTCAGTTTGGTGTGTCCAACGGGTTTCCTTGGTTTCAGCTATTTTTGTCGCGGTATCCCACTCGTAACCAATACGGACATCATAAAAAGCTAAGTCACTTTCACTGATACCTGTCCATGTGATAATTAGCTGACTTCGGTCATTGGGGTTCTGACTGATCTTGATATTCGACACGGGCGAAGGATTTAGATTAAATATGCCTTCAACCTCTGCTGCATTCTGACTATAGTTTCCTGCAACAGACAAAGCCTTGATGAAGAAAGTATGTCGATTTTCGTCTAATACCTGTACCTCGTGGAATGTCCCTGTGGCCCGACTTGCGATAACTTGCCCAGTATCCCAATTATTGCCCATGCGAATTTCGAAATATGCTACGTCCTTGGATATGGGATTATCCCATATCAAGGTAACAATAGTACGGTCTGTAATGCTCTGTTGGGCCGCAAATCCGGTAACATCGTAGGGGTCAATCATAGCTGTAAGGCTGATATTTGCAGCGTTTGAGTAGTTTGCTGCCACCGTTTTTGCCCTGATACTAAAGTTATAAGTGCCGCTAGTCGGTAGCGTATAGCGGTAGAAAAGTTCGCGCGTAAAATAGATCTGACTGCCCACCGTGATTTGATAGCCTTCAATGTCTTTGCCAGGACTAGCATTCCATGACAATATAGCAATGCTACGGTTTTGGGGATCTTGCTCTACAACTAACCCGATGGGTGTATCTGGACGCAATATAACTTGCACTGTTTTGGATGACTCAATTAGACTATCCTTTCCCGAAACATTATACGCCCGAATCATAAATGTCTGACTGCCTTCTGCCGTTAAGGAGTGCAAGTAACTGGTTGCCTTTAGTTGTGTCGCGATTACTGTTGCTGCATCCCAATCGGTATTGCCCGTGCGAATTTCGTAGTAGGCAATATCTTTTTCGCTGTTGGCCGTCCAGGATAATAATAATTTACTCCTGTCCGTTTCCTGGATGACAACAGAAAAACCAGCCACCTGTGTCGGTTCTACGATAATACTTATGGATTCTGTCGCCGGTATCTCTGATGGATTGCCGCTGTTGTCAATGGCCCTAACGCTGAAATTATGGACGCGGCTTTGAGTCGCGGTATAGATGTACTGCGTGTCTGATATCGGCGTAGGCGTTAGGACTGTGCTTCCTTCCATCAGTTGGTAGCCACGAAGGTCGATATCGGTGACGGCAGGCCACGTGAGAGTTATTTTTGTGCAGTCGCTCGGGCTTATATTAGCAGACAGACCGGCCACGTCAGAGGGGTAAGCGTCTTTGCCGGTAACATATACCGAAATGGATACAATCCCGTTTGAGACAACGCCAACATAACTAATGGTACAAACCTTTACTAAATAGGTCGTTTGGGTTTTAACGCCGATAATTTTGGTACTGAGTGCTGTTATGCCGGTTGCCCATTCGCTCCAGGTTTGCCCATTGTCGCTGCTGTACAAAACTTTATAGCCGCTAACCAGTTTATCACGTGGAATGCTCCATGCTACATTCAGATTGGAAGCCATCGTGCCGTCTTTTTGCAGGTAGGTTTCTTCCGCCACACTTACATTGCTGATTTCGGTTGTTGTCTCAAGCGCGCTGTAGTTGACTTCCGGTATATCCGATGCCTCCGTATAGACTGCCTCAATATATTCAATGCAGGATATTTTGCGCCGCAAATCCTGGTCCTGGCTGATGCTGAGCACCCGGAACGGCTTGACCACTTTGCTGGTTTCACCAAAACTATATAGATCCCATTGCTGCGGCACATGGGAC
>NZ_DATMXX010000090.1:0-3303 GCF_035561255.1 Sporomusa sp. | reverse complement strand
AAACCGCTTGAACTCATCATGCTCAAACGATTCTTAGCCTAGTATATTCACATATCCTCTATATTTATATATTCGACAAGTGCATCCTGCCAGAGACGGAAGTTATTTGCTATTATAGTTTAAACAAGCAGCAGCAACGTTACGGGTACCAAACATATTAACCTGAAAGCTTCATCTTGTGCTGTTTCTGCAGCATCAACAGCAGTGTAAGCCCCGGCATGTATAACAACATCCGGTAATATCTGATTGAAAACGTCAATGACCTGTCGCTCAATTGTAACATCCATGTCCCTTGATCCCAATATAAACATTTGTCCGGTATATAAGTGTGCTAAAGAAGCAAAAGCCTTCCCTAGCTGCCCTGTGCCGCCAGTAACAACTATTCTCATACTGTCACCTAACGATATACCGGCAGATACTCTACCGCAATGTCTCTAAGTTGTAAATGCTGTTTATCCTTTTCCGATAAGGTAGGATGCGATATAGGCCAGTTTATTTTTAAATCCGGATCATTCCAAAAAATTCCCCTTTCACTTGGTGGTGAATAAAAGTCTGTACATTTATAGGCAAACAAAGCCGTTTCACTCATTACGCAAAAGCCGTGTGCAAAGCCCTCTGGTACATACATCTGGCGCCGGTTTTGTGCGGATAAAATTATACCAACCCAGTGGCCAAAGGTAGGCGACCCGTATCTTATATCTACGGCCACATCAAAAACTTCTCCTTGCAATACATACACCAACTTACCCTGCGGATTAGGCTGCTGATAATGAAGCCCCCGTAGAATTCCTTTTGTGGACAACGATAAATTATCTTGAACAAAATTGGTTGGGATATCCCACTGTAAATAACGGGCTGAGTTCCAAGTTTCCATAAAAAAGCCCCTACTATCTTCAAATACCTCAGGTTCAAAAATCTTTACATCCGGCAAAGACGTTTCATAACACCTCATTGAGCGGCCTCCCCCTGTGCCAGGTTTAATAGATATTCGCCATAACCATTATTTCTGTAGGAGTCGGCAATTTTTAATAATTGCTCAACAGAAATATAGCCCATACGGAAAGCAACTTCTTCAGGACATGCTATTTTTAATCCTTGTCTTTGCTCAATTGTTTCAATAAAATTTGCTGCCTGAAGAAGTGACCTATGCGTTCCTGTATCAAGCCACGCAACCCCCCGCCCCAAACGCTCAACTTTGAGTTGACCTTGCCTGAGATAAAGTCTATTTATATCGGTAATCTCAAGTTCGCCTCTGGCACTTAGTTTGAGCGCTTTCGCCATATCAACTACCTGATGATCATAAAAATATAGTCCTGTTACTGCATAGTTCGATTTAGGCTGTACCGGCTTTTCTTCAATGCTTATAGCTCTACCCGTTTTATCAAACTCAACTACACCGTAGTGTTCCGAATTGTTGACCCTATACCCAAAGACAGTTGCGCCTGCTTCCTTACTGGCCGCTTGTTGAAGTTTGACCGCAAGGCCATCACCATAAAAAATGTTGTCCCCTAACACTAGGCTGCAGCCTTTATCCTCAATAAAATCCTGCCCAACAATAAATGCCTGGGCAATCCCCTCCGGATAGGGCTGCGCTGCATAACAGATATTTATCCCCCATTGTGTTCCGTCTTTGAGAAGCTGCTCATATAACGGCAAATCTTGCGGAGTTGAAATAACCAGTATATTAGATATCCCTGCCAACATAAGCGTAGTTAGTGGATAATAGACCATAGGCTTGTCATAAATAGGCATCAATTGTTTGCTTATTACTTTGGTCAACGGATACAACCTTGTACCGGAACCGCCGGCCAAGATAATTCCCTTCTTGATCATACTCAACACTCCTAGCCGTTTATCCGATGACTAAGTCACTCTAAGACTCCCGCTTTTGTAAGCGGTAGTTAATAGCGTCTAAGTCCCTGGATAAGGTCGACTAAACTTCAGACGGGGTTAAAACCCCACCTGAAGCTAAGTCTCACTTTATAAACCCAAGACTCTTACCCACGACAACTGCCTGATTTAATACTTTGGCACCAATCCAGATTATCCAGATACCACTTAACTGTTTTGAACAATCCGGTTTCAAAAGATTCTTCGGGAACCCAGGCAAACTCTGCCTTTAATTTTGAAGAATCAATTGCATAGCGGCGATCATGACCTGGGCGATCTTTAACGAAAGTAATTAATTCACGATAACTGCCACCTTTCAGGCGCAGCTTCAATTTATCCAGCAAATCACAGATACCTTGGACTACCTGCAAATTAGTCTTCTCGTTATTGCCACCGACATTATAGACTTCTCCGGGCTGTCCTTGTGTCAGAACTTTTAAGATTGCACTACAGTGATCACGAACAAAGAGCCAGTCCCGAATATTGCTGCCATCTCCGTATATAGGTAACGGTTCATCTTTTAGCGCAGTAAGTATCATCAAAGGTATGAGCTTTTCAGGAAATTGGTAAGGACCATAGTTATTAGAGCAGTTAGTAATTAGCACCGGTAAGCCGTAAGTGTGAAAATAAGCCCGCACCAAGTGATCTGATGCGGCCTTGGATGCAGAATATGGCGAATTAGGCGCATACTTTGTTTCTTCAGTAAAATAGCCTGTTGGCCCTAGAGAGCCGTAAACCTCGTCAGTAGATATATGAAGAAAGCGAAAAGCGGCTTTCTGTGTGGCATCTTGCCTAGACCAATAATCACGAACGCACTCCAGCAATTCAAAAGTTCCCACAATGTTGGTTTGGATAAATTCTCCCGGCCCGTCAATTGACCGGTCCACATGGGATTCGGCTGCCAGGTGGACCACTCCGTCTGGCTGATATTGATCAAGCAATTGTTTTACCAGCATCCGGTCCTGAATTGATCCTTTGATAAAAATGTGGCGGGGATGCTGGAGTATGGATTTTAAATTGTTTAGATTACCCGCATAGGTCAGCTTATCAAGATTGATAATTTGGCAATTGGTATTTGCCATAATATAATGAACAAAATTACTGCCGATAAAGCCGGCGCCGCCTGTAATAAGCAGTGTTTGCAATAACAATCGCCTCCTGAGAATTAACTAAGAATCAATAATACTTCCTTACTATTCCTCAATACCTTTGAATGTTCCATTATATGACGAAATAACTCATATTGGCACAAGGTCTCCCAAATAGGACAGAATGCATGATGTTTCTAGACTTTGATTTCCTTGGGTAACACTCACATGTCCTAAATCATAATATAGTATAAATGTAAACTTATATAAAGTAAGAGATGCGAAAGGAGACTTAAGCTATGTCAGCGACTATATAAAGATAGAC
>NZ_DATMXX010000089.1:0-9117 GCF_035561255.1 Sporomusa sp. | reverse complement strand
GCTGTGATATTTCCGGATTTACAAATAATTATTGGTTTCTATGCTTTAATCCACCAAGATTTTCATATCAAAAAAATATTGGCAGGAAATTAAGCATATGTAGGAGAATGAAAGGATGAAACAATTCTAATGGAACAATCTATTTGAGGTGAACTAGTTTGGTAAAAGTGATTGCTATCGCCAATCAAAAAGGAGGAGTAGGCAAGACCACGACTGCAGTTAATCTGTCGGCTTGCCTGGCTGAATTGGGTAAAAAGGTGTTGCTTATTGATATTGACCCGCAGGGTAACTCCACCAGCGGATTGGGATTCAATAAAGGATCAATTAAACGGTGTGTCTATGATGCTTTGGTGAATGACGTGCCGCTTGAAACAATTGTGCTCCAGACACAAATTCCTAATCTTAAGTTGCTGCCGGCAACCATTCAACTGGCTGGGGCTGAGATTGAGCTTGTATCGATGATGTCGCGTGAAGGTAAACTAAAAAGGGCTCTGGATAAAGCCAAATTCAGCTATGAATATGTCCTGATTGACTGTCCTCCTTCATTAGGCTTACTCACGATTAATTCGTTGACGGCCGCTAACTCGGTCCTTGTCCCTATCCAATGCGAGTTTTATGCATTGGAAGGCTTAACTCAATTAATGAGTACGGTGAGCTTAGTACAAAAGAATTTAAATCCGGTTTTGACCCTTGAAGGGGTCGTGCTTACTATGTTTGATGCCCGTACTAATCTATCTATCCAGGTTGTCGATGAAGTTAAAAATCATTTTCGGCATAAAGTGTATCAAACTATTATTCCACGGAACGTACGCTTAAGTGAGGCACCCAGCCACGGACAGCCTGTGATAAAATATGATCCCAAGTCTAAAGGGACAGAGGTATATTTTGATTTAGCGCGTGAGGTGATTGGTGATGAGTAAACGAGGATTGGGACGAGGATTAGATGCCTTGTTTGGCTCGCCTGCGTCTGTTGAAACAAGCGGAGAGACTGACACGAATGAGATTACAATCAAAGATATTGTTCCTAATCCGCATCAGCCCCGGCAGGAGTTTGATGAAGAGACCTTAGCTGAGCTGGCACAATCGATTAAGCAACATGGTGTTATTCAACCGGTTATTGTGCGCAAGACACTTAGCGGCTATGAATTAGTAGCTGGTGAGCGGCGGTGGCGGGCCTCGCAGTTAGCCGGGTTGAAACAAATTCCGGCGGTGGTGCGTGATTATACAGATGCTGAGATGATGGAGATTGCCTTAATTGAGAATCTACAACGTCAGAATCTCAATCCAATTGAAGAAGCAATGGCTTTCCGGCGGCTTATGGAGGAGTTTGGATTAACCCAGGAAGAAGTAGCCCAAAAGATTGGACGCAGTCGTTCAATGATTGCTAATATTGTACGTTTACTTAATCTGCAGCCAGAGATTCGGGATTTTGTTTCACGTGGAACATTATCTATGGGACAAGCCAGACCATTGTTAGCTTTGGAAATACCTGAATTACAACTTGAGGCGGCCAAACAGATTGTCGAGGAGGACTTATCGGCCCGGGATTCGGAAGAATTGGTACGCCGTCTTGCTGCTCGGCGTTCGCCCACAAAAAAAGAGGCTAAAGTTGATCAGACTCAGGTTGATGACGATAACCAATTCTTTATGAACGAATTTGAAGATCGTTTAAAAATGATGCTTGGTACTCAGGTTCGGATTAAACCTGGAAAATTAAAGAGTAAAATTGAAATTGAATATTATTCTTCTGAAGACCTAGAACGGATTATCGAAATGCTGTCCAGCCGGCAAGAAGCGGCTAGCACTAAATTTCATGGACAGCTTGTAGTGTAAAACGAAGAATGTTTCACGTGAAACAAATCGCTTTGGACTCCAACCAGATGGGGGTACGTAGATATGCGGGTAGAGACGGATTTGCTAGGAGAACGGGAAGTTCCTGCTGATGTGTACTATGGAATTCATACATTGCGGGCAATAGAGAATTTTCCGCTATCAGGCTATAAAGTATCTTACTTTCTAATCAAAGCAATTACCTTAATAAAAAAAGCAGCAGCAGAAGTCAATGCTGAATTAGGCTATTTATCCAAAGAGATGGCGCAAGCGATTGCCATTGCAGCAGATGAGGTAATGCATGGTAAATGGTGTGATCAATTTGTTGTTGATGCATTGCAGGGTGGAGCCGGAACTTCAACCAATATGAATGTCAATGAAGTGCTTGCCAACCGGGCTATTGAACTTTTAGGCGGGCGGCCTGGCGATTATGATATCGTACATCCCCTTAATCATGTTAATATGCATCAATCTACAAATGATGTTTATCCAACCGCCCTTAGAATTGCAGCAATATGGTTGCTTAAACCACTAAGTGAGGGCTGTGCTGCGCTGCAGGAGGCATTGCAGGCTAAGGAAGCTGAATTTGCCGGGGTTATAAAGGTTGGCCGCACCGAAATGCAGGATGCGGTACCTGTCATGTTAGGGCAGGAGTTTAGCGCCTATGCAGGTGCGGTTTCCCGCGACCGCTGGCGGCTCTATAAAGTTGAAGAGCGTTTGCGCCAGGCAGCCTTAGGCGGCACAGCTATTGGGACCGGACTTAATGCTGACCGGAAGTACATATTTATGGTAAATGACAGGGTACGGCAATATGCCGGTATCGGTTTGGCCAGAGCCGAAAACATGATTGATGTTATTCAGAATGCTGATGTTTTTGTTGAGGTATCCGGCTTGCTTAAAGCCTTGGCAGTTAATCTGGGTAAGATTGCCCATGATCTTAGGCTGCTTTCTTCAGGCCCCCGGGCTGGACTGGGGGAGATAAAGCTGCCGGAACGGCAGGCTGGTTCTTCAATTATGCCTGGTAAAGTAAATCCAATTATCCCGGAAGCGATTAACCAGGTTGCTTTTCATGTTATGGCCTCAGACATGGCGATTACCATAGCGGCGCAGTCAGGCCAGCTTGAACTAAATCCATTTATGCCATTAATTGCGCATCATCTGTTAGAAAGCCTGTCGGTATTAACGAATGCAGTAAAGGTTCTAAATGAATTTTGTATTCAAGGTATAGTTGCAGATTCTGAGCGGTGCCAGGCGTTATTGGCAGGCAGTCAGGTCAGTGTTACGGCTTTGGTTCCACATATCGGGTATGATCTGGCCTCAAAGGTTGCCCGCCTGGCCTTGGCAACAGGTGTGACTGTGCGCCAGGCGGCGCTGGAATTAGCTGTTTTGCCAGAACTGCAAATTGATGCCATTCTGGACCCCAGGGCGATGACGCGGCCAGGAATTGCCGGCGCACAAAAGTGAGATAAGGAGGGGGATAACCATATGCAAGAAACTCCCAAGGGTTCGCGGCTGCATATTGCGATCTTCGGACGGCGCAATGCCGGTAAGTCAAGTTTAATAAACGCCCTTACCAGCCAGGATATTGCGCTGGTTTCTGCTGTGCCTGGGACAACTACTGACCCCGTATATAAAGCCATGGAAATATTGCCGATTGGGCCTGTTATGATTATTGATACAGCCGGCATTGATGATGTCGGTGATTTAGGCTTGCTACGGGTTGAGCGAACCATGCAGGTGCTTAATAAGGCCGATTTAGCCGTGGTAGTCATCGAGCCAGAACAAGGGGTTACTGAATTTGAGCAGGAGCTTGTAAAAGATATCCGCAAGCGCGGCATACCCATCGCGGCAGTTGTCAATAAAAGTGATTTTATATCAATTGCATCCGATATTCTGGCAAAATGGGGTGCCCTGCTGGACTTGCCGCTAAGTAGTATTAGTGCAAAAAGCGGTCAGGGTATTGAAGAATTAAAACGTTTAATTATTACTTTGGCCCCGGATAATTGGGAAGGGCCGCCGGTTATTGGTGACTTGGTGTCGCCGGGAGATACCGTTGTATTGGTTGTACCTATTGATCTGGCTGCACCCAAAGGCCGCCTAATTCTGCCCCAGGTTCAGACAATCCGGGATCTTTTAGATAATGATGCCTGTGCTGTTGTTGTTAAAGAGCGTGAGTTAAAAGAAGCCTTGGAGGGGTTAAAAAGCCCGCCGCGGATGGTTGTCACTGACTCGCAGGAGTTTATGAAGGTGGGCGCAGACACCCCGCCTGGTGTTATGCTTACCTCATTTTCAATTTTAATGGCGCGACACAAAGGTGATCTTGAGACGCTGGTAACCGGGGCTAAAGCTATTGAGGCCCTACAGCCTGGAGATAAGGTGCTTGTTTCCGAAGGTTGTACACATCACCGTCAGGCTGATGATATTGGCCGGGTGAAAATTCCCCGCTGGCTCAGACAAGCAGTGGGCGGAGAGCTGGAGTTTGAATGGTTTTCCGGCAGTACATTTCCCCCAGACTTGAAGAAATATAAGCTTATTGTACACTGCGGCGCATGCATGCTTAACCGGCGGGAAATGTTATATCGCCTGGCAATGGCCAGGGAGGCGGGGGTGCCAATAGTCAATTATGGACTATTAATTGCCCAGGTCCATGGCATTTTGTACCGGGCCCTTGAACCATTCCCGCTGGCCCGGATGATACTTGAAGATTAGGAGCGAATGAGCTTGATCTATCTTGATAATGCGGCTACTACCTGGCCTAAACCAGAGGTTGTCTATCAGGCCGTTGATAGCTGTTTAAGAACAATGGGCGCAAATCCCGGGCGTGGTGGTCATAGTATGGCGCGGCAAGCCAGTTTGTTACTCTATGAAGCGCGCGAAGCGCTGGCCGAATTATTTGCCATTGATGATGCCAATCAAATTGTATTTACCCATAATGCTACAGATGCTATCAGTATGGCTGTGTTTGGGCTGTTATGCCCTGGTGATACAATTGTTACAACAGCCATGGAACACAATGCTGTAGCCAGGGCAGTTCGTTTTGTTGAAGCAAAAGGGGTAAATGTCAGCGTTGTCCCCTGTTCCTGCAACGGACAACTTGATCTGGGAGCAATGCAGGCAGCTCTTAGAAACAAACCTAAAGCTGTAATTATGAGCCATGCTTCTAATGTCACCGGCACGGTTATGCCTGTAGCTGAGATTGGAGAAATGACCAGGCAGTCAGGTGTGACTTTGATTGTTGATGCAGCTCAGACGGCTGGGGTTGAGTCAATTGATGTTGCCGCTATGGGGATTGATATACTGGCATTCAGCGGCCACAAGGGTTTATTGGGGCCGCAGGGAACCGGGGGTTTATATGTCAATGAAAGGGTAGCCGTTGCACCGCTAAGGGTTGGTGGAACCGGCAGTCTGTCTGAATCAGACCGTCAGCCTGAGTTTATGCCTGACCGGCTGGAGAGTGGTACGCCCAATACGCCGGGGATTGCCGGGCTGAAAGCCGGTGTCCAGTTTATCTTGACTACAGGGCGAAAAAAAATACAAGCTAAAGAACTGGAACTAACCCAATTACTGCTTGCAGGCCTAAATGATATTGAGACCGTAAAAATTCACGGTCCTATAGATAATGCCGGACGCACCGCCGTAGTATCGTTTACTGTGAACGGCAAGGATAGCGGTTTGGTTGCTCATGCCCTTGATCGGGAATACGGCATTGCTTGCCGCTCCGGACTACATTGTGCTCCCTGGGCCCATCAGACACTAGGTACGCTCAAGACAGGAACAGTGCGGTTTAGTCCAGGGTATTTCAATACACCGGCAGAGATTAGTCTGGCAATTGCTGCTGTACGGAAGCTGGCTGCTCAAGGAGGATTATAGAAATGAAGGGTACCATCGTTAATGCTGCCGCCGTACTTGCCGGATCAGGGGTGGGGCTGGCGTTAAAACGCGGCATTCCGGAGAAATATCAAAATACGATCATGCATGGCATGGCGTTGGCAGTTGGGGTTATCGGTTTGCAAATGGCCTTCAAAACAGAAAATATTCTTATCGTTATTTTAGGCTTAGCAATCGGTGCAGTGTTTGGTGAAGCACTTAATATTGATAAGGGTCTTGTCAATATGGGTGAGTGGTTGTCATTGAAACTTGGTAGTTCCAATAAAGCAGATCAAAGCAGTATTGGTCACGGTTTTGTTACTGCCAGCCTGGTATATTGTATTGGAGCGATGTCTGTTGTTGGGGCGATTCAAGATGGACTGAGCGGCGACACAAGTACATTGTATGCAAAATCATTGCTAGACGGTATTACCGCAATCGTATTTACTTCCAGCATGGGTATTGGAGTAATGTTTTCCAGTATTTCAGTTTTAATATATCAAGGCCTGATTACCCTGCTTGCCGGCTTTTTCAGTGCAGTACTTTCTGACAGTGTAATTAAGGAAATGACTGCAACCGGCGGCATTCTTATTGTTGGGGTGAGCATACTAATGCTGGAACTAAAAAATATAAAGCTGGCAAACTTGTTGCCGGCAATCCCCGCTGCAGCTGTCATCGCTTATCTTTGGCCAGCAATGTAGCAGAGTTACTAGTTTTCGCAGATTAGAGGAAAGGTGATACAATGACAGCTATGGACTTGTCTCAGTATACAGTATTCATTACAACAAATCTTCCTTATATTTTGCTTGGGTTAACTGTGTTGATTTTTGTGGCACTTATCGTTTTTATCAACATCAATATGAAAATGAGCAGATTGAATAGACGCTATCAAAGAATGATGGCAGGCATGGATGGTGTTAACATCGAAAGGCTACTTGTCCATCATGTCGAAGAAGTCCGCCAGGCAGTGGATAAAGTTAACCGCCTTGAGGGTGAGTGTCGCCGTCTGGACACAATTACGGCAGCATCTATCCAGTATGTTGGAGTCGTCCGGTTTAATGCTTTCGAGGATACCGGCAGTGATCTAAGCTTTGCTCTTGCTTTACTGGACGGGAAAAAGAACGGGGTTGTATTGTCAAGTATTTATGGGCGAAATGAGTCTCGGGTATACGCCAAACCGGTAGTCAAGGGTGAATCGACCTATTACCTGACAGATGAAGAAAAAGGTGCGTTGGATAAAGCAGTGGGAAAAAGTTCATAAATGGGCAGGATTTTAGCGAGTTTTGGCGAATAATACCAAATCAGGTGTAAAAGTAGATACAAGAAGGTGATATTATTGAATCAAAAAACGCCAAAACCTGATAGACGCGAATATACTTTGATGATTGTGCCCCATCACGCCAAATCTGTATTAAGTGTCCGCATACCAATCAAAACAGTCAAATATGCAGCCGCAGCGCTGGGTATTTGTCTTACAATACTGTCAGGCACGATGCTTAATTATCGTTATCAGGCTAATGTAGCCACCCAGGAAAAAACGGAATTAACTCAGCTAAGGGAAGTAAACAGCAAGCAGTATTCAGAACTTGAGGAGCTTGCGAAAACGACAGCTCAACTGCAGGAAGATATGACCCGATTGAATCAACTTGACGCTGATCTGCGCCGACTGGTAAATAGTGAAGATGCAACATCAACCTCCCGCTCAGCTCCTGTTAGGGTCGGAAACCACAGTGGGCAGGGTGGTCCGGAAAGTAAGCCTAGTATTAATGAACTGAGTAATCTGGTCAAAGATCTTGGAAGCTCTGTCAAAGAAAGGGAACAAAGCCTCTTAAGTTTAAAAAATTCGTTAATCGAAAAAAATGAACGCTTAGCGGCGACCCCGTCTATCTGGCCTACGAGTGGTGACATTACCTCCCGCTTTGGTTGGCGTAGCTCGCCCTTGGGCTGGGGCAGTGACTGGCATCCAGGTATTGATATTGCCAATGATACCGGTACGCCGATTGTTGCTACTGCTGATGGCGTAGTTGCCAGTAGCAGTTGGTACGGCGGTTACGGAAAAATGGTTGAAATTAACCATGGTAACGGGATTGTTACTATTTATGGTCATAACTCTGAACTATTGGTTACTCCAGGGCAAAAAGTCAAAAAAGGCGAGATCGTGGCTTATATGGGGAACACCGGTCTCAGCACCGGGTCACATTGCCATTATGAAATCCGCGTGAACGGCACGGCGGTTAATCCGTCAAGTTTCTTATGAGGGGGACCCGCAACCATGTTTGGCAGTAAAAAACAAGCAATCAGCATGAGTGATCAAGTTGGAACGATTATTGGTCGAGATACCTCATTTAAAGGATGTATAAACTCGCAGGGCACGATTCGTATTGACGGCCAGCACGAAGGAGAACTTATTACTGCCGGGGATATTGTTGTTGGTGAAAGCGGCCGCATGCAGGCCCAATTGAAAGCCTGTAACGTAATTGTTGCCGGTATGGTAACCGGTAATATTGAAGTCTCGGACAAATTGGAACTTCTTCCTACAGCCAAGGTGTATGGCGATATCAAGGTAGGTACGTTAACTATTAACGAGGGCGCAGTATTCCGCGGCGCCTGCCAGATGCTCAAGGAGTTGCCAAGTAGCGAAGATGCTGAATAACCCCAAAATAAAACCCAGGACACTCTGTCGAGTATCCTGGGTTTTCGTATGCCAGCTATTATTGTGAATGGCTTTGGGGACGACCTAAGCCAAAAGATAAACCATGGGCAATTGTATCTGCCATTTTCATGACCAAATTGAGACGTGTACTCTGCAGTACCAGGTGTTCCATAAATCCGCCGACATTGACAATGCCGGTGATATATGCATTGCCAACAGGTGGCAGGTCTTTATTGACGGCAGCACCCGGTTTGAGTGAACCCTGGCCTAGTGTGACATAGCCCACATTCTCAAGTTTACCCAAGCAGGCATCTACGGCAATGACAAAAGGGGCAGTGAAAGTGGTGTTAATAGACTTAAGCATGGCTTCAAGGTTAGTAGCATGAACAGGATCATCCAGGGTGCCATAGATATGTGGGAATAAATTGATACTTTTAAGCTTAGTACCTGTTAACGGGCCAAGGGAATCACCAGTTGAACGGTCAGTACCGATACATAATACTACAATCTCATGTCCATCAGTTTTGGCGTTTTGGACGAGATTGCGTACAGACATAGCCAGGTCATAGACCGCACTTGGCTGGGTAATATTAAATCTGGACTCTTTTGCAGGTTCAGGGGCAGGAGGGGGTTTAACAGGGGACAATTTATTTAGCCCCGGGAAACTTAAAATGTTATTTAGCATGCCACAGCTCCTGTTAGATATTTGTTATTACCATTATGTGTAAGATAAGGGGAAACTATACGTGACAGCAGGAATTTTCATG
>NZ_DATMXX010000088.1:0-3761 GCF_035561255.1 Sporomusa sp. | reverse complement strand
TTCGACCTTCTACTAACAAACCCTTTCAAAAATGTATAAAAACCGGTGTTAAAAGAGAACAAGGAGACGGTTTATAGCGCTCCGTGATATAATCAATTCTAAAGCAAATGCAATGCTGGATTATATCTTAGAGGAGGATACCTATGATAGAGGTAGCAATTCGAGCAGCTCTGCCAGAAGATCTGGACCGGATAACTGAAATAGAGAAAATCTGTTTTCCGCCATCAGAAGCTGCATCACGGGAATCATTCAGGGAGAGGATCGCAGCTTTCCCTGAATCCTTTCTGGTAGCTGAAGCAGATGGAATTCTGATTGGGTTTATTAACGGCTGTGCCACCAACAATTCCTTTATCTATGATGACCTGTTTCATAGTACGAAACATCATATACCACAGGGTAAAAACCTAACTGTCTTTGGGCTGGATGTAATTCCGGAATACCGCAGGCAGGGAATTGCGTCCCAGCTAATGCAGAATTTTATTCAGATCGCCAGGAATACCGGTCGCGGCAGCGTCATTCTGACTTGTAAGGATCGGTTAGTACATTATTATGAATCGTTTGGTTATATGAATAATGGAGTCTCACAATCCACACATGGTGGATCTCAGTGGTTTGATATGACACTTGTGCTCTGATATACTTCCCATACTTATTACATACAAAAAGAATCCTGTCAATTTCACAAATTGCCAGGATTCTTTATTGTGTCCGGCCCAAGAACCTAGTGATACTCCTATTCTAATGAACCGCTGAATTGATCGGTCTGCAACTTCGCCAACGCTACTGCTGCCGGCTCAGGATGACTAATCAAATAGCCTTGGATAGAATCACACTGCCATGCTCGCAGCAAATCACACTGTTCTTTTGTCTCCACGCCCTCAGCAACTACCTCTAGTCCCAAATTATGGGCCAGGGCTATGATAGAACCCATAAGCGGGACATTCTTTTCACCAGCGGTCAAATCATCCACAAACGCCTTATCAATCTTTACGACATCAATCGGTAATTGCTTTAGATAAGTCAACGAGGAATATCCTGTCCCAAAATCATCAAGGGCAATGCGGACTCCGATGTCTTTTAGCTCCTTGAGTTTCGCAATATTGGTATTAAAGCATTCCGAATTCATCAATATTGTTTCAGTAATCTCAAGCTCCAGCATAGTAGCCGGTATTGCGGCCTCATGTAAGGCTGACTTAACCATCGCTACAAAATCATCACAGGCAAGCTGTTTAACCGAAACATTAACGGCAACATAAATATGAGCATACGCCATATCACTTAGTTTGCGGGCAAATGTACAGGCAGTCTGCATAACCCAATTGCCAATAGGGACAATTAGCCCGGACTCTTCCACTAACGGAATAAACTCTCCCGGAGATATCAGGCCTCTTTGGGGATTATTCCAGCGTAATAAAGCCTCGAATCCGGAAACCCGTCCTGTAGCTAAGTGCACTATCGGTTGAAAATACAGCAAAAACTCTTCCTTGCTCACTGCGATCCGCAAACTGCGCTCCATTTTGAGTTTTTGAATCAGGGTTTCCTGCATCGAAGCCGCGAAGAAACGATAGCTGTTCTTGCCGGCGCTTTTAGCGGCATAAAGCGCCGTATCGGCATTCTTTAGTATCTCATCAACTTCAGTGCCATTAAGAGGATAACATGCTATCCCGATGCTAACAGATAGAAAAAAAGGATGGGCACCTAAATTAACTTCTTGTGCTAATGCTTTAAGGAGCTTTGCCGCATACTGAGAGACCTCTGTGATCTGGCAAACATTTGTCAGTAATACCACAAACTCATCACCACCCAAACGGGCCACTAAATGATGTTCATCAACTATTTTTACAAGCGTGCCGGCAACTTCAATAAGAAGCTGGTCACCTTGAATATGACCGCAGGAGTCATTAACAAGCTTAAAATTGTCCAGGTCAAGATAAAGCATGGCGCCGCAGCCCTGACCGTTTTGAGCCAGTACCAGTTCACTACGCAGTCGTTCAGTTAAGAGCCGCCTGTTAGCAAGTCCGGTTAGGGAATCCCGGTAAGCCAATCTCCAGATTTCTGCCTCCCGTCGTTTATGCTCACTAATATCAGTAAAAGATCCTGCCATGCGGATTACGCCGCCTGCTAGATTAAACAGAGCTTTCCCCCGTGATAATACCCAAAAATATTCCCCGGCTTGGTTCATAACACGGTATTCAGCAGCATAAAATGGTGTTTCTCCTGCAAAATGCTCAGCCATCGCCTGTGTCCGAACTGTTATATCCTCCGGGTGTATCCTTGCTTCCCAGAAGATTTGGATATCAACACCCTCGGTGGCATTGAGCCCCAGGACATCGTTCCAGCGCCCTGATAACGTTATTTTATTTGTACTTAGATCCCAATCATAAATAACATCATTAACACCTTCCATAGCCAAACGGTACCGGTCTTCGCTTTTTTGCAGCAACTCATTAGCAGCTGTTAACTCTGTGTATAAAGCGATAAGTTCCTCATTACCGGCTGTTAATTCTTCATGACTTTGGGTTAATTCCTCGTGTGCCTGCAGCATGGCTGCATTTTTTGCCCACATGTCGGCCAACATGGTATTAAACCCGGTGACCAGCCTTTCGGCCTCCGAGCCTTTACGATAGGTTAAGGGAGAAAGCATTAAGGCTTCCTCCGAATAGTTCTTTAATCGATCGAAAGCCTGTATTAACAGTTGATAGCTGCTAAACATCGGCTGCAGCAACATATACTGGGCCGCCATTACCAGTAAAAAGAACAGTAGGAATACTCCCTGAAGTTGTAACTGGAATTCTTGGTAGCTTGTTTGAATATCCTCAACATACATACCAGTCCCGACATAGGCCTCAAGTTCAGGAATACCGATTACATAAGACACCTTCTGCTGCGGCTGGACGCGCCCAGGTGGATGATAATCATAGCTAACATAGCCCTCACCCTGACGTGCTTTATCAATAAGCAAGCTAATAATCGGCAAGCCGTGTGCATCTTTAAGCTGGCTTTGATCACTGCCTTCCAGGCTTGGTTCAAACGGCTGCACAAGCATAATCCCTTGATAAGAGCTCATAAATACATAGTTTGCGCCAAATATATCACTATAGGTCATCGTCCGGACACTATCCCGGACTTTGTGTAACGCTGCCTGCCGGGATAATTCCCCGGTGCGGTACTGTATAATAACAGGCTCAATCGAATGCCGGGCAACCTCAGTAATGCGCTTGAGTTCCTGCCGCCGGTAATCATAGATATTTGCTTCAAATTTATTTGTAATAAATCCGACAGCAATTAATAAACCTGATATAAATATCAGCAAAGCAAGAAAAATTCTGCTCAAGGTTTTGTCTAGCCATAATGCCAAAGCCTGCAACCAAATACCTCATCTCTTAACTATTTCGACTTTATACGATCTATTTTTCTGATTACATCTTTTTTTCGATATTTCAATGCCAAACACCTTGTTGCGCCACAGGATTTTTTTCAGCCAACAAGGGTTGTTTCGACAAAACGAAGCAGGCACCTTGCGAAAAGGTGCCTGCTTGTCTTATTTGCAGTCGCTAGCTTCTTCTTGCTCTCAGAAACAGGAAATGCGGCTTTTGGGTTAATTCTTCATAGGTCTTAGGTTGTAACTCTTTAAATTTATTGGTCGGCATAGGTTCCAGCAGTTTCTCGATAGTGAACCCGGCATCAATAACAGATGAAATTATTTTACACAAAGGCCTTCTGTAAAATTGGACTTTCACTTTTTCTTTATTAGTTTCCCA
>NZ_DATMXX010000087.1:0-2852 GCF_035561255.1 Sporomusa sp. | reverse complement strand
TTCATGCACTTTGGACAGCTAGGAAACCTTTAAAGACCACAGATATGATTCATTAATTTTTGGCAGAAACTCTGCGCTTTCAGGGAGAGATAAATATGGAAAACATCATTTTTGATGAAATCAAGGAAGAACATTTGACTGCGGTTTGGGAAATTTATACTCACTATGTTCTTAATACAAACGCAACCTTCCATGCACATGCTTTAGCAAGAGATGAAATGCGGGAACTGCTATTCTTTGATAACCCAAAATATAAAACATTCATCATTAGGTCAGGTGAAACAATTAGCGGATATGTAATATTGACTCAACATAAGAAGCGGGAAGCCTATGATGAAACTGCTGAAGTAACTGTCTATTTAAGGCCGGATTATATCGGCCGCGGGATAGGCAGCCAAGCTGTTAAGTTCATCGAAAAAATTGCCAAACAGCAAAATATACACGTACTCATTGCAACGATATGCGGAGAAAATTTTAAAAGCATCAATTTATTTGAAAGAAACGATTTTGCCAAATGTGCTCATTATAAAGAAGTTGGGAAGAAATTTGGACAGCTTTTGGATGTTGTTGCCTATCAAAAAATAATAACATAAGATAATGACTTATATAGCTCAAGCCCAAAAAGTACAGGATACGTCTTAGCAGGATACTATTGTTGTTACAAGGTGGTTAGTCTATGAAACTATAATCCCAAAGACATTGCGTACATCGGTGATGCCGCTTACGATATCCAAGCGGCGTAGGCGGCGGGGACTTCGCAATTGGTGCTGTTGGGCGAACACGGACAGTGTCCGCGAACCCCAATCTGATCTTTGGCTCAGTAGAGTATTCTTCTCATGTGGATCAAAGCTGGTTTCCCGGAATTGCAGAATCAGTAAGGATAAGGAGTACAAAAAAGATAAATATGAAGATTACAGATTACTCTCAAATAGCAAGTAATTATGACAACAATGCATACAGGCAGAAAATTGATGAGGATGTTGTCTTAAAAGACTATATTGCCAGGCAGCGGCTAACTGAATATCATGTTCTTGATTTAGCGTGCGGAACGGGAATCTATCTTTACCGTCAAAGGGAATATTTTGATGATCCTGCTATTTGCTGGTATGGACTGGATGCTTCTGCGGACATGCTGCATATCGCCAGAAACAAAATTAAGCATAAGAATGTTTCGATTGATCATGGGCTGGCGGAAAATTTGCCGTATGAGGCCAATCATTTTGATTATATTGTCAATAATTTCGCCTTTCAGCATTTTACGAAGAAAGCGCAGGTGGTGAATGAAATAACGCGTGTTTTAAAGGTGGGAGGCGTATTTAAGATGCATAATATTGCCATACATGAAATGAAAAATTGGTGGGTTTATAAATATTTCCCTGCTGCTTATTTCGAAGACTTGAAAAGATTTTGGGAAAAAGAGCTAATCTTCCAGGAACTTACTAAGCGGGGATTTGAGGTGGAAATCCATATAACATACGAAATGCAGTCAAAAGCTATATCTGAGCTGTTACACTATGCTGAGAATAGGGATATTTCGGTACTGACTTTACTAGATGACCAAGATTATGTACATGACTTAGAACAAATGCGGGCTGAGGTGTATAAACAGCCGGCCGCCAAAGTGATCTGTGATTTTGCAGATTTATATTGCATTGCAACAAAAAAATAAGCAGTCGGGGCGGTTTCTGACACGGAATGGGGAGGCGGGGGTGAGGAGGACATATCGGGTATGGGATCAACTGGTGAAAGAAGGAAAGGCTATGCCAAGGGCCATTAAAATGACAGAGGTAAAACGGTGACAATTAGCAAATGAGATTCATTGCTAATGGTGTTTAATTCAGCCGGAATTTTAACAGATGAAAAGGGATGAGGACTTTTACAAATAGTCCCCATCCCTTTTGGCTTTTGCATAACTGGTTCTGTCTCATGCTTTATCTTTTATACAAATTAAGCTTTGCCAAATTTAAGTGCTACCGGGCAGGCCCTTACACACTTTTTGTAGCAGACTTTGTTGAACTTGGCACAGTCATCCTGGCTGATCCTAGCCTGATAGTTTTTCTTGCCGGCGATTTCGATTTCATAGATGTCGCCAAAGGCTTTCGCCGGACAGGCCTTGACACACAAGGAGCATTTCTTGCCAAGGCATATTGGGTTTTCCAATACGGGATCGGCGGTGAGCGGGGCGGCGGTAATAATGGAAACCAGCCGGACCCGGGGCCCATATTCCGGTGTAAGGAAAAGATTATTCAAGCCAAATTCACCGAGACCGGCCGCCACTGCCGCGTGCCGGTGAGAAAAAGGTCCATACCACTGTGGCGCTGCCCGCGGCAGACTGCGATCCAGGTTGCCGGGCCAGGACATAGTATTGCCGTAGGTTGTCGGCATATATACCGTCCGGTAGCCATTTTTTTCAAGAAACAGGGCGCTGTACATGCTTAACGTCTGCAATTCAATATTGAGAATCTCATGGCTGTTACGGCTTTCAATATGGCCGCGAACTACAACCCGTGGCGACCATACCTTGGTATTTCCCTCGTTGTTGGTATAGGTATCCTGCTCCTTGAAGATCTCGGATTTTTCCATAAAATGTTCAAGCCCCATTACCCCTTCGACAATGGGAAGGGCAATCACGATAACCGCATTGGCATCGGCGATAAAATCACGGGGACCATGACCGGTGGGGAAATTGTCAAAACGGTCAATCGAGGCCACCCCTACCAGCGCCATGCCATGACTCAGCCCGCCAATAAAATCTTTGAATTCTCTAGTCAGTTGATTGTTGTTGCTTTGATCCGTAGTAGTCATAAAATCCTCCCGATAATATAAAATAAAAAAACTAAAGGCTGGGAAGA
>NZ_DATMXX010000086.1:0-58320 GCF_035561255.1 Sporomusa sp. | reverse complement strand
ATCTTTTACTGACTGTTGTCAGTCAAGAAATTAAAAACCAGGATATCTCGCAAACTCACTACATATTAACCAGGTAATTGCCGTCATAGGCTCAAACGCAAAGGGAGAGACATTTTATGGAATATATTATACGACTACTTTATGAAGCAAAAAAATACTATTGGCAGCTTACCGGTGCAGTTGCCGGCATTGTCGGCTATACAGCCATAAACCTAATCGGTCCCAGTTTGATTAGCCAGCTTATTGATCTGTTGACAGGCAATTTCAGTAAGACTGATATTTCTACCGTCCGCCACCTTGCCTATCTGCTGTCAGGGACGTATCTGATCAGGGCCGTTTTTCGCCTGGCCAGTGATTATTGGGCTCATTACGCCGCCTGGAATATTGTTGCGGAAATGCGGGTTAAAGTATATAACCATCTGCAAACGCTGTCACTGCGCTTTTACAGTGATAAACAAACAGGCCAGATCATGAGTCAGGTGCTGAATGACACTGCCCAGTTCGAACTGCTCATTGCTCATGCTATTCCCAATATCCTGAGCAGTGTCCTGATTGTCCTCGGGGTCGCCCTACTCCTGTTGCTCATTAATCCCTGGCTGGCGTTATTAACCTTTGTGCCTGTTCCCTTGATGGTAGTTTTCAGTCTCTATTACACCAGAAGAATTTATCCTGCCTATAGCGATCACCAGGCCCGGTTAGGAGATATGAACGCGGTATTGCAGGATAACCTCTCCGGTTTAAAAGAAATCCAGCTATTTGGCAGGCAAGCCTGTGCTTCCCGGATATTTAGCAACCAAACATATCAATGGCGGGATGCCGTTATGAGAGTCGTCTGGTTAGGGGGACTTTATCATCCGACAGTAGAAAGTATTTTATCCATAGGAACGGTTATTGTTGTTGGTTTCGGCGGTATTATGGCGTTGGACGGTCTCCTGAGTATTGGCGATATCGTACGTTTCTTACTGTACCTTAGCCTCTTTTATGCCCCGATCGCCAACCTGGTTGCCTCGGTCGACAGCCTTCTGCAGGCTGCAGTTGGCGCAAAACGTGTATTTGCCCTGCTGGACGCAGAGCCTGACATCCAGGATAAGCCGGATGCAGTTAAACTTGCAACAACAACAGGCGATCTTGCCTTTCATAATGTAACCTTTTGTTATGATCAGCATTCACCGGTATTAGATAATGTTACCTTTGATATACCTGCAGGAAATATGGTGGCCCTTGTTGGCCCGACAGGCGTAGGTAAAACGACCATGGCGGCGCTGATTACCCGGTTCTACGACCCGGAAGCAGGTAAGGTTACCTTAGACGGGACAGATTTACGCAATATCTCACTTGCCTCGCTGCGTGATCAGATAAGTGTTGTGCCACAGGATGTTTTCCTCTTTAACGATTCGATCGCCGAGAATATTGCCTATGGCAAACAAGCGGCAACCCGGGATGAGATTGTTTGGGCCGCAAAACAAGCATATATTCACGATTTTATTATATCGCTTCCTAAAGGCTACGATACACTGATTGGCGAACGTGGCGTGCTTTTGTCCGGCGGACAAAAACAACGCCTGGCTATTGCCAGGGCGTTGCTCCGTGACACACCAATCCTCATCCTGGACGAAGCAACTGCCTCAGTCGACCTGGAAGCGGAAACAAGGATTCAACAGGCAATTCAGCATTTGGCCGGAAACCGTACTTTGGTAGTTATCGCCCATCGTCTGTCAACAGTTCGCCGGGCAGACAAGATCATTGTTTTGGATAATGCCCGGATTGTAGAACAGGGATGTCATGACGAATTACTGGCAGCCAACGGACTTTACGCCCGCTTGTGTGCCTCACAAATATCTTAATTTTATTGGGCTTCGCCCGCAACCAGGAGGGATAGCAATGGATTTGTCACTAAAAAATATCGGTGTAACCTTAGATAATAAAAACATCATCAGCGGGGTTTCACTTGATGCCAGAAATGGTGAGTTTATCGGAATTATCGGTCCCAACGGCAGCGGCAAATCGACACTGCTGCGCACTATCTACCGGGTTATTAAACCCGACTGTGGTGCCATTCTTTTTGACGGCATGGACCTAAAGAAGGTTAAACTGACAGACTCGGCCAAAAAGATGGCGGTAGTCGGTCAGTTTAATCATCTAAACTTTGATCTTAGTGTCTTAGAAATGGTCATTATCGGCCGCTCACCTCATAAAGGTTTTCTGGGAGCAGATAAGGCAGAAGACTATGAAATTGCCCTGGCTGCCATTCATAAGGTCGGTATGGAAAACTATGTGTACCGCCGCTTTGCTACCCTGTCCGGTGGCGAAAAGCAACGTGTAATCTTAGCCAGAGCCCTGACCCAGCAACCTCAGATACTCGTGCTGGATGAACCGACAAATCATTTGGACATCAAATATCAGCTACAACTGCTTTCTATAGTAAAGTCACTTGGCATCGGCGTACTTGCCGCTTTGCATGATCTCAGCCTGGCGGCTATGTATTGTGACAAGTTGTATGTCATGAAAGACGGAGCAATTGTTACTTACGGACCGCCAAACAAAATTATAACCCCGCAATTGATTCGCGATGTGTATGAAATCGACTGCACGATTCAGAAAAACTCAGCTACCGGTTATTTGGCAATCTCCTATCACCCCTGTCATTGCTCTGCTTAAGGTATATACTACCGTTAACCATCGGGAAGTAAACAAGTTTTTCATGGCAAGCCTCATTGACAACAGAATTGTTTTAATTTACAATTTAAACTGACATTAGTCAGTACAAGCGAGGTGTTTTCCGATTGCCAGAATTACCAAAGATCCCCATGTACGCCAGGCTGAATTAATGGATACAGCTCTGGAGTTATTCCTGTCTGCAGGTTATGAAAAAACTACGGTTCAGGATATTGTCAAAAGAGTTAATGTAGCACAAGGTACTTTTTATTACTACTTTCCTTCGAAAGAAGCCCTGCTTGAAGCCATCTTTGCCCGTTATGCCAAAAATATGGTAACCCATATTCAGTCTTGTCATCTTGAAAATGCAACCGTTTTGGAAAAATTACAATTGCTTATCAGTCATTTCTATAAACTGTGTTACTCTGGTGAACCAGGGCTGATTGCTACCGTTTTATATAAAGAAAAACAGGGTGAATTGATCAACAAAGTCTGGCGCCAACTTCAGGTAATTGCCGCCCCGCTGTTTAAAAGCATTCTGGAACAGGGCAATCAGGAAGGGGTAACCCAGGTTATCCATATAGACGAGACCCTATCTTTCTTTGCCGGTATTATAGCTGCCTTGCTGGAAGCCACTTCGCCCACAGAATTCGGGCATGAATCAGACCCAACAATCATAAAAAATAAGCTGGCGATTGCCGGGAAGCTAATAGAAACCCTATTTGGTGCACCGGCAGGCAGCATTCATTTAGAAGCACCAACCTCTTAAAGGTAAAAAAGCACCATGAACTAAATTGTTCATGGTGCTTTTTTACCTATTCAATGCGATTTCCCGACAGGCTTTGGGCACTGGTATTCATTTGGTATTCAATTAATTCTTTATATTTCTTCCCGATATCTGAAGCAGGATTAACAAAAACCTGTGAGGGGACACCAACCTCGACAATGCACCCTTCATCCATCAGGACGATTTCATCGGCGACACGCAGGGCAAAAGGCAGTTCATGGGTTACCACAAGCATAGTACTGGCTCGATAGCGGGCTAGCTCCTCCATAACAATCAATACCTCTCGCACCAGGATTGGGTCCAGTGAAGCGGTTGGCTCGTCCCAGAGCATAAGCTCAGGTTCATAAGCCAGAGCCCTGGCAATGCCAACACGTTGTTGCTGTCCGCCGGATAATTCATTGGGCCGATGCTCCAGATGATTCTCCAACCCAACTTTACTCAGGGACTCAACTGCTTTGTCCCTGGCTAATTCTTTATTCATACCGCTCATAACCAGACCTAACATGACATTCTCAGCGGTGGTTAACCGGCTAATAAGATTAAAATGCTGAAACACAAAGCCGATGCGCTTACGAATATCACGCAGTTCATCAGGTTGCATTGTCAGGATATTAGCACCACTCAGCATGATCGAGCCACGGTCAGGCTCTACCAGACGGTTAATCGCACGAATAGTGGTTGACTTGCCACAGCCTGACGGCCCCATGAGCACCACTGTCTTCCCTTTATTAACAGTAAGATTAACATCATTTATAGCCACCAGGCTACCAAATTGTTTATAGAGATTTTGGATAACAAGCATGCCCATCTCTCCGCTTATTTAAATTTCATTTTCCGCCGGTTAAGTTTTTGCAAGAGGCCCGGGCGACCATTGGGAATAACAATCTCCCGCATAACTTCATCAAATGACAATCCCAGTGCTTCTCCCGCAGTCACCTCATCGATAGAAACCGGACTTATCTTTTCTGTATTATTAGCTACAACCAGCCCAAACAGGGCCCCCAGAAACGGTACGCCAATCCAGGGCAGATAAGGAATGCCTCCGCCAGCCAGGATAAACATAGCGGTAAGCAGCGTGGCGCCAATCGCCATACCATACAAACACTCAGGCGCAGTGAGGGTGTTTTTTAACCTTTGAAAAAACCGGCGCCACCCTTTAGCCTGCACTTTATTCACTGAGCGGTTTCGGCGAATGACCGACATGATGGCCGTATGGTCAAGCACTAAGAATAAGATTGCGGCAATGAGCGCAATCATACCGGCAAGAATGGCTTTGACCTGGGTCAAAATTGTCATAACTTCAGCCCGGGGATCAGGCTCGACAACCCCCAGCTCGGACTTATACAAGGAGAGGTTACTATGCCCCACTTCACGATAGATAACAGGTGCAACAAAATCAGGGCTGATATTGCCATTTGTTAAGATCTGAATTCGCTGACTGGGGCTTACCTGTCCGGCAATAACCTTATCCAGAAGCTGTATCGAGCGGCTAATTTCATCATCCCGCAGATTGGGAATAGCTGATCCCAGCACCTGTAATTGCGTCGCAATCAAGGGAGTATTAAACTGTTGAACCTGAGCCAGATGGGTACTGGCACTGTTTAACGTCTGCCTGGCGTTATCGACGTCAAAGGCACGTAAAGTGGCTATAGTATTATGTCCGTTGGCTACTATATTATCAATCGCCGAACGCGCCTGACGGGCATTGGCGGCCACATTGTCTAATTGGCTTAAGCCTGAACGGAGGTTATCCAGGTTTTGCTGCGTAGTTGTCAATTCATTAATTGAGGTGGCAATATCAGGATTTATCACCTTAATCACTTGAAAAGTCCCTACAAGGCCGCCTAGAGCACGCGAGGAATTATCAAGCTGGGCCTGAATGCCGCTGGTGTTAATATTAGCCAAACCGCTAGTCGCAGACTGAATGGTTGCCCCGGCCCCCTCCAGACTTACCAGGGTTTGCTCAATGGCAGCAAGGCTGCTGCCGTAGCTGTTGAGGGCGCTGCTGGCAACGGTAGTCATCTGCTGGGCATCCTCAGCAAAACCCGGGATTTGCCCAACAAGTTTAGATGTTTCAGTTAGGGCATTCCCTAACTGCTGCCGCGGATTATGAATTGACGCCATACCGGCCTGAGCACCTACTGTATTATTTATAACTACATAACCCTGGTTATTAGCCATTTGCGCACCATCGCCCTGCGTAATCATGCCTTTAGCCAAGCCATCGCCGCCAACCTCAGTTATTTGGACCAGAACATTTCCCGACTCTGGTACATTAGCGGCTATCGGTTCATTCGGGGCCGATCCCTGAAAGGCTATTACATCGCCGGGTGTAAATTTAATGCCGGCAGCTGGGGTAATAGTGACCTGCGTGATATAAGCTGAAAGAAACCGCTTAAGCTCCAGCATGGTACTCACCAGGTACACCATTTCATTATTTTTGGTGTCGGCAGATACACTCTCTGCAAAACCTATCGCTTTATCGGCCCGGATACCCTCAGCAATTTGTTCACCCAACCGAATCGGATTTTCCGGCTCACTCCCAACAGGAAAAGCAATCTCTATCAACTGATACTGCTTAAGCAGCTTCTCAACCTCGTCATTGACATAAGCTGATTTATCCAGGGTTGCTACAATTACTGTTACTGAGCCGCCGTCCCGAAAGGCAAATAACACCCCTTCTATTTGCATTATCTGCTCAATAATAATGTTTCTTGCCCCCTCCGGCACGCCCTTAACCGTAACACGCGGTTCAGTCATAATACTAATGCCGGAACGGCCGGGAACACTGCCAAATGTAGTATCTAGCGCCTCATAGGTTTGTTTTGTCTTATATTCAGCCGGAAGCCCAACAAAAAAGCTGGTTAAGCCGGTTAAGGTCGGCCCCTCCTTTAATTTAGCACCTGGATATACCTGCGCTAGAATCTTTTCGGCTTGAGCCCGTCCCTCTGCTTTCATTTCTTCGCGGATATTAATAATAACATCAAACTCACCGTAATCGCCAACAAGGGTAGAAATGGTTCCTGAAAAATATGAGTTAGCAGCCCTTGATACTAAACTTCCTAAAAATGACCCGATAGCTACACTGATAATAACAAGCACCACCAGGTCACGGTTAAAGGAATTGGCAATGAAGGTGCGTACAAACATTTTTCGAATATGTCTCAAGGTTATATGACCCCCTTCTAAGACTCCAATTCTTGTCTTTAATCCTATTGGCAATTAGCAGTACTTGCTGATAAGCCAGTTAGAACGCACTAAGAAAGCGTTACTTTCATATAATTCCAAGCTATCCAGGCATTCATACAGACTTTCAGGATTCTGAGCATTTATATTGCAGAAATAGAAAAAAGCACGTTGACCAGCCGCAGCCGCTCAATCGTGCTTTTTATATTCTGTCTGTTATACATAAGCCAACCCTAACTGGATTACCATTTCACCGGCAGTAAAGCTCATAGAGACCTGCGCTGCCTGCTTCTTATACACTATAAAATGTTTTTCACCAACTATAGTAAAAGGAGCCGTAATCGCATAGTGATAACCGGTTCCCGCCAGTAATGCTTTTGCCCTGCCGGCAACCATATTTGCCATTTCCGCAACACCATCGTATAAATCGGCCTCTGACAGCCCTGACTGATTTACACCAGTCATAGCAGATACGATAGCGGCGGCATCGCCCTTAGACAGAGTGATGGAAAGCAGCGCATTTCTTTCGCCGTGAACCAGCATAGCACCGGTCAGTCCGCCTGAATTATTATGCTGTTTGGGAGTACTTTCCGGATGCCGGACAAAGTCAACGCCCGCGATTGTACCAATTACCTCAATAACGGCCCGGGAGAGGCAGTTTTGGAGAAAGTCATTCTTGGCTATTTCCATGTCTATATCCCTTCCCCGGTACATTCTAATATTTTTTTCATCAATTCCTCAATAGAAAACGGTTTAACCAGGTAATTTATGGCGCCTGCCTGTATTGCCTGGATAATACAGGCCTTCTCACTTTCGGTTGTAACCATCATAACAGGAATATCTCTTAACGAAATATCACTTTTTATCCTCTGTAAAAATTCGAAACCACCCATACCTGGCATATTCCAGTCCAAAAGGATTAAACCGATATCAGCAGCATCTTCCTGTGCCAGTAAACGAAGAGCCTCCTGACCATCCTCAGCTTCCATGAACCCATAATCCAGCAGTTCTACCCCACTACAGATGATCTTCCTGATGATTGCTGAATCATCTACTGATAAAATTTTCATTCAGAGTCACCCCTCACCCTAAAAAAGGCCCCGTTTTTGTACTGACTCATTTCATAGTTTTCTTTGTAATCAAAAAATATCTCTGAATTTCCAATGAAGAGTACCCCTTGTTCTGTTAGACTGTTGGCTATTTTGGAAAAAACCGTTTTTTTGAATTTCTCAGAGAAATAAATTGTAACATACCGGCAAAATACTGCGTCAAATTTTCCTAATCCAATGAAGCTATTTTGAAGATTAAACTGCCGAAATGCCACTGCGTCTTTCACCACTTCGGCAAGCTTCCAAATCCTACCCTCTTGCTGGAAGTAGGTATCCCGGTATTCGTGGTCCAGACCTCTAGACATCGAGATTGTATCATATTTACCCATCCGGGCGAGTGTTAGGACGGTTGAGGATATATCAGTGGCGAGTATTTCAAAATGGGCTAAGGTAACGTCCTGCACCCGGGAACGCTTAAGATAGCGATCAATACACATTGCTATCGAATAGGGTTCCTGCCCTGAGGAGCACGCTGCACTCCATATTCTCACCTTGGAGCGCTGGCCGCTCCTAATCTCATTAATATATGCAGGTAATAATACTTCTTCTAAAGTTATCCACGGCGTTTTATCCCGGAACCAAAGCGTTTCATTCGTAGTTATTGCATCAATTATTTTCTCAGCCAAGCCTGCATCTTGTTGTTTATTAAGCATCCGGTATAGCTCTTCAAAGCTGGCCAATTGAAACTTAATTAAAAATTTTGAAAGCCGGCTTTCGATTAAGTAGGATTTGTCTTCATTGAAATCGATTCCGCATTGTTCCTTTATATACTCCTGGAATAAAGCGAATTCTGCTGGAGACAGATTAGAGTTTATAGTAATCCCCCTCCGTCTAAAACAATCTGTACAATGCGGGCGGAAATGTGAGTAAGATCAACCGTTTCATCGGCTAAGCCCGCCTCTGCAACGCAATGCGGCATTCCATATACCACACAAGTACGCTCACTTTGAAGAATACAATAACAGTTGCATTCTTCTTTCATAGCCCGGACACCATCCCGTCCATCACAGCCCATACCTGTTAGTATTATTGCTAACACACCCACCGCTTTGAAACCTTGAGCAACCGACTTGAATAGCACATCTGCGGAAGGACGGACGCCGTGCGCAGAAGGAGCCTTATCTAGTTTAAACTGAACTTTCCTATCAGCTCCTGCCTGCACTGACATGTTTTCTCCCCCTGGGGCAATAAAAACTCCCCCGCCTGCCAGGGACTGGCCATCTACCGCCTCAGCTACAGGCAATAAGCACTTTTTATTCAGTGTTTGCGCCATAATCTGGGTAAACCCTTTCGGCATATGCTGAACAACCAATACCGGTATGCTCAAAGACGAGGGGAGACTGCTCAGTACTTGTTCAAGGGCTGCAGGTCCGCCGGTAGAAGAAGCAATAACAATTAATCCCACAGGACCCTTAAAAGAATTTAACGGCTTACCCTTTTGCTCGCTTTGTTGAACAGTTGTCAATTGTGGCTGCTTAGATTTAGCTGCAGCTGCCTGCTCTAGCGAACCAGGCGGCTTACGTTTGCTAAGCCTGTCCAGTTTGCACTCCATAAAAAGAGACTGTAAGCGCTTGCGTAGAGCATCACTGCCTGGGCCCGGGCTAGCAGTATCAGGTTTAATCACAAAGTCCAGTGCCCCTAGTTGCAGTGCATTCAATGTATTAACAGCACTTTCGTCATCTTTACCAGTGAGCATGATAACACTGGTGTCCGGAAATAGACCTCTGAGTTCAGCTAATGTTTGTAAGCCTCCTAGCCCTAAGGTAAATACATCCAGGAGAATAATGTCAAAACTATCCTGTTTGAGACGTTCTAAGGCTATTGCCCCATTTGCTGCGGTTTCTTTGGTCATTGCTATACCGGTACTATCTACCGCTTCCGACAACAGCTTCCGATAAACAGCACGGTCATTAACCACTAACACACTTAATTTATGTTCCATACACTTACCACCAATCAAAGGCTATATACAACGCGTTAAAGTTTTGCAGGCAGGTGGTATGTTGATGCGAAATATATATACCTCACTTGCGTACATAAGCAATTATATCTTAAACTGTTTTGATAAGCCTTCCAGCTTTACAGCAACCTCTACGAGATCATCTGCCGACTGGCTTGCCTCGGTGCCTTTCGCGGCCGTGTCATTGGAGGCTTTGCTGATCTCGCCAATACTATTTGAGATTTCTGCTACCTTTTCGGCAATAGTCTGCGAAGTCCTGGCAACTTCACTGATTCTCCCAGATGCCCGGTCTGTGTTCTTGGCCACATCACCGGCAGTTAAGGCAAGTTCATGTACTGACCGCGCAATCGTGGAAACTCCCTCATAGGCTTCCGTAGTACTGCGGGCGATAGACTGGGACTTATCTGCAATATCCTCTATTTCACCGGTTATTAAGTTTACTTTTTCTGAAGCCTTAATGACAGCAGTGGAGATTTCCCCCACTACGGCCGACTGTTCTGTTACTGCCGCCGCTATATTACCGCTCTTTTGGTTAATTTCGCTGATTACCTGAGTAATCCGCTCCATAGCCTGGACACCATTAGCCATTTCTGACTGCATTGTTTCAATCTGCATTGAGATGTCGTCTGTCGCGCCTGCGGTCTTTCTTGCTAATTCTTTCACCTCGTTTGCAACAACAGCAAAACCCCTGCCGGCCTCCCCTGCCCCTGCCGCTTCAATGGCTGCATTCAGGGCCAGCATATTGGTCTGATCGGCTATATCATTAATAAGATTTACAACCTTGCCAATTTGTTTGGATAATCCGTTCAGATTGGAGATAATCACAGCAGTCTCTCTCGCCCTGACCTGCGCATCCTCAGCTACGTGAATCGAACGTTCGCAGTTTCTGCTGATTTCATTAAGGGAAATATTGATTTCCTTGATCGCTGCTGCCACATCAGCTACTGAACCGGACACATCTTTAGCCGAATGCGACACAACGTGAATACCGCCGGAGATTTGTTCCATCAGGCCATTCACCTGTGAAAGACCTACCGACGCCTGCTCCGAGGCTGACGCTAAACTCTGTATGGTCGTTGATATTTCCTCTGTTGCTGCAGAAATAGTATAGATATTACTGCTGGTTTCCCCAATGGCCTCGGCAGTATTCCTAACACCGGCAGCAACATCCCCGATGGCATAACTGGCGGCCGCAGTAATAGCACTCGTCTCTTCACTATTAGTTGCAACAACCTCTGAGATTGCCAGCAAGCTGGCTGAAGAGTTATTTAACACTATCGTTGTATCCTGTATCTCAATATTAATCGTTCGTATAGTACCAATCAATTGATTAAATGAGTTTACAAGCTGGCCGATCTCATCTTTAGAACAAACCTGCCCCTGAACAGTCAGGTCCCCTTTCTCAACTTCTGTCATTAGCGCTCGAAGACGCTGCACCGGTTGGGTAATTTGACGCGTAATAAACCAGGCCAATGGTGTAGCAAGCAATATGCTCACAAGCAACAAGACAAGCATTTCTTTAGCGGCGCTTTGCGCCAGATCGGCGTTAGTATCTGCTTTTCGCTTGGCATCCAGCGTTATAAGCTCTGTTAATCTGTCGATTCGCCCGTTATTCTCCAATGATGAGACATTGCCGGCTCCCACATGCAATGCCTTAGCTTGCTCACCCGCTCCGGATAAAACCAGCCTCACAAGCTCCTCGCGCTCAACATCCCATTTCGCTTTGACTGCTTTCAACTGGTAAAATTCGCGGCGAATCTCCTCCGAACGAATATTCTTGCCGAATTTGTCCAGATCTTGTTCTAACTCCACATTTAAATCCACCACATTTTTTGCGTATTGCTGGCGCTGTTCCTTAGTCTCAGCAAGAATTAGCTGACCAAGGGTTACCCTTATGCGCTGAAACTCCACCCCAGCTTTACCGATATCACCGACAGCAACTGTATTTATCTCATAAAGTTCTGTATCAAGCTTCTCTGTTTGCTGTATCTGCCTGACCCCAACAACCCCTGTTATGCCGGTAATTAGCACTAGTACAAAAAAAGCAATCATAAGCTTAACGCCGATTTTACAGTTACGAAACCACTTCACGGATACTCGCTCCTTTCACTAAAGGGAAAATACTTTCTTGTTGGGCACACTGACTAATAGTTGTTCATGCCCCGAAGATTTTGTCAAGATCGAGTACTAATAAAATACTGTCTTCAAGCTTGACTACCTCGCGTATGAAACGGCTTTCGATATCCCCCAAACTAGCCGGAAGTGCTTCGCACATATCAGCTGTCACTTCAATTACATCACCCGGTTTATCGACAAAAAAGCCTGCCTGGTCAGAATCATGAGGTCTGGCTTTCAGGATAACGCAATTCATCTCCCGCCGCTTCTCCAGCCGGGAGAAACCCAGTATTGTGGCAAGGTCAAATAGAGTAATGATTTGACCTCTCAGATTCATTAGTCCTGCTATTTTGTTTGCAGCCCCCGGAACTACTGTATACTCAACATTTCGATTCATTTCTTTAGCACGGCTGACGTCAATGCCGCATAAGACCCCGCACAGATAAAATGTCAACACTCTGCCCTTCATGCCAGCCTCCCTTCCCGTTCACTAAGAGCTAAAGCGACTTTCTTTAGCAAGTTTGTTTTGTCAAGCTTAAGTTCATAATAATTAAAACCAGCTTCCAGGCCTTCCTGTTCCAGCCTGGCACTTGCGAGGGAGGTGAGGGCAATCACAGGCAGTGATACTGTATTCTCGTTGCTGCGAATTGCCTTGACCAGCTCTAGTCCGTTCATTACCGGCATACTTATATCGCTAACCACAACATCTACAGCACATTTCCCCAGTAAATTAAGTGCCTCTTCACCATTGCCTGCCATCAATACCTGATAACCTGCTCCTTCAAGGTATTGGCGCACTACCATGGCAAAGAAAGCAGTGTCTTCAACTAGCAGTACTGTCTGGCAGCAGTCATGCCGGCCTGTTTCCTGCTCAGTGACGTAACGCTCAGGATCAGCGAGTTCCATCAGGTCATAAAGATTTACAATCAATACAATTTTATCATGAATTACAGCCGATCCCCACAGCCCCTTGGCCTTGATGTCTTCTTCGTTAATATCCACCGCTGTCTGAACAGTATCCTGGATTCTTTCAACAAGAATTCCTACCGGATATTTCACTGATTTTGGTATTAACAGGCATAACTTACTGCGCCGCGATGCCAATTTTTTGACCGGAAGATAATCTTCAGGTCGCAGAATTCTTAAAATACTACCCTCGTAATTGACATACTCCTTATCACCGATTATTTGAAGTTGGTCTGCATCAATCTCATCCACCCTTGCCACCAAAGGAAGATTAATGCCGAAATTCTCCGGTCCGGAGCATTTAAACAACAGAAATTCCTGTTGTTCTGCCATAGTACCAAGGGTGCGTTGCCCGATATAGGTCAAGTTTTCATCCTGCCGCTCTGTAGCCATTGACATGGTTGCCGGGGCAAGGCTATCCGGGTCTAAAACCATCGCTACTTTTCCGTCACCTAAGATGGTCACACCAGAATAAGCTTTACATTCTTTGATATATTGAGGAACAGGTTTTACCAGTACATCCTCCCGGTCATAAATCCGGTCAACGGTTAATCCAAATACCCTATCCTCACTTCGAACAATTAAAACCCTGGTTATACTACACTCAACAATATTGCCCGTAGTTTTGCCAAGACATTCGGCCAAATTGATGATAGGCAGTAACTCCCCCCTTAGGTTTAAAACACGATAGCCGTTGATATATTCAATTTTTCGGATTTTATCACCAGGGGTTATGCGCACAATCTCCCGTAGATTAACTTGTGGCAACACAAACTGTTGATTTGCTGCCTCGACAATGAGTGAAGGCACGACCACTAATGTGAGGGGCAGGCGCAGGCGGAAAGTAGTTCCTTTACCCCAAACACTGCTAACTTCAATATTTCCCCCAATTTTTTCAATATTGGACTTTGCAATATCCAGCCCCACACCACGTCCGGAAATATCCGTAATCTGTTTAGATGTCGAGAATCCAGGATGAAACAGTAGGTTAAGCCGCTCCTTGTCTCCCATAGCTGCTAACTGTCCCGGTGTTAGAATATTTTGCTGAATCGCTTTCCTGGCCACACTTTCCAGATTGACCCCGGCTCCGTCGTCAGAGACAGAGATAACAGCACGTCCACCTTCCCGGTGAGCCTTAATACTAATGATCGCTGTCAGTGATTTTTCCGTATTTTTCCGTTCCTCCAGTGTTTCCACCCCATGATCCACGGCATTACGGATCAGGTGAACCAAAGGGTCTGCCAGTGCCTCGATGATAGACTTATCCAGTTCGATATCTTTACCTTCCATAAGCAACTGAACATTTTTGCCTGTGCTTTTTCCTAAATCCCTGACAAGACGCGGCAGCTTATCAAATACATTAGCCAGCGGCTGCATCCTGGTGCGCATTATCTTTTCTTGCAATTCAGTTGTTAAACGATCAATATGCTGTAGTGAAGCAGTTAATTCGGGTATAGCAGCAGCATATTTTTCCAGACGGCGAAAAAGCTGATTTCTTCCCAATACAATCTCGCTGCCAAGGTTAACCAGGCTGTCAAGAAGTGCGACGTCCACCCGAACCCGTTCATCCTCTTTCTTCTCAGTCCCTCCATAGGCGGCCATAACACCGTTTTCGCCCTTCGCTGACCAAGACGTTTCTTCCAGGGAGTACCTGCTACCTGAAGATTTCTTAAAAACATTGAAATCCTCAGGCTTCTGGGCGTCATCACTTATTTGCTGAATATCGGCTTCCGACACATCCAGGGCTAATGCCACAAGGTCAGGTTCCAGAACAGTTGTGAACAGGCAAGCTAGCTCATTGCAGCCTTCATCACAATATACAACATTTCCTATAGACTTAATCTTGCTGACGAGATCTGGGCTAACAGCATTTTGTCCTGAAGATTTATCAAGGCTAAGGTTCAATTGATATACTTGCTGCCCCCGTTTTTTTGCATCGCGTATGATTTCTTTATAATTACCGGGTATATTAAAATCACGCCTTGTGCTGCCGGAAGATTTCTTCGCTGCAGGCGGGTATTGTTTATAGTGTAAAGCGTCTGTCAACCGGGCGAGCTGAGCATTAACCTCTGTATTTTCACTATCCTTAACATTCTCAAGCATTTCTTTCAGCTTATCTGTTGCCGAAAGCAGGGCATCAATCGTCACACTGTCCATGTCTTTACCAGAATTACGGATCTTTGCCAGCAATGCTTCCATGGCATGTGATAATTCCACCATCTTTTTTAGTCCAAAAAAACCGGCGGTACCCTTGATGCTATGAGCCGCTCGAAATACAGCATTAATTTGCTCAGTGTCCTGGAGGCCCCTTTCTGCATCAAGCAGGCCTTTTTCTATTCTTTGAACATGGGTCAAGCCTTCATTAACAAATTCTCCTAGAAGAGCCTCATAATCCAGCACACATGACACCTCTCCCTGCATATCCACTAATGTAAATCCATCGGTTTCGTCCTTCATTTTTCGCCTGGTATAGCGCTTTGTCAGCAGTGTCAAGCAGTTTTCCGTATATCTCACCTGGCTGAGGAATCACTGTCGAAACCCCCAGGCTAACCGTAACATACTTAGCAACAGGTGAGTCTGAGTGTGCGATATCAAGCCGCTCTACAGCCATTCGAATGTTTTCAGCAACCAGCTTGGCTGCAGCTACATCTGTATTTCTCAGCACCACAGCAAACTCTTCCCCGCCATATCGCGCTGCTAAATCACCGTTAGGTTTTACATATTCAGCAAGAACATTAGCTACCTTTTGCAGGCACAGATCCCCCATCTGATGCCCGTATGTATCATTATAAAACTTAAAAAAGTCCACATCTAACATTATGATAGTAAGAGAGATTTGCTCTCTCATTGCAAACCGCCATTCTTTATCCATAAATTCTTCCAGGCTGCGGCGGTTAGCGATGCCAGTAAGCCCATCAATTAAGGTAAGTGCACGCAGCTTCTCATTGGCCTCTTTCAGTTCCCACATAATGTTTTCCATAACATGCTTTGTAGCCTGTAATTCCGCATTTCGTTGCACCAATGTGTGCTGATACTTTAGAACCCGGCTGCCCACAGACAAGCGGCTTCCCAGCTCCCGCGCATCTACCGGCTTACTCAGGAAATCGTCCGCTCCGGCTGCAAAGCCGGCCACCATATCTTCTATGTCATTCTTAGCAGTCAGCATAATGACATAAGTATCCCCTTCGTTTTTAGCCTGCTTAATCTTTTTGCATAGTTCAATGCCATCTATATCAGGCATAATCCAGTCCATAAGGACAATTACCGGCTCATCATTAGCAAATAGGGTATTCCATGCCTCTGAAGCATCGGCTGCCACCATCACTTCATAGCCCCAATCCTGAACCATGGAAGAGAGAATCCTCCGGATAATTTTATCATCATCAACTATTAGTAACTTCATAGGAAACCACCTGCCTACCGCATCATCATTTATGCTACAAACAATATTACTTTCGATTATAACACTGAAACTCCTTCAATGCTGCCAGGACTTAGAAGATTATTATTACTCACATTCGGCGTTGCCCCTCGCATTCACGCCCTTCAATACAACTTGTAGAAAACCGTATCAGCTCATAGGCAAACATAACCAATTGATGAATTATTTTGCTAAAAAAATGACTACTGTATGAAATGATCAAATTCATACAGTAGTCATTTTACATCTATTGAACTAAGGCGCTGTCCATCAAGACCAAAAGCACTTCCTTTCTAAGATTTATTTATACACATCCATGCACAAAACAGACCTGGTTACGGCCATTTCTTTTCGATTGATACATGGCAATATCAGCACTTCTAATCAGATCCGGAATATCCATTCCGTCATCCGGAAACATACTCACACCAATGCTTGCTGAAACAAACACCTTATTATTTCTAATAATGAACGGTTTTCTGCAGGCTTTTAACAATCTTATAGCAAGCTGCTTGGTTTCTAATTTCGTTTTAACCTTGGGGAGAATGACAACAAATTCATCACCGCCGACACGCGAAACAGTATCTCCATCCCGTACATTACTCACTATTCGGTTAGCTAGCTGCTGTAGCAGCTCATCACCGGCATCATGACCGTAGGTATCGTTAACAGGCTTAAAATTATCCAGATCTAAAAATATCACGGCAATAAGCTCAGTTGATCTTTTCGCTTGGGCAATGGCAATAGATAATCTGTCATCTAGTAGTCGTCGATTAGGCAACCCTGTCAGGTGATCGTGATATGCATATTGCTGGACCTGCTCCTCGCTCCGCTTTTCCCTGGTTATATCAGATACTACGATTGCTAAATATCCCTGTTTCGGGCTATAGACTGAAAGGCGTAGCCACTTCAAAATTTGTTTCGAATAATACTCTAGCAAGGTAGCCTCACCGGTGTTAAGTACCTTGTTTAAAACAAAAAGCCACTCCGGATTTTTGGTTTCAGTGAATGGTATGATCTCCGTCATCTTCTTATTTATTACTTCTGCTTTCGTTTGTCCGATAATCCCTTCATAGCCTTCGTTAACATCAAGAATAACGAAGTCCTGCATAACTCCGTCCGCCATAGGGGTTGCCTGAAGGAACATAAAGCCGTTTATCATATGATTAAACAATAAATGATAGTTCTCTTCACTTTCTTTAAGCTTAGCCTCAATTTGTTTACGGGCCGTGATGTCAAGAATACTCCCCACTAAACCTTTTGATCCATCTACAGTAATGAACGCAGCATTATTAAAAATAATATTTCGCTCCGTACCGGCTGCATCCAGCACCACACATTCGCAGGAATGAGACTGAAAGGTATCAATTACGCCGGCATCCATTCTCTGATACCTTTCCCCAACACACATCGGTGAAATTTCGTTTGCAGATTTGCCGATGATCTCTGCTTTAGAAAACCCAAGCAATTCAGTAAAGGCTTTATTACAGCCAAGATATCTGCCATTGAGATCTTTATAGAAAACCGGGTTGGGGATAGCCTCCAGCAGAGTATCTTTAAAGTCCATTGCAGTCCTGGACTGCAGTACTTGATAACCAAGATAGGCAATTGTAGAGGCAAGCTGGGAAAAAAATTCTATGATATTCGCTACATTTTCTTCAGGGATGACCGGTACTTTTCGTAAAGCAGCTAAATATTCGTCCTCGTCGAACCCACAGCGGTGTGCCTGGTCCCGGAAAAAGTTTTCGTCTGGTTTTTCCGTAAGGAACTGCCCGACAAAGAGAGAGGCCAAATGCTTTCCTTCAATTATAATAGGACAAGCATAGTCAATCAGTCCATTTTCACATCGATAACCTGCAGACTGCCCCTCAGATAGCTGCTTAGATATCCGCCGGTCACTATCGCGGCATCTTGCCGCAGTCTCAGGGAAAACACGATGAAACTTCTGGCATATGTCCTGCCAGCCACTAGCAGTCAAGATAGCGGAATTGTTGTCTAGAAGTGCAGAAGGTATGCCGGTTACAGCATGCATTGAATCAAGCAGTTGTTGTAATTTCGCTATATCCACTAACTCCGAAAACTTCATTGTGCAATTTCCTCTCTTCTACATAGCGGCTTCTCATTTTCTCTTTAACAATATTATAGATTAAGCAATCGTTATCCTGCAAATGATATCCGCTAAAAAACAGTTCCCCGGCCAAAGAATTCAAACTTGGTTATCCACACATAGTTTAAACAAAAAGATTTTTGTCACAATCTATATACTACGCGTTAAAGTTTTGCAGGCAGGTGATGTGTTGGGCAAAAGCGGAAATCAAGCGCCATCGGTGGAGCGTTCAAAATAATTTCAGTGATAGAAACGAAAATCCGTTCTAGTTTGCCTTAATATGCTGCACATTAAAGCAAAAGAACGGATTTTGTGTGTTAATTATCCTCGCTCGCTTTCATCCTGGCAATTATACTAACAACATAAATAACTACGAATAAGTTAAGTAAAAATAAAATCCACATCATATGTGTCATCACTCCGTTGCTTCTTTCTTACTATTTATAGTATACACCTTCTTTGTGAAGATGTTATGAAGATGTGGGTCAGCTATGCCATAGGATAGAAACTAATACCGGAAACAGGGTTGAGGTAATCACTGCCGATAACGTCATTCCTATTCCTGCCATAAGTCCCTGCTGTTCGCCTTCCATCAATGCAGTTGCAGTTCCTTGCCCGTGCGCAGTAGTGCCCATTGCCAGCCCCCGAATAATTGGATTAGTAATCTTCAGCAGCGTCAATAGTGTTGGTCCGGCAATTGCACCCAATGCACCGGTAACGACCACAAAAGCAATCGCCAGGTCCGGATCACCGCCATTTACCTCTGCAACCTGTGCCGCTATCGGTGCGGTAACAGATTTAGAACCAATTGAGACAACAATATCTCTTGGCATCCCCATCATCTGGGTAATACTCATGGCTGTAATTGAGGTTAATGAAGAAGCCAGACATACCCCCAAAACCACGGTTACCAGATTCTTCCTCAGAATATCCCTGTTGTTGTATAAAGGTACTGCCAACGCAACAGTGGTAGGACCAAGTAATATTGTCATAATCTCTTTTCCTGGCCGGTAAGCCGCATAAGGCAAGTGAAGTAAGAAGAGAGCGGCCACGATCAACGCCGAGCTTATGATAACTACATTCAATAACGGGTTGTTGTAGCGCATAAACAGGAAACGGCTGAACATGTATGACACAAAAGTCAGTATAATCAATGATAAGGTAGTTATATATTCCATCTCATTCTCCCCTTTTCTCTTTTGGCCCAGTCACCCTAAAAGCCAGAAAGGCAATCAACAAACTAACTGCCATTGAGCCAAACAGCCCTATTCCATTTAAATAAAAGAAATCCCAGTAATTCATCAGGCCTACAGTGATGGGTACAAAAAAGAATGCCATGTGCTTTAGTAAAAAACCGGTAACCATCTGCAGCTGAGCTACTTTGACAATACCAGCGCTTAATAAGGCGAATAAAATGGCTATTCCCACAACACTGCCAGGCAGCGGCAGGTGAAACCATTGAACTATACTGTCCCCCATAAAGGAAATGAGCGAAAGCACAAACAATTGCCAGGTTATCGCTTTTAATTTCATTGCCATCTTATTCCCACCTTTCTTGCTAAAAGATAAATTGTAGTTGAATATCATTTTACATACAGACAAACTATAAGTAAAATATATAGTTTAGATATTCATTATAACTAAATTAGATAGTATACTAATGGCAAGGGGGTGCTCTATGGATATTCACCATCTAAAATACTTTGTCGAGGTCGCACGTCAGAAAAATTTCAGTAAAGCAGCCAACATAAACCATATATCACAATCTGCAATTAGCAAAATGGTCAAAGACTTAGAGGTTGAATTAGGGGTTGCCTTGCTTAATCGCAATTCCAAATCGGTGCAACTAACAGATGCCGGTATTATCTTCTTTGAGAAAGCGCAGCAAGTAGTCTCCTTGTTTGATAACCTGACCAGTGAGTTTGAAAGCGAGTTCAAATTAGAAAAAGGGAAAATAGTTATCGGCCTGCCCCCTATCACCGAAGCTACCGTCTTTGCTCAATTACTTGGTGAATTTAGGAATAAATATCCACAAATTGATATTGAATTATACGAATATGGGTCCAAGAAAATAGAGCTGGCCATTCAAGAAGGCACCCTGGACTTTGGCATCATTTGCAGCGTACCTGATGTTACAGTCCACGAGTTTTTTTCACTTACCAATGATCCGCTCAACGTTATCATTAATGTCCAGCATCCACTAAGTGCCAACAGTGAACTTACTTTATCCGCTCTCGCAAATGAATCATTTGTCATTTACCGTGACGACTTTAGCCTGCATGACGAGATTATCAGTCACTGCAAGATTGCGGGGTTTCAGCCACGGATTATATTTGAAACCTCACAGCGAGACCTTATGGTTCAAACCGTAGTAGCCAACCTGGGTATTGCATTTCTAGCCAGCAAACTATGTTCAGAGCTTGATACTAAAGCAATTACAGCTATCCCGTTGGTTTGTCCGCAAATATGGCATAGATTATCTGTGATATGGAAAAAAGGGCGTCATTTATCGCATGCCGCCCAATTGTGGCTCAGCTTTGCCAAAAAGCATCTCCTGCAGTGAATAAGTGATAAAAAAACAGCCCTCACTAGAGGGCTGTTTTATATTTATTAACATATTCACCAAACATTTGTCTTAGAAATTCACCAACAGACTGTCCAATCAAGGCCTTTCCCTTGCTGTCGGGATGTAATCCATCGGTAGCATAGTAACCAGGCATAACCCCCTCAGCCGTCATAAATATTGGCGCAATATTTATATGGTAGGGTTGGGCTTTGACCCATTCGTTGACTTGCAGCCACTCATCCTGCCACTCTGGACTTGTATCCTCGTTAAAAGCACGTTTTATCAACGCCGGGTTTACAGGAGTAAGTGTCAGAAATACAGGGATAATCTTGTTATCCTGACACTTTTGCCTAATTTGGCTCAGGTTATCAATTACTTCTGACGCCGAGGTTCCGCCGCGAATATCATTAACTCCCCCCATGATCACAAGTATTTTAGGATTAAATGGCAATACATCATTGTCAAACCGCTCAGAGATAGAGCTGGTTGTATCACCACTCCGGCCTAAATTTTTTACCGGAAATCCTACAGAACTTGTCCAATCGTAGACCAGATCACTTGGTGGATTAGAAATCGCCCCACCACCATGGGTAACGCTGTCACCCAATGCGGCCACCACATTCCCCGCCAGTTGCACGGTAAAGGGTTGCGCCTCTGACCATTCTCCCAGCTGCTGCCCTTTGGCATCCAGAGCAACAACCCGCCACCAATATTTTCCTTCTGCTGTAAACGCGTCATTGTCATAACAATCAAATGACGACGAGCCCTTTATGACATAACTTTTTTTAAGGTTACCAGGATGAACTTGTCCGGAAAAGATCTGCACCTCATAGGCATCTGCATTCAGCACCGGTATCCAGGCATAGGTAGGATATAAAGGAAGCCTGGTTAAAGTATCTAAATGAGCGGTAATATAGGGTGATGTTGGATCAACCTCACCTGCTGTTAAATCCTTAGGTTCAGTAAACCGGGAAATCGGTTCCCGGTCTAAATTCAAGGCCCTGACCTGCCACCAAACTGACTTCCCCTTAGGAAAAAGCGCTGTGTCTAACTCAACACCGGGAGTATATATTTCCCTATAGAGAGTACTGTCTACAAGACTATCCTCGTTTTCCACCTGTTCTTGCTTATCCCTGAACACAATCTGATATGCTACTGCATCCGGGATTGCTTCCCATACTAACCGTACCTTTTTGCCATTGAACTCTCCGGAATGAGCTTGGGAAGTGCTAGGTCCGGAGATAGCTGATTGAAGAAAAGGGGACAATAGCACTAAAAACAACATAATAATAACGGTTTTGAATATAAAAACACCCTTCTGTCCAAAACCAGTATTATGCTGGCGTGACAGTCGGTTACGCTCTGAACGTGTCATTGGGATTACCTACCTTGCAATGTATTTCGATTTGATATGTATTACAGTCATACTTTAACACCTAGTCAATTATATGATAATGATTATCACATTTTAATGTTAATTTTAACAGACTGATTGATCCATGTCAAATTTAGAAGCACACGCACGAGCGCTATCCGGTTTATGTTACACGCGAAACCTCCTAACAGCTTCCTGAAGGTCTGTAGCCAAATGGGCAAGACTCTGGCTGGAGGAGGCGATCTCTTCCATAGTTGCCGACTGCTCCTCAGTAGCCGCAGATACTGTCTGGGCTTCTCCAGCCGCCTTTTTACTCAGGCTGTCGATTCGCGTCACCGAACTAACAATCTTTTGACTGCCAATAGTCATCTGATCAATAGCGACAGAGATTTCCTTCACTTGCTCCGACACTTGCGTGACCAATACCACGATTTCCTGAAAAGCTTGTCCAGCAGCATTGACCACTGCTGCTCCCAATTTGACTTCCCTGGTACCCGCGTCCATTGCCTGTACCGCTTTTTCGGTATCACCCTGAATCCCACCGATCAAGGATGATATCTGCTTAGTAGCTTCCTGGGATTGCTCAGCAAGCTTGCGTACTTCTTCTGCCACAACTGCGAAACCTCGTCCCTGTTCGCCCGCCCGTGCAGCCTCAATAGCCGCGTTGAGCGCTAATAAATTAGTTTGCCCGGCAATACCGGAGATGGTTGCAACAATCTGACCGATTTCCTTTGACCGTTCACCCAATTGAGCGACTACCTTGGCCGAACTATTGACAGTCTCTTCAATTTGATGCATTTGATGCACAGCTTTATTTACAGAGGTATTGCCCTCATCAGCTTTACTGGCAGCCTGCGCTGATTGCCCGGCTACCCCACTGGTCGTAGTCGCAACCTGCTGAATACTCGCCGACATTGTTTCAACCACCGCTGCGGCTTCAGTTGCTGCAGCCAGTTGTTCACCCGCCCCTGTTGCCACATCAGTAATGGAAATTGCAACTTGGTTGGCGGCTTGTGCCGATTGATCGGCACTGGCCGTCAACTCTTCACTCGAAGCAGCTAATTGCTCAGATTGAGAGTGTACCCTGGCGACAAGCTCGCGTAAGTTCTCCCGCATCTCCCGAAAGCCTTTGGCCAGTTGGCCAATCTCGTTTTCGGAGAAAATCTTAGCCTCACGCTCCCGTAAATCGCCCTGAGCTAGTAGCAGGCATTCGTCCCGAATCAGGGAAATAGGTCTGGCAATATATTTTGCGATCATGATAATACCTGCTGTCGCAATAAGTAAACACACAATTGAAATAATCAGCATGGTTCTCGCCAGGGTATTTGTTGCCCGGGTAGCTTCAGCCTCCGGGGCCGCCACCATCATTACCCAGCGTTGACCGCCAGGTAAAGCAACCGGCGTGGATACGCCGACCCTCTCCACATTGTCATTAAAGCGATATACCCCCCGGGCCTGTTTCCCTGAATGAGCAGCCTCCTTAAACAAGTTTATCAGACGATCATCAAGTTCAGTCTGCTCTAGCTTAAGTTCGGGATTTATTTTCTTCTCAGCCAGGTTTAGTGTACCTGCAAGTTCAGGGCGTTTGGGATGGGCGATAATCAGCCCTGAATCATCGCTAAGCTGACCATAGCCAGTATCCAGGAAATGTAGATCCCTAATCATGGATGACAATCTCTCCATTGAAAATGTTCCGACAAGTACACCGGTTAATTGACCATTATTCGTGACCGGTACAGCCAAGACAACGGCTAGCTTCCCGGTCGCCTTCGATACCAAGGGATCTGAAACAACGGATTTCTTTGTTGCAATAACCTTTTTAAAATAATCACGTTCACCATAGGAAGCTGCAGCGCCAGTACCGGAAATACCTGCTCCGTCCGGCAGAATAAAAATAACAGCATCAAAACTCTTAATTCGCTGTTGGAACTCCGCCAAGTCCCGGGCAATCTGAATCTTATCAGCCCCTGCACTAACGCCCTGAACACTAGCCAGGCCTTCCAGTTGAGAGATTAAGAGTTCTATGTCACCCTGCACACGATTAGCATAGTCAGTTCCCACCGCCATAGCCGTTTCGTCAATGCTCTCTGTTAATGATTTGTTTGAGAGATAATAGCTAACCCCGGCTAGCACGCTTAAGGATACTAATACCAGTGGCAACAAGATAAGCAGCAGGTGTGTCTGAATTTTTTTTATTTTCACTTCTGGAAGCTCCTTTTATTAATTTTCAAATATTGAGTAAGCACAGATAATAGCCCAAGCATATGTGCTTACAAATAAAAAAATCGTCATATGCCTGTTGCCAAGGCTGACGAATACTTCCGTTAGTTCAATAGCAACCTGGCAATCATAGAATGTACATTCATTAGACCCATGGCTTTGCGTCCTTACCTTTCAGCAAGTTTGCCAATATTCTTTTATTGAATGGAATCTCTCTTATTGCTTATCCCGCGTTTACTTCATCCAGTACCGTAACAACCTCAAATTTCCTTTCTCTGTCTAGGTCAATTAAATCACCACTTTCTAACTGAACCACAGGCCTTACCCGCAACAGCCCATTTAGCAATACTACTTTGGCCTTACTGCCATCATTTAACAACACCGAGCTGCCAAGTAAAAATCCACGGATGTGTGCCAAAAATACCAGACAGATGTGCGGATCAAGCTTATCATACATCTGGTCAAGAATATTCTCGACAACAGTAAAGGGTGGAATCTTTTTCCGGTAGACCCGTTCGGTACTCATTGCATCGTAAATATCGGCAATTGCTACAATTTTAGCATAGATATGGATGTTTCCCTGGGATGAGCCCAGGGGATAACCAGTGCCATCTTCCCGTTCATGATGCTGCAGTATTCCTAATTTTACTTCTTCCGCTATCTCTAGACAGTCGTCCAATAGATGATAACCGTGAGTAGGATGGGTTCTAATAATGGCCATCTCTTCCGGTGTAAGCTTTCCGGGTTTATCCAGTATGTCTTCAGGAATTAATACTTTACCAATATCGTGCAGCAACCCTGCTAATATGATATCTTTCAATCTCTGACCTGTAAATCCAATCCATTTGCCAATAATCCCAGCAATTATTGCTACATTGAGCGAGTGTTTAAACGTATATTCATTATGAGACTTAACATTATGCAAATCATCGATGACACCTACAATGTTGATAATAAGTTCAATATAGTTTTCAACCAGCTCTTTACACTCGGCAATTGGCACTTCTTTAAAAGCCCTGACTTTTTTAAAAGTTTTTTCTACTGACTCGAGGGTATCTTTATAGATGCTAAAAAACCCGCACTGTGAAGATAAGTTTTTATAGGGAAGCACTATGCTCACATTGATTACCCGCCAGTTGCTAAGACTCTCAATTAACTCCTCTGTAAGAAATATACCCCGTTCCAACAGTACTTGCCCTGTATCAGATATAACCGGTTGTGAAACTACCATGCCTGGCTTAAGCTCTTCTACCCGTAATAAGTGTTGGTTCGGAAACATCTGTTCCTCCGTTCAAATAAAATAGTACCTAACTTATATACAACAAGCCAGGTACTTAATTATTCCGAGTGAGTTTCAACCCGCCTATTGTAAATTCTCTTCTTATTTTGCACATATATGATAAAGTAGCTTTTTCATTAACAATCAAAATCCCGCATATTATTTCAAATTCATACATAATTCTACAATACTTTCTGTGCTAATACTAGTGGACTAGAGTACAAAAAAAACTGGTGACTGTTGTTACCGTACAACAACAGTAATTTTTCCTGCTTGATTTTCATCTATTTTCACCATTCTCTGCCTTTTGTAACTTCCAAATTTTCAAATACAATATCAGCAGCACCTTTGTTTCCATTTTATCCAACGACATCCCTAAAAAAGCCTCAATCCGTCTTTTTCGCCATATGACCGTATTGTGGTGTATAAAAAGCTTCTGTGACACCATCTTCAAATTCATATCTTCAAGTATCAATTCTAAAGTAAATAATAAGTTGCTCCCGCGAGCCTGGTCATATTCAGCAAGTCGTCCAATGGTATTTTGTACTAATGCACAGGTATTTTTATCATGGAGCAATTGAAAAGCAACCTCATAAATCCCAATATCATCACAGTGAACTGCCGATGCACAACAATTAATAGACGCTGCAACAACAACCGCCCTGTTCGCTTTTTCATAGATATCCCGAAAATCAATGGGAATTCCCGAAGCACCCGAAATACCGATTTTAGCACAAATATGCGGGAAGAGCTTTGTCATTTCACTAATCAGCTGGTTGGCGAATTCAATTTGACTTTGTTTACTGCCAATACCGGCTTCTGTCAGATTAATCAACAGGACAATATCATCACTGAATTTCCAGATCCATCCCATTTCTTTTTCTGCAAGCCAGACTAATACGGCTTGCTTTCCGGCAATCTTAGCACTTACAGTATCGGCAGGCGCCTCAGCGTTAACTACCGGTCTATGAGTCAATTGAATCACAAAACAACAATGCGCCACTTTCGTTTCAATGCCAAATTCATTAAGTGCCTTGGTTATATACTCTGATGAATAGGCATTAACCAACAACTTATTTAGATAAGCACTCCGGCTGTACAGGTGATTGGTAAAAATAAGATCTTTTCCGATTCTTTGAATGCGCGTCTCGATCTGCTTCTGTTCGGTTATATCCTGAGTCGTCCCGAATATTCTGGTAGTAAAGCCTTGTTCGTCCATAACAGATTCGCACCGGGACCATAGCCAGCCCACAGATCTATCTGGCCTAATAATTCTAAACTCTAATTCCACCTCCCCCTTCCGCTCTACCTGATTAGTCATATTTACTATGCTTAAGTCCTCCGGGTAGATCCGGCTTAGATAGAATTCCCTCGTCGGAATGAAAGACTGAGGAGCATAGCCAAAATTTCTATATTGTTGATCAGACCAGTAGAGCTCATTATTATTACTATCCCATTCGAAGTAACCCAGTTTGGCAATTTGCTGCGCCATTTTAAACTTGATTTGAGTCAGTGCCATTTCATCTTTAATTCTTTGGTCTTGCGTCATATCCCGCACTATTCCAAGTACGGTTTCCACTTCCCCCTTACAATTACACTCCGGTAGATATGTAACATGATAATACCGCGTGCCGCTATGTAGTTGAAAAAACACTTTACCGGGTGTAGCCAAAACCCGCTTAAAATACTGTTCACATTTTTCACAATTTGTTGGCTCAAACCCTAATTCCCGGAAATTTTCGCCGAGAGGTTGATTTGGTAGCATGCCTAGATGCAGGTCATTATACAGGATACTCACAACATAGCCTGTACAATCCCAACGGGCCACTAGAATAGGCATGTTATCACCATTGTATTCTGCACGGTTATCTGGCATCCTCTTGTTCTCCCAAAAGCAATTTTGACAATGTCGAAATGGGACACACCATTTGCACTAACTTAATTACCGTTTTCTATCATTACTCTATACCACGGGTAAAAATACTGGGTGCTCCGCCAGTATGCCAAAAAAGCACTTTTTCTGAGGGCTTAATAATGCCTTGGTCAATATACTGGAGGCAAGCAGCCATTGTTTTGGACGTATAGGAATAATCAAGCAGGATCGCCTCTGTTTGGGCTAAGAGTTTTAAAGCAGTAATGCCTTCTTGCGTGGGAATACCATAACCGTCACCAATATAAGCGTCAGAAATTAGAATATCCTCCAGGTTGACTTTGATGCCAACACCTAACACAGATAAGGTTTCCTTTATGCATTGGTCAACCTTATCTCTAATTTGAACCGCGGGTAGCCACGGGGAAATCCCTACTATCCGCGTTGTATCAGCAAACATATGCTTACCGATCAACAGCCCGCTCATAGTTCCCCCTGAGCCAGCAGCAACAAACAACCAGTCAAATACAATTTCTTGATTTTGCCTTTTAAGTTCTTTATAAGCCTCGACATAGGCAGCAGAGCCAATACCGTTTGAGCCACCAACAGGGATACTATAGGGGGTGTGCCCGTCCCGTCTGAGCTTCTCAGCCTGTTGATGTACGGCGTCATTCATTTCTTCCTGCGTTTTTGCACCGGTAAAGATCATTTGGACATTCATAAGTCGGTTCAGTAAGTAATTAGCGGTAGGGATCTCTGGTTCTTCCCCACCCAAAACAAGCACAGGTTTCAGCCCGGATTTGATCGCTAATGCCGCTGTTGCCCTGGCATGGTTTGACTGAGGACCACCAGACGTTAGCACTACGTCAGCACTGTGATTGTGTGCATCTCTTAAGAGATTTAGGAGCTTCCTCTGCTTATTTCCTGAGGTCAGAATATCACCATTACAATCGTCCCGCTTAATCCAGATCTCGCGACCAGCCACTTGACTAAATCTAGCCAGATATTCCAAGGGTGTTGCAAACATAGGGTTCCTCCTTACCTTTTTATGTTAATTGCCTTGCTACAAATAGTAGCATTGATTTATTATTCTGTAAAAGTAATACAAAGCCCTGCATAGCTCTCGGGTTACTTGGTGTAACTGCATAGTAATAGATTAAACCATTCTAAAATAGGAAAAAACCAGCACTCGCCTTAGTGCTGGTTTCCACTGTTCAGCTATTTATCCGCCAAGGCGGTAATAGCTTGGTAACAATTAAAGCAATCTTGCTGACTCAAGCCACTAACTCTCCTTTTCCAATGCATTTATTGACCTCAATCAGACACAATTTATACTCTAGTTAGCTTAATTTCCAGAAAAAAGTTCCAATAACTGTTTGGTGTAGACGTGACGCTCTGGTGCAAACAGGTCTTTTCCCTCACATAAATCAACCATTTGACCGTACTGCATAACCAGCATTTGTTGACTCATAAAATTAACGGTACTAAGATCATGCGAAATAAAGAGATAAGACAACCCGCTGCTTTTCACCGCCACTTAGCTCGCAGGGGTAACGCTACAAACAGCCTGCAGATAAATGAACTTTCTCCAAAGTTTAACTGCTAGTTCCCGTTCGCCAACACCTATTTGTCCTAAAAAACTCGGACAACTTTTCTTCTGACAGCAAATTATTACCATAAAGAGGATTCTCTCAGAGAAAACTCCCAAGACACAACCACCGTCCCCTCGTCTTCACAAATGACTCCCCGATTAATCGGAGAGTCATTTGGATTTATAGATAAAGAGTGGGCGTACTTGCAGCTGTTCTAGTTATACGTTTAGTTTAATAGAAGAACTCAAATTTCGTCATGTAGGTTTTGCCCAGATCACCGGAAGCCAGGTTTGTCAGGTTTCTATTCTTAATATTCAAGTCTTGTCCCTCAATGGTCCAGATTATGTTTTTACTTATTGTGCTTTGCAGCGCCACGAACAGGCCTTTAATATTATCACTCCCTTTAGCAACGGTTGAGTAGGGATCCCCGCCATAACTGACTGCCTGGGCATCAAAGCCGCCGGCACCGTTCGGAATGGCACCGGCATCAATGCTGCGATAGGACACCGACCAGCCAAAATCCCCTACTTTCTTAGCATCTACAAGGAGCTTGCCCCCGTAAAAAACGGGCGGCATCTTAGTAGCGTTGGTAAGTTCCACCGCCCAGCCTTTCGGGTTGTCAGGAAGACCGGTGGCCGCATGCTTAAGGCTTGTAGACAGATAATCACCGATCAACATGACATTGCCCAATTTAGCGTCAAAGCCGAGATTCCAGCCGGTGGCTTGCGTAAATATCGTCGCAGCAGTAGTGGTAGTACCAAAGATGCCGGTGTTGGTGTTGCCGGTACCGCTGAGATTACCTGTACCGGGGTTATCAGACCAGTAATAACCAGCCTTCCAGCCCACTGAATCGCCTGTTTTTCCCGAGAACTGAGCGGTGGTGACAGTGTTCGCATCGCCACTGTCACCTGTACCGGTGCCTTGATTGGTATTCCCCCTGACATTATTCACTGAACCGGTAAATAAGATATCGCCCAAGTTCTTATCGACACGAACGCCGTCCACGCCGATTGCCTTACTAAACAAGCCATGGCTAAAACTATCATACGGGAAACGACCGATCCGGACTTTATCCAGGCCGAGAACGTTATTAGCATTAACAGCTAAGATGTCAAAAGAAGCATTACTTCCGTCATTACCATTATTGTAATTGCCGGCTTTACCGGTGGCCGATAACCGGGCGATCCAGGAAACATCATCATTAATAGTTCCCTGTAATTTGACGCGTTGTCGGAAATCAAAGCTGTCCGATCCGTGCAGCTTTGTTCCGCCTGCTTTGGGGTCATTTCCCAAATAGCGGAGCCTTGTTTCGCCACTAACCCAGGTGTTGGTCTTACTTTCCACTTTGGCCATCCGTGCGCCCAAACGGTTAAGTTCGGTAGCAAATTCAATCGACAGTTTATCAATCAGTTGCTTGTTGGCGTCATCGGCTTTATCAAACTTATCCATTGCTTTGGTAACAATAATTGCGAACTCATACCGGCTTAACGTCTTGTCACCCTGGAAGGATTTGTCGGTATAGCCGTCGACCAGCCCGGCTTTAGCTAGTTTCGCCACGGCATCATAGGCCCAGTGATTGGCGGCAACATCACTGAAAGATTGGATCGTAGCCGCATAAACGGTAGTGGGCAACACCGGTGTGCCTGTCATTACGACGGACATTAAAGCTAAAGGTACAACCGTCAGCCACTTTTTTGTCTGTTTCATATCATTACCCTCTTTCAATCGTTAATTATAGCGACCGTATTTTTCCACCGCATCAAAGAACACTTTCACATTCTCATGTCTGGCGTTCATTGGCAGCGTGCAACCAGAGGAATAAATCAGCCCTTCGCCATTGCGGAATGTAGTGAGTAACTTCTTGCAATACTCATCCATCTCACTGGGCGAGGCCACTGTAAACAGTGCCGGGGCTACGTCTCCCTTAATCGAGCAGTGACCTCTCAGGATTTCGTATGCTTTAAATATGTTGGTCGTACTATCAAGCTCCAGCACAAATTTCCCTTGCGGCAATTCCAGAAAATATTCCAGATTCTCAGTCCAGTCGGAGTCAAAATGGAGTATGGGTACAATATTTCTTTCGGCCAACCGGTTGATAATATCTTTCAAATAGGGCCAGGCAAACCGTTCAAAATTTTTCTTGGCGATAAACTGCCCGCTGCATCTGACGCCACCGTAGAATACCCGGTTAATTCCGGTTGCCTCCACCCCTTTTACGGCTGCGTCAACTGCTGCATCATTGCAGGTCCACATTAACTGCTCCAGTTGACTGCCTATTTGGTACATATCTTTAAAAAATTTTTCGATAGACCGCATCATCGAAAAAGCATCAAAGGGTGTAAGACCGGCCCACGAGGCCCAGGTTGCGCTTTGACCGCGGCGCTGCGTGGCCTCCAGTTCAGCCTGGCGCAGCCTTGCCAGTTCTTGTAATCCGGCCAGTACTTCTTCCCGGGTTTTGTTATGGGCCCGTTCCAGGAATGTCATCCGATATTCCATAAACCCTTTTTCTGCTAATAATGTATAGTCGTCGCGGGTTAATGCCTCAATTTCAATCATCTGGTACTGGGCATTGTCAGGCAGGTCCACGCCCGGGTATTTGCACCGCATGGAGCCGACCACCTTTGCCACCGGACCGTAGCGCAGTTGCTGCATATAGGCGTTGCTATCCCAAATAGGATATGCTTCCTTGACTTTATCGATAGCCGCCATGCACTTATCCCAGTCCCAGAGAAATTCCCTGTTAGTAATCCCGGCGTATTGCCCGGCATATTGTTCGATCAGCGGCGCACAACATACCCGGTCCACCGGCTGAAGATTGATTGATGCAACAATTCGTTCTTCCGCAGTCATAGTGTCTTTAGCCATTTTATCTCTCCTCCGATATTTCTTAGCTAGTTTTACCAGATCGCCTCGACAAACCTGATCAAGCTTTATTCTGAGATTACCTGTAGTAATTGCCCTCCCCCTACAGGCTTGAGGCTGTATTTGACAGCTGGGTTGACAGACTGGTAATCTCTTCAATAGTGGCATTTACTTCCTGGATGGCTGCCGAGGTTTCTTCGACCACCGCGAGCGTAGCCTGGGAGTCATGCGCGGTCTCATTCATTGATTTTTCAATTTTCAAAGTCAGATCTTTGATTTGCTTAACCGTTTGTTTGGACTCTTCCGACAGCTTGCGAATTTCTTCTGCCACAACGCCAAACCCTCTACCGGCATCGCCAACCCGGGCAGCCTCAATGGCCGCATTCAGACCCAGCATTTTCGTTTCATCGGCAATCGTTTTGATAAACGCCATAACCTGGTTGATTTGTTCCAATTGCCCTTTTACCAGATCAATTTCCTGATGAAGATGGTTCTGATTACTGCATATATCATTCGTTGCCGCAGCAATCTGCTGCATGGAGGCAGCTACACCTGTTAACCCCTGTTCCAGTGACCGGGCAAACTCTTTAAGATCATTTGCCAATTTGCGGGGCAATACCAGGACGAAGGTTCCCATCACCTCACCGGTTGCTTCATCAAGCAGCGGGGTAGCGGCAGAAAGGACCGGGAAACCATAGAGCGACGAATCGACCTCTTGAATGACCAATTTCTTTTGTTTGATGGCTTGCGCAGAAACGCTGCCGTCGCGGTTTGGTGTGCCAACCTGGATTTGCTCCATGTCGAATTTCTTAGACCCCTGCCTTTTGACGCAACAATCCTTATTGGTCACACACAAAAATCCACCCTCTGATAATTGCTCGGTCAGAACCGGCGCGAAAAAATCGAACGCCTGAACAATCTTATGCTGCTGGGGTACAGCCAACCCCCAGGTGCCGATTACCTTGGTATCACTGTCATCCCAGACCGGTATGCCCAGGGCCCGGATTCTGATACCCAGGCCATATACGCCGCCGTCCAGGTTACGAACGACGATTTTCCCGGTCTGGATAGTCTCGTCGGTGAGGGTGCCTTTCCTGTTCGGTGTACCCGGCTCTGTACCCGGGATATCAAATCTGTCTGCCGATTTAAAAGTTACTTTGTCAAGATCTGAAGTAAGGAAACAGGCTCCCTCGGCAAAAGAATGGCTGATGATTTGAAAAAATGCTCGCAAACACTCCAAATCTCTGGCATGCATCCGCAAATTATTCAATTCCATTTTTTGTGATCCTTTCATAATCTATTGCACCATGACGCTTCTTCAACTAGATTTTATCTTCTTGAATTCCTTAGTCAGTATCGGCAGAACTTCCACCACATCGCCAACGATGCCGAAGTCGGCCATAGTAAAGATCGGCGCATCAGGGTCCTTGTTAATGGCGATGATGATGTCCGAAGATGACATCCCGGCCAGATGCTGAATGGCGCCGGAGATGCCGCAGGCAAAGTAGATCTTCGGCCCTACTGTTTTGCCAGTCTGGCCGACCTGATGCAACGCCGGTTTCCAGCCGGCATCCACTGCTGCCCGCGATGCGCCCACTGCTGCGCCCAGGACGTTAGCCAGATCTTCCACCAGGCAGAAATTTTCCATTTTTCCCAGTCCACGTCCCCCAGCTACAATGATCTCAGCTTCTTCCAGATTACAGGCTGTGGTACAAACACGAACTATGTCGATGATTTTGGTCCGAATGCTGGCGGCCTGGACTTTGCTGGCTACGCGGATGATATCGCCGACTCGCCGGTAGTCAGGAACCGGGCGTTTGAACACCGACGGCCGGACAGTACCCATCTGTGGCCGGTGTTCCGGGCACAGTATGGTGGCCATAATATTGCCCCCGAAGGCCGGCCGGGTCCAGGCCACCAGCCCGGTTGCCGTATCGATGCCAAGGCCGGTGCAGTCGGCGGTGAGGCCGGTCCCTACGCGGCAGGCGACTCGCGGCCCGAGGTCACGCCCGTCGTTAGTCGCACCAAGCAGGATAACCGATGGCTTGTAAGTTCCAATCAGATCGGTAAGTACAGCGGTATAGCCGTCAGTGTTATACTGGGCTAGCTCAGGCGCTTCCACTACATAGACCTGATCTGCTCCTGCGGCAAGCACCTCCTTAGCTAAGTCCCCGACATGATCACCGATGAGTACTCCTGCTAAGCTTTGGCCCATGGCATCAGCTAAATTACGGCCTTCACCCAGCAATTCAAGGCCAACGTTGCGTGGTTTTCCGTCCCCGGCTTCAACATACACCCAAACATTTTTATATTGGTTTTTGTCCATAGTCACTACTTTAGCTTCTGCATCACGGATAATAGCTCCCACTGGGCAGCTGTCAATGCAGGCACCGCACTGGGTACAGGTTTCCGTGATATTGGCTTTTCCGTCCTGCATAACAATGGCCCCGAACGGGCACCCGGCTTCACAAGCGCCGCAACCTATGCACTCATCTATTACTTTTACAGACACTTTTCGTTCCCCCCGACTTAAACAATTTTTGCGTCAGACAGTCTTTGGAGCAGCTCGGACACAGCTTCCCGCGCCGTGTCCCGTTGGATGAGCACACCTTGAACGCGCCGGGGTGGAGTAAATATTTTCTGTACTTGTGTAGGCGAGCCTGTAAGGCCAAGCCGCTCTGCTTTCACGTCAAGGTCTGCCGCCGTCCACACAGGAATTTCGGTGCGATTGGCCTTTATCGTCCCTTTCATCGAAGGATATCGCGGTTCATTGATAGATTTGACCACAGAGATTAAAACAGGCAGCTTGACTTCGATAACCTCATAACCATCTTCATGTTCGCGTTCGACCCGGGCAGTGTTGCCGTCAATATCGATTTTGGCGACATAGGTAACCTGGGCTACACCCAGGTGTTCCGCAGTTTCCGGCCCTACCTGGGCAGTGTCGCCGTCAATGGCTTGTTTGCCGCAGATGATTACATCATAGATACCGAGCCTGCGAATGGCCGCTGCCAGGGTGTAGCTGGTAGCCAGCGTATCGGCTCCGCCAAAAGCCCGGTCACTAATGAGAATTGCCGTATCGGCGCCCATCGCCAGGCATTCTTTCAGGGCATCCCTGGCTTGCGGCGGTCCCATTGATAGCACGGTGACTTTGCCGCCATGCTTTTCCTTTAGCTGCAAAGCCGCTTCGATGGCATTCTTGTCAAACGGGTTGACGATACTTGGTACACCCTGCCGGATGAGGGTGTTGGTTGCCGGATCAATTTTTACTTCGGTGGTGTCAGGAACCTGCTTGACACATACTACGATTTCCATCTATTCGCCTCCGTCTAACTATTTCTATCCCAGTACCATCCTGCTAACGACGACCTTCTGAATCTCCGTCGTGCCATCGGCAATAATCAGCAGACGGGCTTCCCGCAGGTACCGTTCAATCGGATACTCTTTCATATAACCGTAGCCGCCATGAATCCGCATGCACTTGTCAGTGCACCATACGGCAACTTCAGTGGCATAATACTTGGCCATAGCCGATTCTTTGCCGACTGGCTGACCGGCATCATACAGGGATGCCGCACGGTAAGTCAGGGAACGGGCTGCTTCCAGCTTGGTGGCCATTTCAGCGATATAAAATGCAATCTGCTGATGTTCGGCAATTGGTTTACCAAAAGTCTTGCGCTGTTTCGCATAGGTTACGGCAGCCTCCAGACTGGCCTGTGTGAGACCAATGGCCATAGCAGCACAACAAATACGCCCCTGATCAAACGAGTACATGGCCAGATGCATTCCCTTACCTACTTTTCCCAAAAGATTTTCAGCAGGTATCCGGCAGTCCTGGAAAATTAATTCGCGGGTAGTAGAGGCACTAAAGCCCATCTTCTCTTCTTTTTTACCAAAAATAAAACCAGGCGTCCCTTTTTCCAGGATGAATGCACTCGGACCCCTGACCCCCTCTTCCTGGGGGGTTTTTGCAAATATTACATAGATATCGGCAACCCCGCCGTTGCTGATAAAGCACTTTGATCCGTTTAGAACCCAGGAGTCGCCATCACGCACGGCGGTAGTCAGCATAGCGGTAGCATCTGAACCCGACCCCGGCTCGGTCAGGCCGAAGCCACTCAATTTTTCACCGGTAGCCAGGGGAACCAGATATTTTTGTTTTTGTTCTTCAGTTCCCGCATATTCCAAGCATTCAGCTGGTCCCTGTAACCCTATAACGAATGCTACTGCCGTGTTTGCTCTGGCTACCTCCTCAATAGCAATCACCCGGGTCAGCAAATCACTACCTGCTCCGCCATATTTTTCGGCTACTGAAAGCCCCATAAGGTTCAGTTCGGCGCACTTTTTTAGGATGTCAGGGGGAAATTCACCCGTAATGTCCATTTCCCTGGCATAGGGAGCTAGTTCTTTTTCCGCGAACCCCCGTACCATTTTCCGCATTAATTCATGATCTTCTTCTAAAATAAATCCCAAGACACAACCTCCATTCTAATTGTTTATTCAGATTATTCTGTAACAAGTATCTATAAGATGATGCCTTTTTCCCGGAGAGCGGCAATCTCTTCCGCACTATAACCGCAGACCTTGGTAAGAATGGCTTCTGTATCCTGACCAAGCGCCGGTGCGCCACGCCATACCTGGCCTGGGGTCTTATCCATCTTGGGAACAATACCGACAGCTTTGACTTTTCTCTTGGTCGTCTGATCTTCATACTCAATAATATCCTGCCGGTCAAGCCAGTGTTTGCTGTTGACAATATCCTCAGCATCAACCACTACCTGTGCCGGCACTTTGAATTTGGACATATGCTCTTCCACTTCCTGGGCGGTGTGCTCAGAAATCCACTTCCTGAGAATACTATCAAGCTCACGGCCGACTTCAGATTCGACGGCCTCCGGACTGGAGCTGCAGGCCTCAAAGCTATAGACGTTAGGGTCTAAATCCATTGCTTTGATAAACCGGGCGTATACCGCAGGGCCAACTACCCCGACCACAACTTCTTTATCTTTAGCCTTAAAGATGTTATACGGCTGCACATTGAATTGCTTGTTCCCTGATCTTTTCCGCATAATTCCCTCGTTGGCCCACAACACGACATAATCTGCAATGAATTTCGACTGTGCTTCAAACTGTGCTACGTCAATGACTTGTCCTTGTCCGGTTTTCTGAGCATGGATGTAGCCTGAAAGCGCACCGAAGACGGCAAACATCGACGAAACATAATCATTTAACCCGGGGTTGCCTCTTGAGGGCGGACCATCGGGATCGCCATTAAGGGTTAGCCAGCCGCTGGCCGCCTGCCCAATGACGTCAAAGGAACCCCGGTCGCAGAGTTCGGGGATGCCGCCGAATTTGGCTTTCCCGTAACCGCTAATGTGAATGATGACCAGCGCCGGATTGACCTTCAGTAAATCCTCGTCCTTAATTCCGAGTTTATCGGTCCAAACCACATTTTCCATCCAAACGTCGCTGTTTTTAATCAAGGTAAAAAATACTTCCCGTGCTTCTGCTACTTTTAAATTAGTCTCTAACGTTATGCTTAGCCTGTTTCTGGCGTCCTGTATCCAGGATGCACCTACCTTCTGTCCATTCTCACCAGTAAGGAACGGACTGAATAGGCGATAAGGATCGCCGCCGCCGGGACGTTCGATATAGAACACTTCAGCACCAAAGTCGGCCATCATCGTAGCCGCATAGGGCATCGCGAGATGGCCACCGGTTGTAAGTACCCTCATGCCCGACAAAGGACCAAAGGCCGGGGCTATCGCCGGTGCCGGTACTTTCTTAACATCTTCCCACTTTTTCATAACCTTCTCCTCCCATTTCCTATAAGATAACTTATTTACCTTGAAAGACCGGTTGCCGCTTTTCCAAAAACGCCTGCATGCCTTCTTTCCGGTCTTCCGTGTCATAGAGCAAGGCAGCTGCATGGGCTTCATAATCCATCGCATCATAAGTTCCCATACGTTCTGATTTTTCAAGTACCTTTTTGGCTAGTTTTACGTTGATTTGCGGTTTACCGGCTAAAACCTGCGCTACTTTTTTTGCTTCATTTACGACGTCTTCACTCTTCACAACCTTATAGACCAGACCAAAGTGGTGGGCTTCTGCTGCTGTTAGACTCTCCCCCAGTAAAACCAGGCGTTTAGCCAGCGAAAGCCCCAGCTTTTTGGGCAACCTGCTCATGCCGCCGCCCCCAGGCAAAACCCCCACATTGATTTCAGGAACGCTAAATTTAGCATTTTCAGCGGCGATCAGAAAATCAAAGGCCAGCGACATTTCAAAACCACCGCCAAAAGCCACACCATTAATAGCGCCGATTGTAGGTATTTCAAGGTTTGCCATCTTGTTAAACAGGCTTTGCAATCTGGCAAGAAACCAATAAGAGTCAATTGGTTTCGCAATATCTCCCGCATCTTTGAGATCCACCCCGGCGCAAAAGGCTTTGCCTTTGCCGGTGAATACAGCAACCTTGATTTCCTTATCATTGGCTATGTCCTGGATAACTGCTTCCAGCTCATCAATCATTTGATAACTTAACGCATTAAACTGCGCAGGCCTGTTAAAGCAGATTAAAGCAACAGAGCCCTCTGTCTCCAACAGAATCGAGTTATATTGTTTCATATTTCTCACCCCTTTGAATTCTCACAGTACCAGCGCCGTTAATCACATATTGCCTTACCCGGCAGGTATACGTACTCTTATTCAGCATCCTTTCTAACCATGGTGACGGCCTTGCCGTCTATGACCATTTCTCCCCGTTGGTTGGAAACAGTCGTTTTGATAATAAGCCTTCTTTTGGCGTCGATTTTTTCGATTATTTCAGCATAAGCAGTGATGGTATCGCCGACTAATACCGGTTTAAGAAACTTTATTTCCTGTGAAAGGTACAAACCATTTGTGCCTGGCATGCAACGCCCCATAAGAGTAGAGATGAACGAAGCTGTTAGCATTCCGTGTGCAAGGCGCTTGCCGAACACGGTTGCTTTAGCAAATTCTTCATCAACATGTATGGGATTAAAGTCGCCAATAATTCCTGCAAAGTTAACAATATCAGCCTCAGTAATGGTTTTGGTAATTGAAGCACTCTCACCGATTTCAATTTGATCATATGGCCGGGTTATTACAGTAGTGGTGTGCAATGGCATAACATTTCGCGCTCCCTTTTTTTATTTTCTCATGGACAGAGCCTGCGACAGATCTACCCATGGCTCACATCAATTCGACAAATTGCTCTATTGGTTAGTAATTATTAGGCATTGGCACTAGGCATATCAACCTTTGGCTTACGCATAAGTTTCCACATAGTGGCAGCACAGACCAGGGTAATTACCAGAATTCCTGTTTGAACCCACATAGCGGTGGTGAAGGCCTCGACCGGATAAGGCGTCCGGCCTTTAGCAACAGAATCAATAATCAAACCCCAGATCTGGTTGAAAACCCCGGCTCCAAAAATCCAGGAGAAAGTGTTCACTCCCCCTATTGCCGTACCAACCATCTCACCTGAGACCAGCTCCCGGACACAAGACATACCGCCGACGACCGCAAACATCTGGACAAAACCGATAATCGAATATATGACTTGCAATTCCAGTACACTTAGATTACGAAGGTTGAGCAGCATGTACAGCCAGGTAACAAGGAACAGCACCCCCGTCGCTACCATAACACCAGTACTGCTGATTCTTTTGCAAATTCCACCTGCCACTAAGCTGCCTGCCACCAGACCAAAAGCAGAAATGGTAAGTATACTGGAGATGGTCCCCTTATCAAAACCATAGACATTGGCCAAAAGAATACCACCCCACATTGAGGCGATTACCTGGCCGGTTGAATTAGTGCCGAGAAAGAATAAACCAATAATCCATAAACGCGGCATCGCCAGAAGCTTTTTGGTCGCCTCCATCCACCCCATAGTTGGTGCGTCAGATTTTTTCTCTTTAGCAACTTCTTCCCCGGCCAGTTCATCCGGTGTCGGCAAACCGATATCAGCCGGACGATCCTTGACAAAGAAATAAGCCACAACCGTCATCGCCAAAGTACCTGCGGCAATAATCACGAAGGATGTCCGCCAGCCAAAGTCATTCATTAGAAGCTGCAGCGGTGCGGTGGCAAAAAAGCTTCCCAAGCCGCCAAATCCCAAATACCCGCCGTAATACAGGGGAAATTGTTTAACAGTAAACCAAGAGGAGATCAACTTAATTCCGGCAATCATCAGCCCTGCCGTACCGACAGCAACAATCATCCTTCCCACAATGACCATAGTGAGAGAATGGGCGGCACTAAAAACGTAGCAGCCGATAACAAGCAACAGGAGACAAGCAAGCAAAGTTTTCCGGGGCCCGACAATATCTACTACTGCCCCGGAAGGAGCATTCCCGATCGCATAAGCCCAGAAAAACGCCAGTCCAACCAGCCCCCACTGGGATGCTGTAAGCTGCAAATCCTTGATCAGTTCAGGTCCCATGATCGCAGGGGCTCCCCGGGAAAACGCGATAAGCATGTACGCCACAACAACAATGATATAGAGAGGAATCTGGTTTTGTTTTAATTTACGAATCAATGCATCCTTATTCATATCCATACTGAATGCGCCTCCTAAATTTAGTTATAAAGACAAAGGAAAGCTGTACGCAGCTATTAAACAACTATCTCTCCTCTCTTTTTTAAATTGACCCGCACCTTTGGACAACCACCCCCCTCATAGTGAAAATCAAGATCGATTGTTCCACTTAGTAATAAAGCAAGAAATGTGCCAATCGCGAAATCGCTTAAATAACACCTTCCTGTTGCTTCTGATACCGCCTGTTTAGCCTGGATCTGCCTAGAAAATATGACGCCAAGCCTATAAGCTGGTTAACAGGATTTCCACCAGTACATGTGCAAAATATCAATTTATTCCAGTACGGCTATGCAATCTTACATAGCCGGAGTATAAAAGAAAGCATAAAATATCATCGCAATGATCCCCGTTATTGCAGTCAGCAAAAGTGAGATAATCAAGCCGGTTTTTATGACCTGACTTTCAATGCCCATAGCATCAATGGTAGCAGCTGCATTCTGCAGCTTGGTCGGGGCGATCAGGCTGGCCAAACCAGCGCCAACAGCAGAAGCCGCATTAACCATCAGGGGATCAATATGTAGCGCTTTCGCTGTTAACAGGTGATATTTTGCGAGCATTCCGATTGTCGAGGTTTCACTGCTGGTGACAAACCCGCCAAACAGGCCCAGGAATGCGCTGATAAACGGATAAAAACTGCCAAAAGCAAAAATCGAACCCTGCGCTAATACCCCGATCATATTAAGAACTGGCCTGGCGTCCTCGATAACCCCGCCAAAGATATGCGGTCCGGAATTCATCATCACAAAGCTGATAGCAAAAAACACAGTGGAGGAGATGAACGGTCTGGGGGCACGCTGCCCCCATTTAATAAGGGTATGTTTCCATACCGATCCACCCGTCCTCATAAAAATTGCTGCTACAATGGTGCTGATCAGCACCCAGGTGCTGCCGTTCCAAAGCATTCTCGTCTTGATTACCTGTCCTGGCAGCACCGAGACGGCCATGTCCCATTGATTAAACACCAGGTTATATAAGGGCTTATAGAAATTGATTACCAGCAGCGTCGTAACGAGGATAATCCAGGGCAAGAGTGCCGTTGTCAAGGACATTCCTTGCTCAACTTCCAGGTCTGCCTGGCTTAATACCGACCTGTCTATAATTGGTTTTCCCTGCAGTTTCAGGTACAGCAACAACATCAGCATTGTACAAAAACCGGCAATAACCCCTGTCAATAAAACAGCGCCATTTAAAAAAGGAATGTAGGCGATCGCTAGGGCCACCCCGCCGTTGGTAGCCCCGGCTAACATACAGGGGATAAATCCGGCTTTCATCAGCTTGCTTTTGCCTACAATCCACAGCATACCAAAGCCGATAGCGGTAGAAATTACCGGCATAAAAGCGGCGAAGGCCTGCGCTGTCCGGACAATAGTGGTGCCTGTCATATCTGAAAACACCACCAAAGAGATACCTAACAGAGCATAGGTGCACAGCGAATCATAACCAATTGCCGGCAAGGCGACTGCCACAAATGGCGAATAGCCCAAAGCAATCATAATGGGAGGGAGAATGGATACCGGAGTAGCGCCCACTGAAACCAGCAGTGTCCCTGTTCCCATACTGATAAACAGGATTTGTACAGCCTTGTCGGTAGACGCAAGGGTCTTTATGCATACGCAGATTCGCTTCAGGGCACCGGTGGCCTCCATAAAGGTAATCTGCAAGATAGATGCAACAATCATCAACGATATCCCCAGTGAAGCAACGACACCGGCCAGGCTTGCCCGGAGCGTCATTTCCGGAGCGGTGTTAAAAAATACAATGGCAATCAGGGAAGCCAGCACCCACCCGATAAGTCCGCTATGATCCACCGCCGTCTTCTTCACGGTCATCAAAATGAAAACCACAATAATAGGCAACAGTGCCAACATAATAGCTAACAGCAATTTCCCCGGACCTCCCCTGCCTTAACGGTAAGTAATGATTTCTGCTTTACATTTCTCATATTTCCTTTCACTGTCCCTTCTTTTTTAATTATCTAAATATTTCACCTTTGTATAACGCATAAACTGTGCCAGCTGGCAAATTTCAGGTAATGTTCATCAGTCACCCTCCAAAACCCGCTCTCATCCGCCGCTTAGTAATACATTGCAAAACAGACAAATGCCGGGTTAAGAAAACTCTCGCCCACAAGAATGTGCAAAACATCAATTTTTCAAAGCCCAGTTATGCATTATTGCACAATAGATCGCTTGAACAACAAAGATAGCCTCAAAAAAAAACCGCTATCCGCGGTTTTGTTTGAGGCTATCCTCTTGATAAACAATATTTTTGTTTTTTCCTGGTCAACGTCGAGATATCAATACCAAGACTATCAGCAGCATCCTTAAGGGTCTCATGCTGGGTTAGGACGTTAACGATCAGATCACGTTCATATTCCTCAAGCGCCCCTTTTAAGGTCGCCTTTCCGGTAGTATTCGGTACAACTCCTTTTCTTTGCAAGGCTTCTAAAAGGTTCACCGGCAGATTATGCACTTCAATCACATGATCTGGTGTCATCACCACAAGATATTCAATCAAATTCTGCAGTTCACGTACATTGCCCGGCCAATCATACCTCACAAAACAATCAAGTACAGCCGGGCTTATGGTATGTTTAAAGTCATAACGTTCATTAAAGACTTGAAGAAAATACAAACCCAGCGGCAAAATATCGCCCTTTCTCTCGCGCAAGGGGGGAATAACAATAGGAATAACATGCAGCCGGTAAAAAAGATCCGCCCGGAACGCACCATTCTTCACCTGTAGCTCTAAATTCTTATTTGTTGCCGCAATTATCCGGGCATTTGTCTTGAGTTCTTTTACACAGCCTACACGCATAAAGGTTTTATCCTGGAGAACATTTAAAAGTTTTACCTGGAGGCTTAATGGAAGTTCAGCAATTTCGTCTAAAAACACAGTTCCATTGCCGGCAATCTCGAATAGCCCGGGCTTGCCATTTTTATGAGCACCGGTAAAGGCACCGGCCTCATACCCAAACAACTCTGACTCTAAAAGCTGCTCGGGTATCGCCCCACAGGATATTTTTACAAAAGGTTGTTTCTTCCGTTTGCTGACTCCTTGAATAAGGCGGGCGATCATGCCTTTACCTACACCGGATTCCCCCATGATTAAGATGGTAGAATCAACCTGAGCCACCCTTATTGCCGTGGTCAACACACTTTGCATAGCAACACTGCGAGTGATAAATTGCTTCAATTCTTCTTTATACTCAAGCCCTTCAGTCACAAGAAAATCATTCCTTTTCTGAAGTCCCGCAATGGCTGCTTCGCGCCCAAGCTCATTCAGTTCTTCAAGATCCCGTATATTACACACAACATAAGTGATCTGTTTTTTATCGGCAAAAACCGGGCTGGCTGTCACCAGGAAAGATTGCATTACATCCGGGTTCTGCAGGAGGTGGGTAATTCTCTTGCCAGACTGAACCACATCCTGGCATACTCTTTGCATTTCCTGCCAGTATGCCTCGCCAAGTTTATTAAGTAACACGCCGCCGCGCTGAAGTACTTTCCCTGCGATATCAAATATTACAATACCATCATACGAAGCGTCAAATAAGCTATCTAGCGCGCTAGTCCCGACGCATTCCCGGTGTTTTCTTTCACCAAACGTCATTATACCCCCCCTGACCTGAATCAGTATGCCGGACACCAAAAAGACAAATGATGATTGATCCGAAGGTGTCTGGAATGAAATATTCATTCCACGGCGTATAATCATGTGCTGATTGATCTGCAATGCAATTGAACCCCGGTTACCAAATCCGTATATGGAAAACTGCGAATAATTTGAATATTTTTTCCAGAATTATATCACGACATCCATCCGCGCTTATAATATGGATTTCTTTTCAAGGTTTCAACACTCCTCAATCCATTTCCTCCTTGTGCCGTAGAAGAAGAGGAACAGACAAAGATACGTCGAAAAGTAACAAAGAATATTCAACACTAACCTTGATAAAGCTGCGAGAATAAATATAACCCTCAACATTAGAAATAATAACACCGGTTAGACAGAAAATGGAGTGATCTTATGGATTTTTACCTCACTGAAGAGCAAGAAAGGCTGCGAGAAAGAGTTACTGATTTTGCCAATCAGGTTGTAGCGCCGCTTGCTCACATCGTTGACACAACCGGGCAAATACCCTCGGAAGTTATTGAAAAAGCCGTTGATATGAACCTGCTTGGCCTTGCGATCCCCAAAGCTTATGGTGGTAGCGGGTTGGGCTATATTGGCCTCGTCATTGCCATAGAAGAGATTGCCCGTGTCTGCGCCTCCACGGCCTTTGTGATCGCCAGCCACCAAGGGCCTGCAGAAGCAATTTCTTTGTTTGGTTCACCCCAGCAAAAAGAGGATTATCTGGTTCCGATGGCACATGGAAAATATCTCGGCGCTTTTGCAGCAACAGAAACCGGAGCCGGCTCTGATGTAGCTGCTGGTGCAACCTATGCCACACAAGAAGGCGATAACTGGATTATTAATGGCAGAAAAATCTTTGTTACGAATGCCCGTCAGGCAGGAATGGCGGTAATCACGGCCATTACAGAGGATTCAAGACGGCAAAAGGAGCGCTTGAGCCTGCTTATTGTACCATCAGATTTACCGGGATTTACCATAGGAAGCAAGTATAACAAGCTAGGAATGCGTGGTGTAAGCAACCATGAAATATTTTTTGATGACTGTCAGGTTCCGCTGAAGAATCTCATTGGCACAAGAGGCGCTGGCTATTCTCAACTTCTCGAATTGATGAGCCGGCACCGCATCTTCGGAGCTGCGGTGTCGGTTGGCATTGCGCAGGTTTGTTTGGAATCATCTCTGGCCTATGCTAAGCGGCGTGTACAATTCGGACAGCCACTGGCAAAATTCCAGGCAATCAGGTTTAAACTAGCTGATATGGCGACCCAGCTTGAGCTCGCCCGTTTAATGACCTATAAGGCCGCCTGGCTTGTCGATAATAATAAACCACATCGTCGCGAATCGGCTATGGCCAAACTATTTGCTTCGGAAATCGCCTCCCAGGCGGCTAATCAGGCCATCCAGATTCATGGCGGGGCAGCCTATACCACAGACTTTCCCCAGGAACGCTACCTGCGTGATGCCAAACTCATGGAAATTGCGGAAGGAACCTCAGAAATTCTGCGAATCACTATTGCTAAACAATTAGGCTGTTAATGGCTACCCCTCCCAGCGTTTTGCCAACTAGCATAAAATACTCCTGCCAAGTCAGACAAACTTGACAGGAGTATTTTGAGGTATGATATAATTCAGTTTGGTGATAGAATATGATTATTTTTAAAAATGACTGGCAAGCATTGCTTGCCACTGAATTTCAACAAGAATACTACCTCCATTTACGTCAGTGTTTAATTAAAGAATATCAGACCAAAACAGTATACCCTGACAAATATAATATTTTTAACGCCCTTCACTATACTGCGTACAACGACGTAAAGGTAGTCATCCTTGGTCAGGACCCCTATCATGGTCCAAATCAGGCTCATGGTCTTAGCTTCTCAGTAAAACCCGGAATTGCACCGCCGCCGTCTCTGCTTAATATTTACAAAGAGCTGCGGGATGATTTGCAGTGCTATATCCCGAACAACGGCTACTTAAAAAAGTGGGCTGACCAGGGTGTACTCCTGTTGAACACTGTCCTTACCGTTGTGGCTGGCCAAGCTAACTCGCATAAAAATTTAGGCTGGGAGCAGTTTACCGATCGGATCATTAGTTTACTGAATGAAAGGATCGATCCGATTGTGTTTATTCTCTGGGGCAGCCATGCCCAATCAAAGAAAACGCTAATAACCAATGACTACCACTACATTATAACCTCACCGCACCCCAGCCCGCTATCGGCCAGCAGGGGATTTTTCAAAAGTAAGCCTTTCTCCCGCACAAACAATACTCTACAGTCTATTGGCAAAACCACTATCGATTGGCAGATTGATAATCTGTAGATCAAGAAACCTTGACCCCTCTTCAGAAGCTGCACCATTCATCACTCGGTTAATTTGAAGCTAAGGTGACTTGATTAGTTTCAACCGATATTCGGGGCTTTAAATACGAATAAAAACAGCCTTAACCTCGTTACCGGAGTAATCCGCCATGAGTTTAAAGCTGTTTTTTTGCGTAGGACGCAGGGACGGTGGTTGTGTCTTATGCCATATCCTACTATTTCTTTTACTCGGTATTTACCGGATTCTTAACGGTAAGAATCATGATTCAAAGGGTTTTCAACAAGATGCTGACCCCGTCCCCTCTATTGCAATAATACTATCATTTACGAAGCTTAGGTGAATCCAGCCAAAACCCTGCTACAGCCAATTTACTGTTTTCCTCAACGACAACAGTCCTGACAACAACCTGCTGTTCTTGTGTATATGTGGCAAAATACGTTAAAATCTTGTATTGATCCTTTTTATCCAGGCCAACGAACTGCTTAGAGACATAATCGCCTATTTTTGCTTTAACAGTAATATTCAGTGCGTTAAATTGGGCTTCAGACAGCTCTGCTTTCATTTGTTGGTTAAAGTTCTCCGAAAACATCAGGTAATTATTTTCATTCAGTCCTTTTAACACGCCGTCTGTAATCAAATTTGCCTCATCAAGAAACTGCTCTCCGTCCGCACCACTGGCAACAACCGTGCTGGACAAAGTAATTAATAACAGCAATACAATTAATAGGTATACCTTTTTGACATTCATCGGCTCATTCCCCCTATTTCTATTTATTGGTTAAATTGGCTTTGTCCACGGGAAATTCCTTTACTGCAATAAGCAGCTCTGCCAGGTAGGCTGCCACTCGCCTGGCAATAGGGGATTACCCCTGATGCCGGCATGGACTACCCGCCGTTTAGCAAAGGCCGACACAGTGGTTCGTCAGCAGCAGCGCCAACCGTCAGGGCATACTGCTGCGGATTCATCGATGCCAGAATCTGCTTTAATTTTGTTCCCCGCAAGCAGCGTTCACCTCACTTTTCCCCAGCTCGGCCACTTGCAGCAACTGTTTTTCTATATCGGTAAATACAGCCTGGGCAGCCTGGAAATCCCGGTCATCAGGGTGCTTGGCGGCTTCTTGATAACGAGCCAGCCGCTCAGGCGTAACAGCATGCGGATGGTTCCCTGGCATACTTTTAAACTGTTCAATTAACCGGGGATCAATTTTCCCCTGGCAGATAAAGGTTCCAACAAGCCGGTTACCGGCATCCAGGAACGCAGCTGCATTCTTCAGACTGTCGGCAGCATGTTCTGAATCAGGATAGGCCCCCAGCGTGGCAAATAATGCGACAGACTTACCCTGAATTGTCTTAAGGAAATCCTGCGCCTTTTTATCGGCAGTCCCTCTGTCAACCCAAAAGCCAACTGCCACAAAATCATACGCTGCCGGTGACGGCGCTGTTTCAACAGGAAACAGTTCAGCCGCTGAACCAAAAACCTCATGAATGGCCTCCGCCACTTTTCTCGTATTACCGGTTAAACTGGAGTAAACAATTAGCGTCTTCATTGTAAATACCTCCCCAAATTTATCATTCACTGTATTTTTTTAATCCCCGGGCCCCCCACAGCAGTAAACTTAGCCCCATTAACGCCAATATCGCAGCATTGCCGGCAGCCTGGCTATTCCATACCACCCGCCGCATCAGGCTATTGGCAATACTCAGTGGCAGTACCGACACAACGGCCTGCAGGAAAACCGGTAAGTTCTGGATAGGGAAAAAGGAACCACAGAAAAAAACCATGGGCGTGATTATAAAATTATTAACAAGCGATATTTCATCAGAATCGGCAATAACCAACCCCAGGGCAATACCCAGAGCAGCAAAACAAAAAGCAGATAACACCAGCCCGGTTATAGCAATACCGGACAGTGCCGGGACGCCAAATGCCAGCCAGGCGACCCCGTACACCAGTCCTCCCATTATTATACCGCGAGTTATGCCGGCCAGGGCAATACCGCCAACAATTTGCAGTGCCGGTACAGGGCTTAAAAAAACGGTTTGAAAGGTATGAAAGTATAAACGCCCGGCACTGACAGACAGGGAGGTCTGCTGAAAAGCATTGAGCATCACAGTCAGGCTGACAATTCATTCATTTACTATCGCCGCCACCCGCTGTCGTGGTTTGATAATACCATACAGCCTGGCATAGGTAAGCAATGCCTCCTGCACAGTGAATTCCCGCTCCAGATTATTGTCCTGGGCTACCAGGGCAATAACCGGTTTAATGGCCTGCCGTTCCCTGGCACTATCCTGTCCGAAGATAGCCAATTGGCCGGAATCAGGCCGGCAATCAGTTTCATCAGCGTGGTCTTCCCTGCACCGTTCGGACCCAGCAACCCAAATATTTCACCTGCGGTTACTGTGAGTGAGATGTCGCATAATACCTGCTGCTCACCATACGTTTTGCAAAGTCGGTACAGCCTTAGGGCCGTATCAGGCTCCCGGGGCCAGACAGCTGTCATGTGGGAAACAAACAAGATGTGAGCTACCTCCTTGTTCAACCGTCATAACCGTAGTTTCAACCCCATATAATGACCGCAGATTCTCCACAGTAAATACCTCTTTCACCGGCCCGTCAGCAAAAATCAGACCTTCTTTAACTGCAATAATGCGCTGACTAAACCGGGCTGCATGGTTTAAGTCATGCAGCACCATAACAACAGTAAGCTGCATATCCTGATGAAGCTTGCGGATCAGCTTCATTAACTCCAACTGGTGATGAATATCCAGATAGGTTGTAGGCTCATCCAGCAGCAGCAGGCGTGGCTGCTGGGCAAGCGCCATAGCTAGCCAGGCCCGCTGCCGCTCACCGCCTGACAAGCTGTCCAGACGGCGCTGCTGCAAATCCTGCATACCGGTAGCTGCCAACCCAGCCGCCATATAGTCCTTATCAGCACCTGTCAGCTGTGCAAACATTTTTTTATAAGGCATGCGCCCATAAGCCACCAGATCACAGACTGTCATATCTCCCGGGGCATGCACTGACTGAGGCAGTATTGCCATAGTTCTGGCCACCTCCTGGGGCGGCAGCCGGTGAATATCCCTGCCATCCAGCAAAACACACCCTGCTAAGGGAACCAGTAACCGGCTCAGGGCCTTCAGCAGTGTCGATTTACCTGAGCCGTTCGGGCCAATAATTGAAATAACCTCCGGTTTATCAAGCACAAGATCTATTGCCGGAGCAATCACTTTGCTGCCATAACCAAGTTTAATGGCGCGAGCCTCAATGGTATGATTCATCGTCCCATCCCCTTCCGCAGTAAATATATAAAGAACGGAGCCCCCAGAAACGCCATAAAGATTCCCACAGGTACCTCAACCGGGCTGAATACAGTGCGGGCAACCGTGTCGGCAGCTACCACCAGCGTGGCTCCCAACACCGCTGCGCAGGGCATCAGGTACTCGAAATCGGAACCGACCAGCATACGGGTTATATGAGGAACAATCAGTCCGACAAAGCCCAGCAGGCCGGCCACACTAACGGCGGAAGCAGCGAGCAAGGCTGCCAGCACCACCAGGGTAAACCGGGCTGTCTCCACCCTGATCCCCAGCCCTTTAGCCACTTCGTCCCCTAATTGCAGGGTATTGAGATAACGGTAAGACAACACCGCCCCCAGTATACCGATAAAGCTGTAAGGCAGAATCATTCTGACATGATCCCAGCTGCGGCCCTGAAATCCACCGGCCATCCAGTTAACGGCCCCCTGCACCTTATCAGAATGAAAAACCATAAGCGCGCTCATCCCGCCACCAAAAAACGCCGCCAGGGCCACCCCGGCTAAAATCAGCCGCAACGGCTGCACACCCCGGTCCCAGGACAGTAGAAACACAATTCCGGCCGCCACCAGCGCCCCGGCAAAAGCAACCGCAGGCACCAGAGCTGTCAGCCCTGGCCACAAGATCATCACAGCCATCGCGGCCAGCCCGGCTCCGGCCGATACTCCAATAATGCCGGGGTCAGCCAGAGGATTGCGCAACACCCCCTGCAGGATGCAGCCGGCCAAAGCCAGGTTTATCCCGGTTAAAGCACCTACTATTACCCGTGGCACCCTGATATTATAGATGATTTGATAATATTCATTCCCCGCCGCCGGGCCGCTAAATACCTGCCAGATATCATACATACTGACTGGTACGGCACCAATTCTGATCCCAATGAACAGTGCCGCCACCAACGCCGCCAGACCGGATATACTGATAACCGACCGCCAGACCGTACGGGGATCTGAGGCTAATTCTCTCACTGTTTAGCCTCCCCCGGAAATAAGAAGCCGGACAAAACGGTCAGCGCTTCACCAACCTGAGTACCTGGATTGACAGCAAATAGGTTATATGGCAACAGGTGAACCTGATTATCCTCAACAGCCTTTAGACCGCGCCAGGCCGGATGATTAGCCAGTTCATCACGGATTTTCCTGCTTGTTTTCTCATCAGGACTATGGGTAATCAGGAAAATCATATCCGGATTTTGCTTAGCAACATACTCCATACTTAGCGGTACATAACCCATCTGCCCACCACTGCTATTTCCCTGATCAGCCACATTCACCGCCCCCAGCCGGTTAACCAGATCGCCAGTAAAGCTACGGGAGGTTGCCATATGAAAGCTTTCCGGTGTCCCCCAGACCACCACAACCTTAGGGGCCGGACGGTCTTTGCTGTTTTTAATGATCGCCTCATAACGTGACTCAATCCTGGCAATAGCCGCAGCGGCCTGGTCCGGTTGACCTGTCAGTTGACCATAAAACTGCAGCGTCTCAATCACTTGCTGATAATTCCCCAGTGCTTGCAGCAAAATGGGAATACCCGCCTTATCCAGCACAGGAATCAGGTTATAGTGAAAAGGCATGTTAACCCCCAGAATCAGATCAGGCTTGAGGGCAATAATCTGTTCAATATCTGGATTGGGCGTAATGCCGACAGCCGGTACCTGCTGCACGGCGGCCTTAACAGCCGGTGGCAGAGCCTCAGTACTGGGGCGGCCTACCACAGTCCCGCCCACTGCATAAAACAGTTCCAGGTTAGATGCGTTTAAAACAATCACCCGCTGTGGCCGGCGGGGTATCTCCACCTGCCTGCCGGCACTATCGGTTACACGATACCGGGCGGCTGCCTGATTCGCTACCGGCTGTGTCTGGCCTTTAAACAAAAACAGTGTGCTGGCAGCCAATAATAAAATGATAATACCAACAGTTATCCTGCTAATTTTCTGACTCATCTTCTACCTCATTCCTGCGTCTGTCACGCTTTTTTTTACAGTCAATCCAACTGGTAAGCTATAGGAATATTCATCGCAATCGTTCTCCCGGCATTATGCACAAAAGGGCAAACCCTCCGTACCAAAGTCAACGCCGCCTCATCCAGAGCAGCCACACCTGAGAAACGAACCACCTGCACGCCTGTCAGAGCTGTCCGCTCAATTGCGGGGGTGACCGAAAAAAACAAAGCCCCGTGCAATATTGACACGGAGCTCTTGGCTCTCTAAGTTTTATGTAGCAGGGCACTCTGCCTTGCATCTTATTTCACTTACCAGCTGCTAATATTCACCCTGGACTCTTGTTTGCTATTACCTATATACTGAATAGCTCCGCAACGTGAGCATTTGATTTCCATATCTTCAGCAATTCCGCAAAACAATAAACGATTGCACTGAAAACAACGTACTTCCGGCAATTTTGATTTGGCCGGCCGTAGGTTTTTAGCTTTCTCCATGTGCATCACTCCAATAACTGAAAGAATATTCACCTAGCAATAAAGCCCCGTGCCTGTATTACCCGTCACGGAGCTCGCATTGGCTCTCTTGTATCTTAGTATATTGATAATGATTATCAAAGTCAACCGTTTTTTTGTAAATATCTCCAATCAATTTAATCAGCCTACTCCCTTTCTGGAATGGCTGGTTTTCGCCTTAATTGTAACAAACCGTACTTTACAGTCTTATTCTTGACAAATTCCTATCATTTTCCTTATAATATAAATGAGAATGATTATTAAAGAGAGCCTTGAGCTCCGTAGTGAAATATTATTTCACGCGGAGTTTATTTTTTTACTGAACATCCGGTCTGAGGCGATTAGGGATACATCCCATGATAAATTATGAAAAGGAGTAATCGCATGCAAGCACCGTCTAACCCCACCGGCAGATTGGGTATAGCAGACTCAAACGAGTGCCGTTGTTCAAAATGCAACAGGCTGCTGTTTAAAGGTCAGGTAAAATATATCGAAATCCAGTGCCCAAAATGCAATTTAGTGCAAACTATAAAAAAAGGGAGATCGCTGCGGCTGATCGCCCTAAACGCCTCCAATGTCGATTTATACTATGCTGCCGGGGGACAATTGATCGGCCGCCCCACTACCATGGCCCTACCACCGGAATTAATGGAGAAAATTAAGGATGTCCCGGCAGTAGGTGAAACTCCCTGCCCCAACATTGAGCAAATTATCGCCTTAAAACCCGACTTAGTCTTGGCAACAGATATCCATTTGCGCCAGCCAATTGTCTCGACCCTAGAGAAAGCCGGTATTCCGGTGTACCTGCAAAGATTGGATAGTTTTCAGCAAATCAGCCAGGCCCTGCGCTTTTATGGAGAACTGACCGACCATCCCGCACAAGCCAGTCAGGTAATTGACCGCTTAGACAATAGATTACAGCAAGCCCAGGCAAAAAGCAAAAATAAGCCTGCCCCCCGGGTACTCATCGTCTGGGGCTCGCTTGAGAACTTCTATATGGCACTCCCCAACAGTTTTACCGGCGACCTCATCGGTCGCCTTAATGCAATTAATGTGGCCGAAGGTGTGGCCACCCAGGCTATGCCGTATGCACCACTGAGTCTGGAGTTTACGGGGCAGGCCGAACCGGACCTGATTCTCCTGATTAGCCACAGCTATGAGCAAAAAGTGAGCGATAAAATCCGTTACGAATTAATGGTTCATCCTGCCTGGCAAAAACTCAAAGCTGTGCAGCAAAACCAGGTATACCAGTTGCCCTATCAATTATTTGCGGTAAATCCCGCCAGCCGGGTAGATGCGGCTATTGATTATCTGTCAAAATTATTTTATCCTGAGCCCCCGGGCTAAGCGCTTTCGGCAACACGAACATTCACCTTTACATCATAAAAAGTACTGCCCTGCCCCTGGTCGGTAAGACGCTGCGAGGTAAGCGCATTGACTGAGCGCTTGCCGGGGGCATGTTTCAGCCACCACACCCCTTCGCTGACAACAATACCAGCCGGCACACTCATCGTAACCGCCAGGTTAAAGGTTACCTCGCCCCGTTCATTATAAGCAATAACAAGCTGCCCGTCTCGGAGCTCCTTGTTTGCAGCATCCTCAGGATTCATCTTAAGCAGCATTTTGTTGGTTTGCGTCAAGTCCTCCCGTTCATTAAATGATGAATTTAATAATCGCATATCGGGGGCATTGACAAGCCAGAAATCAGCATGATCGCCATGGGGCTTAACATACCTGGGCAAAGGCTCGGGTTGGTTTGCATTGAATATCTCGATTTTACCTGAAGCCGTTTTGAAATCAGTCTTATAGCCGGCCGGCAGCGGCAATTCAACCGGGTACCCGGCCCGCAACGCATCCATACGCGTACTGGCCAGCCATTCCGAAGGCTGGTCCAATATACTGTCAACTAAATCATCAGCCGACTGGGTAAAAAAGGGCTGCCTGATCCCCATCGCCGCCGCCAGCAGACAGAATACCTCCCAATTGGATTTGGCCTGCCCGACTGCCGGAATAACCGCCCGGGCACACTGTACGCCATAATGGCCGTATGAGCGGTAAATATCACTATGCTCCAAAGAAGTAGTCGCCGGCAAAACAAAGTCCGCATATTTAGCAGTGTCTGTCATAAAACGCTCATGCACAACAGTAAATAAGTCTTCCCGGACCAGGCCCTGTAGAACCCGGTTCTGATCAGGTGCTATGGCCGCAGGGTTGGAGTGATACACATAAAGACTGTGGATTGGTGGATTGTTTACCTCATTTAGCACCCGGCCCAGTTGATTCATATTGATTGTTCGGACCGGCTTAGCTATGAAATCTTCCCGGGTGATACGCTGCGTAGCAAAGGCGGCACCGGTAGAGGTACTGGCAAATAATCCGCCCCCGGGCTTATCCCAGGCCCCGACAACAGCCGGCAAACAAGTGATGGCCCGGACCGTCATGGCCCCATTACTATACCGGGACAGGCCGCTGCCTAAATGAATATATGGGGCGCGGGCAGTTGCATACAATCTGGCTATTTCTTCAATGTCGGCAGCAGCAATGCCGGTGAGCTCACTGACTGCCGCCGGCCGGTAGTCCGGTAAGACAGTTGTGTTCAGTTCCTCATACCCTTGCACACAGCGCTTGATAAAGTCTTTATCAGCCAGGTTTTCCCGTGCGATCACATGCATCATAGCCATTGCCAGCGCGCCATCGGTCCCCGGCCTGACAAGAATTACCCTGTCGGCAATCCTCGCAGTAGGACTCTCATAAGTATCAACAAGCCATACTCTGGCCCCTTGTTTTTTGGCTGTCTGAATGTCATGCATGATGTGAATATTTGTTGCTAACGCATGGATGCCCCAAAGAATAATGAGGTCGCTGGCATGGATTTCATTCGTATGTAATGCCATCGTCTGGCCCATGACTGCATTCCAGCCGCAGCCTTTGGCCGGAGAACAGATTGTGCGCTCAAGCTGTGAAGCACCCAGACTGTAAAAGAAAGGGTGGCCGGCATTGCGTTGTACAAGCCCCATCGTCCCGGCATAGGAATACGGCAGGATTGCTTCCGCCCCATGTTGAGCAATAATATCCTGCCATTTTGTTGTTATGCCGGCAATCGCCTCTTCCCAGGAGACCGGTTCAAAGGTACCAGTCCCTTTGGCACCGCTTCGGCGTAAAGGTGTCGTGATCCGTTGCGGTGAGTGAACGGTACGCTCATATTGATTCATTTTCGGGCATAATGTGCCTCTGGTAAAGGGATGCTCCGGATCTCCCTGGACTTTAACCACCCTGCTCTCCTCGACTGAAACCAGCAGACCACAGGCGTCAGGACAATCATAGGGGCATACCGAGCGTACAATTTTCATCATCTTTTCCTCCTTAACGTTTCTCCCAGGACATTATCAGACACTATTGTCTCCCCAGATGGAGATTCCAAACTGTATTTTCAGCTTCATTCATTAAAATCCTGCAAGCCCGCAGGATTTCCCCGTAAAAAGTAACCTGCCGGGAACTACCGGCAGGTTACTTTTGGCGCTCTTAACCGCATTTACTGAAACCACAATGCCGGCAAATTACACAGCCACCTTCATGCTCTACCGGCTTACCGCATTCCGGACACTCATTATCCCCGTCCGTAAACACAGTATTTGCTTCAGCCTTATCCCCATTTTGCAGCTTCATGACTTTTTCAATCACCTTGCCAATTGCATCAGGGCATGATAACACCTTCAAATCTTTTTGCCGGATTGTCGAATGACATCTTATCCCTTTTAACTGATCAATGATAGAATGAGCATCCATACCGGATCTCAAGGCGATTGACACCAACCGTGCCGTAGCCTCGGATTGTGATGGGCAGCCACCGGCCCGGCCTGTGTTGGTAAAGACCTCACAGATGCCATGCTGATCATAGTTAACAGTAATAAATATCGTGCCGCAGCCTATCTTAACTTTTTCAGTAAATCCGGTAGTTATATCAGGTCTGGCCCTTGGGGCAAAAAAACCTTGCTTAGTCTCCGCCACGGCATTTTCCGCCAAGGGTGTTTCTTTACCATTAACCTTACCAATATTAAGCACCTGCAAATCCCGGCTGCCGTCCCGGTAAATCGTTACACCCTTGCAGCCTGCTTCATAGGCTAAGTTAAATACATCCTGAACATCTTCCCGGGTAGCTTTATTACTAAGATTAACCGTCTTAGAGACAGCATTATCGGTGTATTTCTGAAATGCGGCCTGCATTTTTACATGACATTCTGAGGAAATATCATGAGCGGTAACAAAAACATCCTGAATGGATAGCGGGATTTCCGGCAGCCCCTTTATGGTTCCGTGGGCGGCAATTGTCCTCATTAACGGTTCAGTATAGAACCCGCCAGCGATAGCCGCTTGTTTAAAAAATGGGTTTGTCTCCATTAATTCATCATTATCCATAACATTCCTAATATAAGCTAACGCAAATAGCGGTTCAATGCCGCTGGAGACACCGGCTAAGATACTTAACGTACCGGTTGGTGCAATTGTGGTTGTCGTTGCATTGCGGAGCCTGAGCCCCTGCTGGTGATAGGTGCTTTGCTCAAAATGCGGGAACACGCCTTTTAGTTCTGCCAGTTCCATAGAAGCCTTTCTTGCTTGCTCCCGGATAAAACCCATCACTTGCTCTGCGAGGAGCAATGCCTGTTGCGAATTATACGGAACCCTCAGCTGGCACAGCAGATCAGCCCAGCCCATAACACCTAACCCAATCTTTCTGGTGCTCTTTGTCATCTGCTCAATCTCAGGCAGCGGATACTTATTCACATCTATAACATTATCCAAAAAATGAATGGCTTTTTTTACAACAATACCAATTCGTTCAAAATCGATTGCCGGTTTATTCTCCTTAGCTATTACCATCAGGCTTAGATTTATCGAACCAAGGTTACAGGATTCATACGGCAGCAGCGGTTGTTCCCCACAAGGATTGGTACTTTCAAAATCGCCCAGCTCCGGTGTTACATTATCCTGGTTCAGCCTGTCTAAGAATATGATTCCAGGCTCACCATTGCTCCAGGCCATATCCACAATTACATCAAAGACTTCTCTTGCGTTTAATCGCCCGGTTACAGTACGATGATGAGGATCGATTAGGTCATATTCCTCATTCTCTGCCACCGCGTTCATAAACACGTCAGTAATGCCAACACTAATATTGAAGTTTGTAATATCGGCGTTGTCCTTTTTAGCAGTAATAAACTCCATTATATCCGGATGGTCGACCCTGAGAATGCCCATATTGGCGCCTCTTCTCGTGCCGCCCTGCTTAACCGCTTCAGTAGCCGCATTAAAAACTTTCATAAAACTAACCGGACCACTGGCAACCCCGCCTGTTGAATTTACAGCAGCCCCTTTAGGCCTCAACCGGGAAAAACTGAAACCTGTGCCACCGCCGCTTTTATGAATCATGGCAGCATTTTTTAGCGTTTCAAAGATATCTTCCATCGTGTCTTCTATTGGCAGCACAAAACAAGCGCTTAATTGCCCCAACGGCCTGCCTGCGTTCATCAGTGTCGGTGAATTTGGCAAAAACTCCAGACTGGACATCATCTCATAGAATTCATCCTCAATAGCCTGTAACGCGGCTGCTGAAACATCTGGGGCATCTGCACCGGCAACAGCTTTAGCAACCCTGCGAAACAATCCGTCAACATCTTCTAACAACTGTCCATGCTCATCTTTTGATAGATATCGTTTTTCTAAAACTTTAATCGCATTGTCTGATAAATTCATACAATAGCCCCCTGACACAACACAAGATTTAGTGTTTATCATTTATCGTGATACAATATATTGTATCGATTATCCCTAAATGCGTCAAGAAAAATATGGTTGATTTTTTACAAAAATGCTCCCGCCATAGTGGCAGGAGCATCTGTTCAC
>NZ_DATMXX010000085.1:0-10381 GCF_035561255.1 Sporomusa sp. | reverse complement strand
AAGTTATAAATATTTGGATTTTGGAAGCAGGATTTTGTTAGTATAGGTAGAATAACATCAGAGGTAAGATGGTCAGACCACCAGTCCTCAAGGCCGGTATTTTTCGCTGATGTCGGAGCATGGCATGAGGCAGGTGGCTTTGCAAAAATCATTTGCAATTTTTGCAACTTTAACGAAAGAGAGGTGTTTTTGGTCTAAAATTTAATCGGCAGACTAATTAAACAAAGTAATTAAAGAGAAAGCGTAAAGCTAAAAAAGAGGGGTGTAAATTTCATGACGTGGACACAAATATATGACCCAATGGGAAATTTAGCTTTATCGGCATTTATGGCAGCAATTCCTGTGATTATTATCTTTTATCTGCTTGCCATACGCCGGACACCTGGTCAAATTGCAGGCGCAGCCGCTGTAACCTCGGCAGTGCTTGTAGCAATACTGGTATACAAGATGCCTGTTGCAACAGCTCTTACCGCTACCGGTATGGGTGCAATGTATGGTGTATTCCCCATCTTTTGGATCGTTATTACCGCAATCTTCATTTACAATATGACCGTTGAGACCGGTCAGTTCGAAATCATCAAAAACTCAATTGCTTCTATCACTGATGACCGTCGTCTACAAGCGCTGCTCATTGCATTCGCTTTTGGCGCATTCCTGGAAGGCGCTGCCGGTTTTGGTACACCTGTTGCTATTTCGGCAGGCATGCTGGTAGGTCTTGGCTTTAATCCACTATATGCAGCAGGTCTTTGTCTGATCGCTAATACGGCGCCTGTTGCCTTCGGTGGTATTGGGATTCCAATTATCGTAGCTGGTCAGGTAACCGGTTTGGACACGATGAAGATCAGCCAAATGGTAGGGCGTCAGTTACCATTCCTCTCGGTAATTATTCCGATTTGGCTTGTTGTTCTTATGTCAGGCTGGAAATCTGCAATGGAAGTACTGCCTGCCTGTCTGGTAGCTGGTATTTCGTTTGCCTCGATCCAATATTTGTCATCTAACTTCATTGGTCCGGAACTTCCTGATATCCTCTCGGCTTTAGCTACAATTGTAGCTTTAACCGTATTCCTGAGATCGTGGAAGCCTGCGAAAATCTGGCGGTTTGCTGATGAAAAAGCCGCGGCAGCCACTACTACTAAACTTCCTGTATATACATTTGGCACCATCATAAAAGCATGGTCACCATTTATCGTCCTCACAGTAATGGTTATTCTCTGGGGCTTAAAGCCGGTTCAAGCTGTAATTGATGCAGTATCACTTAAGATACTGGTTCCTGGTCTTGATAAAGTTGTTATGCAGGTTGCACCTATTGTTAAAAAGTCGACAGCGATGGCTGCTCTGTATAAGATTAACTGGCTAAGTGCTGCTGGTACTGCATTGTTTATTGCCAGCATTATATCAGCAGCCATTTTGGGTGTTGGTCCTAGCCGTTTCTGCAATATCTTTGCCAGAACCTTTAAACAGTTGACTAAACCGCTTATCACTATTCCATGTGTGTTAGGTCTTGCATATGTTATGAACTATTCTGGTATGAGCTCCACTCTTGGCCTGTTCTTGGCCGGGACTGGCAGTTTCTTCCCCTTCTTCTCACCTTTCCTGGGATGGTTAGGCGTTTTCCTGACAGGTTCAGACACTTCAGCCAATGCCTTGTTTGGTAACCTGCAATCTGTTACGGCCCAACAAGTTGGTATGGACCCTGTTCTGGCTGTTGCAGCCAACTCTTCCGGTGGTGTAACTGGTAAGATGATTTCGCCGCAGAGTATTGCTGTAGCTACTGCCGCCACTGGTTTAGTTGGGAAAGAGGGCGATTTGTTTAACTTTACAGTAATGCATTCCCTCGTTCTGGCTGTGGTAGTAGGTGTTATGACCTACGCCCAGGCATATGTATTGACTTGGATGATTCCTTAGTAAGATAGTAATAGTTGGATCTATTGTATATAGAACTGCTGGATGCTGGGTATGATATGAGGGTGGGGAAAATATCCCCACCTCATATCGTTATATAAGGGTTTTTACATTTTTTTCAAATTGGTAAATAACTCGGATTATCTATAGCTTGACTAGTGTCCAGGAGGAATTCGCCGCGTGGACACTAGTCAGGCTATGGCCTGAGTAACACTCAGCTATGCGGCTGAAGTAAGCAAGGCTATATATTTTCAGGAGGTGCTCTTATGGCCGAAGTTTCACTGAAAGGTGAACAAAGAGTATTTATGACAGGCAACGAGGTGTGTGCCTGGGCTGCAGTAGCGGCTAAAGCCGATATTATGTATGGTTACCCGATCACACCACAAAATGAGATTATGCATTATTGGACAAGGCTTGCTCCTAAGTACGGCAAACGCTTCTTGCAGACTGAAGATGAGATCTCTGCCGGTTTTACCACTCTCGGTGGCGTAATTTCGGGCAGAAAGGCCTTCACTGCGACAGCAGGACCTGGCAACGTTTTAATGCAGGAATCCGCTGGCATGGCCGAAATGATGCGACTGCCAATTGTGTATATTATCCAGCAACGGGGCGGTCCCTCGACTGCCACTGTTATCTATGCTCAGCAAGAAACGACATTGACCACTTTCGGCGGCAACGGGGAAGGTCATCGTATTGTTTACTCTACTGCGACCCATCAAGAATTATTTGATTATACGATTAAATCTTTTAATGCTGCCTGGACTTACCGTTTCCCGGCGTTTGTGCTAGGCGACGGTTATCAAGCTAAAATGCGCGAACCGCTTACTATCTATGATCCTGAAGAAAAAGGAATGAATCTGGTTAAACCAACACCTATCCTGGGGGATACTGAAAAACCAGACCGCCAAATTAAGCATATCCGTAATACCTACAATACAGAAGATGAATTATATGAAGTAGTTATGAATCATCAACGTGACTGGGAGAAGATGGCAGGGGAGATTGTGGAATGGGATGCTAAAGGCTGCGAAGATGCCGATGTGATTTTCCTTACTCATGGTATTGTATCCCGTGCTGCTCTGACTGCCTACAACCAGCTGCGTGCCGAAGGTAAGAAAGTAGGTTATTTCCGTCCAATCACGCTTCGCCCCTTCCCTGGCAAACAGCTTAAAGACGCTATCAAAGGCGCAAAGAAGTTGCTTGTGGCTGAATCGGCCTATGGTCAACTTCTAAAACTTGTTCAACATGAAATTTTCGGCAGTACTATCGAAATTGCACCTATGCTTCGCCCGGGTGTTGGTATTACTACCGAAGAAATTATTGAAGAGTATAATAAACTGTAAAAACAGGAAGGAGGACTAACATGCAAGACCTTAAACAAAACAGCGTTCTACAACCGGCTATGCCTACCAGCTGGGATCAAGATACCAAAGCGCATAAGTTCTGTCCGGGCTGTGGCCATGGTATTATCCTGAAATGTCTTGGTGAGGCTATCGACGAGCTGGGTATTAAAGATAAAATGGTATTTGGCTGCGATATTGGCTGTTCGCTTTTGGCGTGGGATTTCTTCAATGTTGATACTGTACAAACTCATCATGGGCGTACTACCCCGGTAATAACCGGTATGAAACGTGCCAATACCGACATTATTGGCGTTGCCTATATGGGTGACGGTGGCGGCTATGCGATTGGTTCCCAGCATCTTTTCAATGCTGCTGTCCGTGGTGAAAAAATTACTATTTTCTTGTGCAATAACTGTAATTATGGCATGACGGGCGGACAAATGGCTCCGACCACACTGCCAGGCATGAAGACAGAAACGACTCCCTATGGACGCGATGTAGAACAGGCAGGCTATCCTACTAAAGGGCCTGAAATGGTTGCTGCTGTGGCTCCTGAGGGGGCCTACGTTGCCCGTGGTACAGTTGCTAATCCCCGTCAGCTAAAAGGTTTCATTAAAAAGGCACTGCAAAACCAAATAGACGGTAATGGTATATCTTTCGTGGAATGCCTGGCTGGCTGCCCGACCAACTGGCGTACCAATGCCAAACAAACATGGGAGTTTATTGAAAAAGATATGGCTCAATACTTTAAAGTCGGCGAGCTGCGCACGCCGCAAGCGAAGGAGGGCTAAACCAATGGCAAAAGTCGTTAAAATTGCTATAGCCGGCGAAGGCGGTCAAGGGGTTCAGTCAATAGCTGAGATTCTGGCCGAAGCCGCTAATGAAGAAGGTAAAAACGCACTATACATCCCGAACTTCGGTGTAGAGCAGCGCGGTGGTGTGTCGATTGCTTTTGTTCAGGTAAGCGATGGTGCCATTGGCGCTCCTAAATTTCAGAAAGCCGACATTCTTATCCCGGTAAGTCCGCGAGCTGTTGACCGGACTAAAATGTATGCTGGTAAAGATACTGTGTATATATATGACAACTCGCTGATCCAGGAAGGCGAAGTAAAAGACAACATTATTGGACTGCAGTATTTTGATGTGACCCCGCCTTGTCCGACTGCAGACCATCCTAACGCTGATCTGCCACAGGATTTGATTGCAGGAGAACCTAAGACCTGTTCGTTCACTAAGCCAGGACCAGGAGTAGACCCTGCTAATATTCCTGAGGTTAAAAAAATTGTGGCCATCCCCGCTAATGACATTGCAAAAAATGAGCTGCACCCGCGTGTATTTAACATCATTATTTTAGGTGCAGTCATTGCAGCAACTGAGGTTCTGCCAATGGACAGCATCAAAAAAGCGCTAGAGACTAAGCTGGGCGATAAGTTTAAAGCAAATCCCGCACTAAGAGATATGAACTTCAAAGCTCTCGAACGCGGCTATCAACTCATTAAGAGCGCAATGTAAGGAGGGGCAGAAATGGCTAAAATTAACTGGGAATCTGAAAAATATGATGGCGAAAAGGGCTTCTGGGCTGTTTTTCCTAACCTGTGCAAAGGCTGTGGCTTATGCATAGAGAAATGTCCGGTAAAATGTATTACCTGGTCGGAGGATCTGGGGGTGTATGGCACACCGCGTGTTGAAGCAGACATGGAAAAATGTATTGTGTGCGGCATTTGTCAGATGATTTGTCCGGATTGTGCCCTCCGCGTTGAAAAAAATAAGTAAAAGACTACCAATATTGTAGACTGTTGCCGGTATAATGGTGTATTATAGAAACAGATTTTGTCTTGTAGGTGATTATTGAGTGAGCAAATTTCCGAACAACATATTCGAAATAGTTCAAGATGATCTAGTAGCTGTCGAAAAAGAACTGTATTCTATAATACAATCGCCGGTAGATTTGGTTAATGATATTAGCGTACACCTGGTACAGGCGGGCGGTAAGCGTTTACGGCCCGCGCTGTATCTGTTATGTGCCCGGGGCGCTACCCCTAATCACGCTGAACTTTTACCGATGGCAGTTGCCATTGAACTTATCCATATGGCTACACTGGTACATGATGATGTGATCGACAATGCAGCTACCCGGCGCGGCCGGCCAACAGCTAACGCCCGCTGGGGCAATCATAGTTCAGTATTAACGGGTGATTACTTGTTTGCCAAAGCATTTTCTGCAGTTACAATCGGTGCTGAAAAAAATATGCTGAAAATTTTAACTGATGTGATTTGTACGATGTGTGAAGGCGAAATTGTTCAATTGAAAGAATCCTTTAATCCAGATCAGGATGAAGCCGATTATCGTCTGAGGGTGGCGCAAAAGACCGCTGAGTTTATTGCTGCAAGCTGTGAACTTGGTGCTTTGTCCGGTCATATGGAACCAGCAGAAGTGGCTCAGGTCCGGGAGTTTGGTTATGCAATCGGTATGGCTTTTCAAATTACTGACGATATTTTGGATTTCACAGCCTCAGCCGAACAAATTGGTAAACCGGTAGGGAACGATTTACGGCAGGGAATAGTTACCTTGCCGGTCATTTATGCTTTGAGAAATAGTCCTTATCATGATGAACTTAGAAGTATTGTTATTAAACAGGCTATGTCTGACAGCGATGTAAAACGTGGATTGGAGATAGTCCATGCAACTGATGCGATAGAATATAGTTATGCGCAGGTTCATAAATATTTGCAACATGCCAGGAATAGTTTGCCAGTAACGCTTAATGCTCCTGTAAGAGAATCCTTACTGGCGGTAGCTGATTTCGTAGGTTTGCGCAAATACTAGCCTTACCTCTGGAGGTGCTATGTTTAAACCGGTTAAAACTAAAAAAGTTTATGAAGAGATTATTGGCCAAATAAAGAAACTTATTATTGACGGCAAACTACATCCTGGTGATAAGCTGCTTTCTGAGCGGGAATTAGCAGACACTTTAAATGTTAGCCGTGCATCGGTGCGTGAAGCGTTTAGTGCCCTTGAGATTATGGGAATTATCACCATTCGCCCGGGCGAAGGTAGTTTTGTCAGACAAGTTTCTTATGAAGGAATGATGGAACCGTTATCCTTTCTTCTGCAGATTGAGATTGATGATATTGTGCAGTTGCTGGAAGTGCGTAAGATCTTAGAGATTGAAGCAGCTGCACTCGCAGCAACGCGGTCGAGTCCCGATGATCTGGAGAATATAAAACACGCTCTTGTCAGCATGCTTGAGGAGGTAAACTCTGGCGGTATTGGGGAAATTGGTGATGCAAATTTTCACTTTTCTATTGCAAAAGCTGCCAATAATCCAATATTGATCAGATTAATGAATGCCATTTCAGACTTGCTGACAAATACGTTTCGAACATCACGTCAAAAACTATTCTTAATTGATAATATGCCAACATTGTTACATCAATCGCATTATGAAATATACGAAGCGATAGCGGCTCGTAATCCGCGCTTAGCTAAACGGAAAATGCAGGAACATCTTAATCTGGTCGAAGATGTGCTTATTAAGATTAAAACAGGTAAAATTCATACATTTAATAAACGAAAAGGCAGCAAAGAAATACTGCAAATTCCTAACGAAGATTACGGCTTTCCTTCGTAATGTGTCATAACAGGGCATAACGGGGGCAGCCGTATTTTGCTATACATTTTACCGGATTGTATTTTGGTGGACTGACAGGTATAATATAGCTGTGTAAATATGCAAAAGGAGATGGTATTGATGTTTAGCTTCAGTATGCCGGAATTGGTGTTAATATTGGTTATTGCACTCGTCGTTTTCGGTCCTGGTAAATTACCGGAGGTTGGTAAGGCGATTGGTAAAGGAATACAGGAATTTCGCCGGGCCAGCACCGATATTGTAAACCCTAAGGATGAACCGTCAAAAGTTGAGGCCACACCCGATAACAAGCAGTCTGACGAGAAAAAGTGAGGGTGTTGAATGCCAGAGAACACGCAAGATGAGAACAATAAGTCAGCAGTGCAGGAAATAAATGAAAATACTACTGTAATATATAGCGACAAAGTCGTTAGAGATGAGCAAGACAACGAAACAGAAGCCGTTGCACCGGAGCAGCCTTCAAGTGGGATGTCGCTGATTGGTCATCTCGAGGAGCTTCGCCGCAGGATAATTGTAATGTTTGCTGCTATTGCTGTTGGTAGCTTTATTTGCTACTTTTATGCTGCCGAAATTACAGGACTGATTACTGCACCGGCAGGAAAACTATATTATATGAATCCATCTGAGGCTTTTTTTACTTATCTGAAGGTTTCTTTTTTTGCTGGATTTTTATTAGCACTTCCGATCGTTATGTATCAATTATGGGCATTCATTATGCCTGCAATGACCAACAACGAGCGAACGGCAGGGGTCTTTCTGGTGCCTGCCTCAATTATTCTGTTTGTTGTTGGACTGGTTTTTTCTTACTATCTGGTTTTACCGGCAGGGATCAAATTCTTTATGGGCTTTGCTAATGAGAATCTTCAGCCGATGTTTTCCATCAGTCAGTATCTATCTTTTGTTATCTCTTTTTTATTGCCTTTTGGATTTATTTTTGAATTACCATTATTTATTTTGGTTATGGCCAGGGTAGGTATAATCAGTTCGTCGTTTTTGTCTGCAAAGCGAAAAATAGTTTTTGTTATGTCTTTTGTAATTGGGGCGGTAATTTCACCCACACCTGATGTTTTCTCTCAGACCATGGTGGCTGTTCCGATGATTTTGCTATATGAGATAAGCCTCTTGATTGTTAAATACATACTGCGTAAATAGTGGAGTTTTTTCTTGGAAAGGAGCAGTTAAATTTTGGCCTATAACGACCTGCGGGAATTTATTGCGGCATTAGAGTCGCGGGGCTGGCTTAAGCGGATCAGCCAGCCTGTCGACTGTGAACTTGAGATTACTGAGATTACCGACCGGGTTTCAAAAATGCAAGGAGCGAAAAACGTTGCCTTGCTTTTTGAAAATGTTAAGGGATATGATATACCCGTACTGATGAATGCTTTCGGCAGCATGGAGCGCATGGCCTTAGCGCTTGGTGTTGATAACATTGATGATATTGCCCATGAAATCCGGCAAATTCTGAAGTTGCCATATATCTCACTGCAAAATAAGCTGGATTTGGTTAAACTCATTCCATCGGCCAAGCGAGCGATTAATTTCCCTAAATATGTAAAAAACGCTCCCTGCAAAGAAGTAATTATTAAGGACAAGCCTTCTCTTGATAAGTTCCCGATCTTAAAATGCTGGCCAGGCGATGCCGGGCGGTTTATCACCCTGCCATTGGTGTTTACCAAGAATCCGCTTAATGGCAAGCGTAATGTTGGTATGTATCGATTACAGGTGTTTGATAATCAAACTACCGGTATGCACTGGCACATCCACAAAAACGGGGCTGAAAATTACCGGGCCCACCAAGAGCTGGGCAAAGATAAAATTGAAGTCGCTGTTGCCATTGGTGGTGATCCTGCAATAACTTATTCAGCAACTGCCCCGTTGCCTCGCGACATTGATGAAATGGTTTTCGCTGGCTTTTTGCGAAAGAAATCGGTTGAAATGGTTAAATGTGAAACCGTAGATGTTGAAGTACCGGCAGGCTCAGAGATCGTGCTTGAGGGCTATGTGAAAATGGATGAAATCAGGATAGAAGGCCCCTTTGGTGATCACACTGGTTATTACTCGCTAGCTGATAACTACCCTGTTTTCCATATAACCTGCATTACCCATCGTAAAAATCCTATTTATCCTGCGACAATTGTCGGTAAACCGCCAATGGAAGATTGCTTTTTGGCTAAAGCCACTGAACGTATTTTTTTGCCTGTATTGCAGACCCAGCTACCTGAGATTGTGGATATAAACCTGCCTCTTGAAGGTGTATTTCATAACTGTGCGGTGGTATCAATAAAAAAAAGCTATCCACAACAGGCTAAAAAAGTGATGCATGCGATCTGGGGCATGGGGCAAATGATGTTCACCAAGATGATTATTGTTGTGGATTCGCATGTTAATGTCCAGGATATGAATGAGGTTTGGTGGCGGGTATTTAATAACATTGATGCCAGGCGTGATATAACTATGGTGGATGGCCCGCTTGATGTACTTGATCATTCTTCTCCTATGCCGAATTGGGGAACCAAGGTTGGTATTGACGCGACAAAATCGTGGCGGGAAGAAGGTCAAACCCGTGAGTGGCCGGACGAGATCATTATGTCGGACGATATAAAACAAATGGTTGATACCAAATGGAAGGAATTAGGTCTTGAGTAAGTTAAAAGCCCATCTTGATAATATAGCATTGTCCCACTCCGTTTTTGCACTGCCGTTTGCCTATATGGGAGCTTTCTTAGCGGCTGGCGGCTTTCCCAGTGGTCCTGATCTCCTGTGGATTACGGTTGCCATGGTTGGCGCCCGCAGTGCCGCTCTGGCACTAAATAATCTTATAGACTTAAAATATGATCGGTTGCACCCGCGTTTTACCCAAAGACCGATGGTCACCGGCATAGTTAAACCCTGGGAGGCTATTGTTCTTATTGCTGGCAGTTTATTACTATTTCTACTGGCTGCTGCCCAGCTTCAACCGCTATGTTTAACACTTTGGCCGCTGGCTATTATCCCGCTGGTGCTATATCCTTATATGAAACGCTTTTCCTGGGCATGCCATCTGGTTTTAGGGATAGCGTTAGCAGGAGCACCTGTTGGGGCCTGGATTGCCGTCAGGGGGGATGTGTCGCCTGTTGCCCTAATCCTGGGATTGTCGGTAGCAGTATGGATTGCCGGCTTTGATGTCATTTATGGCTGCCAGGATGTGGAATTCGATAAAGCTCATGGCTTACACTCAATGCCTGTACGCTTTGGCTTGGCGGGAGCGCTGCGATTATCTAAGCTCATGCATATAGTAAGTATTGCCGGTTTTATCATTGTCGGGAATAGTTTGAATTTGCATAGCATTTATTATGTGGGAGTGGCAGTGGCTGCAGGTGTTCTTATTTTTCAACATCTGATTGTCAGTCCCGCCAATTTGAGTAAGGTAACTCAAAAATATTTTATGCGCAACGGGTTAGTGGGAATTACAATGTTTGTCTTTACTATCTTTGCGTTATATTCCGG
>NZ_DATMXX010000084.1:0-9933 GCF_035561255.1 Sporomusa sp. | reverse complement strand
ATGTAAATGCTATATGAATCAATTGAACAAAGAAGACAAAAGATACTTGATGAGCTCAACGTCAAGGACAAAGTCTATGTTAAAACATTAGCCCAAAAATTTGATGTATCCATGGAAACCATTCGCCGCGATCTTGATTATTTAGCTACAAACAATCAACTTACTAAAATCTTTGGCGGAGCAATCAAAGTTAAAAATACGCGTTTGGAACTTTTGTATAACGAACGAGCGGTTTATAATCTACAGTCAAAAAAAATAATCGCCGCAGCAGCGGCAAATTTTATTGAAGACAATGATACCATCGCATTGTTAGGCGGAAGCACTCTCGAACAAATGACACCGCATCTGCTAACAAAGAAAAATTTATTTGTTGTTACCAATTCTTTACCTATTTCATTTGGTTTACTGAACTATCGAAAAGAAGGGGCTTTTGATGGCAGGGTGATCGTTATTGGCGGAGAAACTAACGCTGCGTCTATGGCAACAAGTGGTTTTTTTGCTGAAGATATGCTGACGCAACTATCTGTTAATAAGGCCTTTTTATCTTGTGCCGGTTTTTCTCCTTCAAATATTAGTACCTTTATGGAGGAGCACATCCGGCTTTCCAAGTTGCTTGTAGAAAAATCCGATCTTAGTATTTTAGTCGCCGACTCCAGCAAACTAAATGTTCACCATTTATATAACTTTGCAACTCTTAAAGATTTTGATATGGTGGTTTGTGATCACGGGATACCTGATGAATGGATAAATGATATTGATTCCGACCAGTTGCAATGGTTAACTGCAAAATAAACAATAAATTAAGCATCAATTCACTACCGCCGGATTGTTGTCCATGAAGGATCGGGCAAAAGCTGTCTGTGAAGAATTGAAAAGTATCGTTAATGAGGCTAGGGAGCTTAGAGCAGCGTCCTTTGAAGAAAACGCAGCACAACCGGCAGAGATGAGTGGCGAGGAGACATAGCGTATCATAATGGAAACCCTCCGAATAAGCTTCGGAGGGTTTCATTGTGATTATAGGTGTTCTGGCTCGGCTATCATTTTTTGGGCAGCTTTTTTCGCTCCGCAGGCCTTGCCCAATCCATATACAAGCGGAACGCTGATGGCGTGAATTAATAAGAATGTACCCCACCCGACAGCCGGAAACATCCAAGGCATCATACCACCTCCTTGCAGGTAGTATCTGCAGCAACTTTTAATCTATGCCGGAAGAATGCGCCGCCGCTCCAATATACTCTCAATACCAAAATCCACTAGGGAAGTAACACCTGCTAACAGAGCGGCAACCACCCAATCCAGGCCTGTTAAACCAACTGTACCGAAGATTTGCTGCAGCCTGGGAGCATGAATAATACCTGCCACCATGCTCATAGAAAGCGCAACCGCGCCGATTAACCAGGGATTGCTAAAGAGACCAACCTGACCGGCTTCCCGCTCAATACGACAGTCAAAAATATGAATAAACTGACTGATGGCAAGCTGAGCAATAACAATGGTCCGCGCCAAAATAAGATTACCGGTCCGTGCCAGTTTCCAGGCGAAAAGCGCTACGCCGGTCAGACCAATAACCAATCCGCGGGTAATTACCTTCCGCCCCAAGCCGCCTGAGAAAACACTTTCATCGGCTGTCTTAGGCGGTTTATTCATGATATTCTTCGCCGCTGGGTCATTCACAAGCGCAATGGCGGGAAATCCATCGCCAATCAGATTAATCCACAACAGCTGAATCGGGATGAGCGGCAGCGGCAGGCCGATAATAGCGGCCAACAGCATAAGGACTACCTCCCCGATATTGGTTGCAACCAGATAACGAATAGCCTTACGGATATTGCCATAAATCGAACGTCCTTCTTCCATAGCCCTGATGATGGTGGCAAAATTATCATCCGCCAATATCATACTGGCAGCCTGCTTGGTTACATCAGTACCCATAATTCCCATGGCAATACCGATGTCCGCTGCTTTTACCGCCGGGGCATCGTTAACGCCGTCGCCGGTCATCGCAACAACGTAGCCCTTTTGCTTTAACGCTTTGACGATGCGAAGCTTCTGATGAGGAGAGGTTCGGGCATAAACGTGCGTGTCGGCCACGATATTCTCGAGCTCCGTATCAGACATATTTTCCAGCTCACTGCCAAGGACAACACGCCCATCACTGCGTACCAGTCCAAGTTCGCAGGCAATGGCTTTGGCGGTCAGCGGGTGATCACCGGTAATCATGATAACCTTGACTCCGGCCGCTTTGCATTTTGCAATCGCTGCCGGTACTTCCGGCCGGGGTGGGTCGATCATGCCAACTAAACCGCAGAAAATCAGCCCTGTTTCGATGTCCTGACTTTCTTCCTCATCGTAGAAATGGGATAACTCGCGGTATGCGCTCGCCAGCACGCGCAACGCCCTCCCGGCCATGTCCACGTTGGCCTGTTCGATTCTTGCCCTGATTGAATCATCAAGTAAGAGTACCTGACCAGCTTGTACATAGTGGGTACAAACCGCTAGAATTTTATCGGTAGCACCTTTACAATGTACTAGCTTTGTCTTCTTGTCCTTGTGCTCACATACCACTGACATCATGCGCCGTTCTGATTCAAAAGGGAACTCTTTTATTCGCCGGTAAGTTTCTTCCAACAGGCTTTGCGTAAGGCCGGCCTTGGCAGCAGCAACAACAATGGCCGCCTCAGTCGGGTCGCCGTCAATTCCCCAGCCTATGGCAGCTTCTTTATGAAGGGGTACTACCTTACCCTGGACTGCCTGGGTTTTGACTAGTTTAGCATTGCTGCAGAGTGAACCGCTTCTGAGCGTCGACATTAATTCGTCACTGTGAAGCGGATTTATCGTTGCTCCCTGTAAGCAAAATTCTCCCTTTGGCGCATATCCTTCGCCCGTTACCTGCCAGGTGCAATCTCCCGTATAGATTTCCCGTACTGTCATCTTGTTTTGGGTCAAAGTACCTGTTTTATCGGAACAAATGGCAGTAGTACAGCCTAGCGTTTCGATGGCAGACAATTTGCGGACTATGATATTGCGCTTGCTCATACGCTGAACCCCCATCGCCAAAGCAATGATGACAATCGCTGTCAGACCTTCGGGAATCGCTGCTACTGCCAGGCTTGCGGCGGTTTGCAGCATGTTCAGCACTCTTTCTCCCCGGAGCAAGCCCATTACAAATACCAGGCCCGATACCCCAAGGCAGCCGTACACAAGATACTTGCCCACTTCCTCCAGTCGCCGCTGCAGCGGTGTTACCTCTTCTTCATGGCTTTGAATAAGAGCCGCTATTTTCCCCATTTCCGTAGCCATACCTGTTGCGACAACAACCGCACTCGCCCGTCCACGTGTTACACAGGTACCCATGAATACCATATTGCGCCTGTCAGCAAGCGGATATTCGGCTGGACAAGTCATATTAGCCTCTTTGCGAACAGGCAGCGGCTCACCTGTCAGCACGGACTCTTCCACTTCAAAATGTGAGGTAGCTAACAAGCGTACATCAGCCGGTATGCGGTCTCCGGCCTCAAGTAGAATTACATCCCCCGGCACCAAGCTTTCTGCGGCAATTCTCACGGTGCGCCCCCCTCTGATAACGCGGGCCTGAGGAGCAGACAGTTTTTTAAGAGCCTCCAGGGAACTGCTCGCCTTCCGCTCTTGCACCACGCCGAGAAAGGCGTTAGCCGCCACAATGCCAACAGTCAGCATAGCATCCTTGGCCTTGCCCAGCGCAAAGGAAAGGCCGGCAGCACCAATCAACACCTGAACCATAAAATCTTTAAACTGGTCGCCGAGCAGCTTCCAAAACGAAGGTTTCTCCGCCTCTTGCAATGCATTGGGGCCATATTGCCCAAAGCGCAGCTGGGCGTCACGGCCAGCCAACCCAAATTTGGGCGATGTCTCAAGCCCATCACAGACCTCTGTCCAGGCTTTTGCATGCCAGGGCGAGGAGCATTCAGGCGGCAGGTATACAACCTTATCGGTTGTTGCCGTCGTAGCAGTTGCGGCTTCACTGCCTGTTGCCGCAAATTGCTGCAGGTCAATTGTTGCCGGGCGTTTTTTCGTTCTCCGCGTCAACAACCGCCCCGAGTTTAGAATAACGGCCAGTGTACTAATATTTAACAAAAGTCCTGCTGTTACGGGGGAGATCAGGCGAGCTGCCGCCAGCGCCATACCAACGACGTTAAAACCAACCGAAAGGGCTATGTTTTGCCTTACTACCTCATTGGTATGACGACTGAGGAGAATGGTTTGGGCCACTTTTCGGGGATCATCGTAAGCAAGTACAATGTCAGCCGTCCGGATAGCCCGGTCGGTTCCGCCCAGCCCCATGGCAATACCGGTATCGCTTGCTGCCAATGCCGGTGAATCATTGATTCCGTCTCCCACCATCACAACCTTCCTGCCAGCATTCCTGAGCCGTACCACAAGTTTCAGCTTATCCTCGGGCAGCATCGAATTCCAGTGCGATTGAAGACCAAGCTCAGCCGCAACATACTCTGCCGGGTAAATCGTATCACCGGTAACAACACCAATATCCTGTATCCCCAGTGAGCGGAGTTCGTGGACACCTTCGTAGCTCTGGGGCTTGATACTATCGCACACACCGATGAGACCAACCAGCCGCTTGTTTACCGCAACGTAAATAATACTATTACCCAAAAGCTCAATTCTTTTGGCTTTGGCCGTCGCCCGGAAAACCGGTATCTTCTCTCGTTCCATTAGCAGGCGGTTGCCTACCAATACCTTTTTGTTATCGATGGTTGCTTGTACGCCATAGCCTGTAATTGCGCGGCCCTCGGCAGGCAAAATAGGCAAGCTGCGGTTACGCGCCTCGTTAACCAGCATTCTGGCAAGGGGGTGACTGGTAGAACTTTCGGCAGAGGCGGCAAGGCTAAGTATGGCAGGCTCATCAAAACCGGGGACAAGGGCGCTCACTTCGGAAATTCTTGGCGACGCGGTAGTTAATGTTCCTGTTTTATCAAACAAGACAGTATCCGCTTGACCAGCTCTCTCAAGCGCCTCAAGGTCTTTGACAAAGATTCCCCTGCCGGCAGCTTCGGCAGCCGCAGTCCCCAGCGCTGCACTGCGTGCCAGTGAGATTGCTGCCGGACAGCCTGCCAGGAGTACCGCCAGACTGCGCATAAAGTCACGCGTAAGCAAGAACATACCACCTGCGATAGCAATTGCACCCCACATTAGTTTTCCCGTATATACGTCAGCAGGCGATTCCTTTAGCTGGCGTGCTTGTGCCTGGCTCACCATGCGGCTAATCTGTGCTATTGAGGTAGCATCGCCTACCTTATCTGCCCGTACCTTGATAGCTCCTGCCTGAACTTGCGATCCCGCATATACGGCATCGCCAGCCACTTTTAGCTGAGATTGGTAATCTCCTGATACAGCCGCCTGGCTGATTGCTGCCTTTCCAGCAACAATCGCCCCGTCTACCGGGATACTTTCCCCCTTGTGAACGACGACAATATCACCCTCTCTTAAATCACTGCATTTCACTAAAGCCTTTTGCTCATTTAACCAGCGCCAGGCTTTTTGCTGTTTACTGGCCAGAAGCTTCTGGACGCTGCGCTGTGAGCGGCTTTGCATCGTTAAACGAAACAGGTTTGTTAAGTGCACAATCCATAATACCGACAAGCCTGTAATGCTTTCTTTCATCGCTAATAAAACCAGAGTTGCTAAAAACAAGACTAAATCATGGTTTACCCTCTTTTTCTTGGCCAACGTCTCGATCCCGTTGTGTAAAATCGGGTACCCTGAAACAATGGTAATCAGTGCAGCAAAGCTAACAACCTGCGGTGATGCCGCCAATGGTGAGCGGCCTAAGAGAGCACGCTTGGCTACCAACCCGGCTAGTACGCCTCCCGTGGCTAGTGTGTACAGGTTGTGCGTTTTTGTTACTTCCCTTACTGTTTCCGCCTCAGCGGATACTACTACCTTGCACTTGCGCTGCCGGCGATATTCTTCACTAACCTCTGAAATCATTCTTTGAATTCCAGTCAAACCAATAACAGAGGAATCAAAGTAGACTAAAGCACGGCCGGTCAGCGGATTGGCAGTCACCAGTCGAATTCCTTTGTGTTCCAGCATTTCGCTGCATATATATTGGGAAAAATCCGGATTACGCTTTAGTCCTTGTATGACTATGCGCAACCGTCCTGGGAGGAGTCGATATTCATCTTTTACTACTACGACCTCTGCTGCCAATAAAGTGCCTCCTTTGCATGTAATGCTGAAAAAACGACAGCAAGGATTGCTCCTTGCTGTACCGTATCACATTATACGTCCGTAAGAACATAGATATTATCATCCCCATGTTTATCCAGTTCATGCATAAAAAAGCCATGTATTGCTCTCGCAATTACATGGCTTTCGAAACTAGATACAACCGCCTGCACGACAATTCCAGGGTGGGCTGATACAGCGAATACAGGACGTGGGCAATTTGCTTTGTACAACGCCGCGATAATTGGTAATACACATTAGTGAGCATACCGTCTATACACTTTTCAATATCGCCTATACAACGTTGCTGCTGCGCCACAGGATGGCAATCGGTTGCTTTCAATATAGCCGCTGCGATATTGAAATTGCCCAATGTTTCCTTTACTATCCAGTGCGGGCTAATTGCATCCAGACTTTTTTCACAGGCAATTTGAACTGCCTGATTCACCGCTTCCGATACCGCTGCCGTGGTTTTATATTGTGCTATCATTTTTGCCGACCGAATCGGAGAGTAGGCAGTGATGTCGGCTGTACCCAGCAATGCTTTTGATACCGGTTCAAGTGGAATTTCCCAGGTCTTGCTAATCTGGAGGCTTGCCACTGCAAGGATATTGTTAATCTCGCGCTGGCTAATGATTCTCCTGCCGATCGATTCGGCCCGATAGGCTTCTTTTCCCGTCATTAGGTCAACAGCGAAGGACTTGACTCTCTTTTGCGCATTCTCTAGCGAGGAGGCTAACAAATTATGAATAAGTGCCTGGCAGTCTGTCACCGCCACCTGCAGTTCACGTTCCTCCTGCCGTAGCTTTGCTTCTAAGGCCATAAGCTGCAACTGGTGTCGACTGATTCGTAGCTTTTCGGCAAACCAAATCTGCTGACCGAGCCGGTGGCAACGCACGGCCGCTGTATTTATTTGCTGGGATAATGCTGTGTCTGCCAGGTTTGTGACCGCAAGTGCCAAACTCATCAAGTCCACCTAACCTTTTCATTGTTTCTTAAGTCTAGTGTAACTATGTTTGGCTCTTATTGAGTTAACCTAGCATTAACTTTATGTTAAACTTTTTGTCCTGCCGCGATGGTTTTCATGCGTATTGTATCCAATTGACATAAATATAACCCCAACCCCCGACCGCAGCACAAACTCCACTTTTACCAGATTTATTACTTTATCCGCTCCATCAGCATTCCGAATAGCTCCTCGTCAAATTCCCGTGCGAAGCGCCTCATCAGAAGGATAGGCTGTTTTCGTTTAGGTTACCTTTCGGAGGTATCCCTAATGACTTAGCATATTTTTTGTGATTCTAAATCCAAAAAGGCCATTAGTTGTTCAGCGTTCCAGTCACTGGTTAAAACAGCGCTGATAATTTTATCTACTTTCTCGGACTGCATAGTAATGTCGATAAGCGATCCCTGATAGTTCTCTAAATTTAGGATAAACTGTCTTACCTAAAAATTGTTGACGGGCGTTATTCAGGTCAGCTGTTAACACCAGACCTTCTACTTGACCGCGCAGGGCCACCGTCCACCATCCGGCCGAAAACGGTGTAGGCGGGAACAGCAGGGTCAGGCTTGACTTACTCTAATAATTGACTTATTTTTCTTCAATATAGATAAGTCAATTATTCAAGCCTAACCCCCAAATACCCCGCAAGTGTCTTTAAGGCCGCGAATAGTTTGGTCACATTGTCTTCTTTCGTGCCTTCGGTAACGACCGCGCCGGCCTTGTCAACCAACCACTCACGGCCGCCGGGTTCTGTAATCAGATACCCGAATCCCCGCGTGCCCTGGTAAACCGCCTGTGTGCCAAAGTGGCCGGCGATAAGAGCGGCTACTTCTTTTCGTTCGCGGCCAGTAACTTGCATTCGAAATTTGAAGCTGTTTTGATCCATAAAAAGCCCTCCCTTGTTCATTTCGTCAGTGCACATATTACCATGAACACGCGGGAAAGCAAGTTAATTGTTCGTCAAACCGCGCCTAGTCCCATTGTCTGCTGTTGAAAAATGGATAGTAAAAAAGCACCTGCAATAAACAGATGCTTAACGTGAACTCACTTTTAACAAAACTGCCGGAACAAGCACGGCCAGCCTATAGCATGAGCGGGTTAGAAATTGCCTATAAAATATCTTGATAGTTGGTCGCGCCGTAAAGGATACGCATAATCACAACTTCCTTTTCGACTTCATTTACCAGATAAAAGACCAGATAATTATCTACGATGAGTTTCCGATACCCACGTGCTTTGAGCGGCTCATCCAGAACGTACTGACAAGAAAATGGATATTCTTTCAGGCGTATGATCGCCGCTTCGATGTAATCCATCAGCTTATCTGCCGCAAGGGCAGCAGACAGCGTGCCGAAGATATACCCATAGATTTCATCTAAGTCTGCTTCGGCTTTCGGGGTAAATTTCAAACGGTAACTATGCTCTGCCATGTTTTCTTCTCAGCTTTTTGAATACTTCTTCCCCGTCTAATAGCGGCATTCCATCAGCGATTTGCTTTTCCGCTTCCGCCAGTTTTTTATACACTTCCACAAGAGCCATTTGCCGCTCATAGGTTTTCATGCTCATGACAACTAAATCTCCGTAACCGTTTTTGGTAATGAAGATTGGTTCTTCACGCTTGTGGCATAGTTCAGAGATTTCATTGGTATTTCTCAAATCGGTAATTGGTCTGATTTCCGGCATCTATATCACCCCTATATTTATCTTGACATTATTATAGCATAATTATGTACAAAATAAAACGTTTAATACAGGGCGCAAAAATCAATAAAGTTCATTATACCGCAACCTCTCCGGTGACATCCGCATGGGATTTTTCTCCTCATTCCGCAACAGAAACACGACTTTATCACTGCCGGCCTGAGTAATATACCGGCTGACAATCACGTCGGCGTATATCGGGTCAAGCTCTGAGGTATAGCAAATGCGTCCGGTCTGTTCGGCGGCAATCAGAGTGGAGCCGGAACCGCCAAAGAGGTTAAGGACGATATCCCCGGCCTTGCTGCTGTTTTGAATGGCATTGGCCGGAATAGTTATCGGCTTCATCGTCGGATGGTCGCTGCTCCGGCTGGGCCGGTCAAACGGCCAGATCGTAGTTTGCTTACGGTCGCTGTTCCAAGTGTGGGCTGCACCTGGCTTCCTGCTTTAACAACCAGCCGGCATCCACCATGGCCTTGCGAAAGTTCAAACCTTCGGTGTCGGAATGACAAACATAAATGGCACCTCCCGGTGCCACAGCTTCCAGCGTGGTTGTATACGCTTGCAAGAGAAACTTGTAAAATCGTCAGCAGCCATGCTATCGTTTTGAATTTTAAGGCTGTCCGCCGTTTTCCCAACATACGCGACGTTGCAATGACATGCATTTTAGACCATACCCCGGAGCACGGTCTAACCCGTGGAAATGTATCATTTCCACGTTCTTCCACTCATGACTGGCTCTCTTTTTGTACTTTAGCTTGAACTGATTGGTCTTTGCAAACTGACTATGGTCATAATATTGAGCACTGCCCCAGATGCTTGCAGTATGAATCTTTCAGCAAATCGTTAATGAATCTAAAATCAACATTCGACGAGATAATCTTCAGAATATGATCGTTGGGAATTTTGTCATAGAGCACGCTATATACTTAATTGGTGCGGTACATGTTTAAGCAAGCCAACTCCTCCATTACATCAAATACCTATAGTTATATTTTACCATATAG
>NZ_DATMXX010000083.1:0-3369 GCF_035561255.1 Sporomusa sp. | reverse complement strand
CTACTATCTAAATAGCGAGTCACACAGTTTAGAGATATCTCAATAACAACTAACTATTTAAGGAGCGTGATAGCTTATGGAAATGATTAATTTGACAATTGACGGTTTGCCTCTACAGGTATGCAAAGGAACCTCAGTCCTTGATGCTGCCCGTACTATTGGCGTCAATATTCCAACATTATGCCACCTGGCCGATTTAACCCCTGAGGGTTCCTGCCGTATCTGTCTTGTTGAAGTAGAAGGGGCACGCGGCCTGGTCACTGCTTGCACTTATCCGGTATCTGAAGGAATGGTTGTACGCACGAGCTCTATAGCAATTTTCGAAGCCCGCAAAAGTGTGGTAGAACTAATCCTTGCCAATCATCCCCAGGATTGTCTTTTCTGCAAACGCAACCTGGATTGTGAACTGCAATCCCTGGCCACTCAGCTTGGTGTAAAAGAAATACGCTTTCAGGGAGACATCCGCCAGTCTGCCATTGATGACAGTAACCCATTTATCATTAGGGACAACAACAAGTGTATTCTATGCGGACGTTGTGTACGCGTCTGTCAGGAAGTACAGTGCTGTAATGTTCTTGACTGGACAGACCGCGGCTTTACTTCAAAAATAGCTCCGGCATTTGATGATCCGATGGTCAAAACCGATTGTTTCTTCTGCGGCACCTGCGTGTCGGCTTGCCCGGTTGGCGCTTTGCTTGAAAAACCAATGTTCAATGAAGGAGTCCCGGACAAAAAGGTCAAAACAACCTGCCCCTTCTGTGGCGTAGGCTGTAATTATGACCTCAATGTCAGAGAGGGTAAAGTAATCGGTGTTACCTCTAACCTGACCAGTGTGGTTAACGGACGGCTTACTTGTGTAAAAGGCCGCTTTGGCATCGACTATATCCATAGTCCGGAGCGTTTGACCACTCCGCTAATAAAGAAAAATGGTGAATTTGTGGCAGCATCATGGCATGAAGCCCTGGACCTGATTACAACAAAATTTAATGAAATTAAAAATACTCATGGCAGCGATGCCTTGGCGGCAATCAGTTCGGCCCGCTGTGTTAACGAGGATAACTATATTATGCAGAAATTTATGCGGGCAGTAATCGGCACGAATAATGTTGATCACTGTGCCCGTACCTGCCACGCGCCCACAGTAGCGGGGCTAGCCGCTTCATTCGGTTCCGGAGCGATGACCAATTCAATTGGTGAGGTTTCCGACTCTAAAGTAATCTTCTTAATCGGCGGTAACCCCACAGAGGCACATCCGGTGATTGCAGCCAAAATGCGTCAGGCCCTCCGCAAAGGTGCAAAACTAATTGTTGCCGACCCGCGAAAAATAGAACTCGCCGGTAAAGCCGATGTATTTATGCAGCTCAGACCTGGTACCGACATAGCCCTTATTAACGGATTAATGCATATTATTCTCAAGTCAGGCTGGCATGACCAGGAATTTATTAAGTCCAGTACAGTCGACTTTGATTTAGTGGCTGCCATCGTGGAAAAGTACACTCCGGAACATGTCAAGAGCATAACCGGGGTTCCAGAGCATTTACTAAGAGAAGCTGCCAGAATCTATGCAACTGCAGAACGGGCCTCAATATTCTATACCTTAGGTATTACTGAACATACCTGCGGTACTGATAACGTTATGAGCCTTGCCAATCTGGCCATGCTAACAGGTAATGTCGGCAAACTTAATTCAGGCGTAAACCCGATGCGCGGTCAGAATAACGTACAGGGCTCCTGCGATATGGGCGCATTGCCTAATGTTTATTCCGGTTATCAGAAGGTTAATGACCCGCAGACACATGAAAAATTTGAAAAAGCCTGGGGAGCTAAGCTGTCAGACAAGATTGGACTGATGCTGCCTGACATGATTGATGCTGCTGTTGAGGGTACATTAAAGGCCATGTATGTTATGGGAGAAGATCCGGTGCTGACAGATGGCGATGCCAATCATGTACGTAAAGGCTTTGCAAACCTTGAATTTTTGGTAGTGCAAAATCTATTCATGACTGAGACCGGCAAATTAGCTGATGTCATCCTCCCAGGTGCCTCTTTTGCCGAAAAGGATGGCACATTCACCAATTGTGAACGTCGTGTGCAACGTGTTCGCAAGGCCATAGAACCAATTGGCAACAGTCTCCCCGACTGGCAAATTATCCGCGACCTATCAACCAAAATGGGCTATCCGATGTCCTACAACAATTCCAGTGAGATTATGGATGAAATGGCCTCCTTAAGCCCAATGTTTGCCGGTCTCTCTTTTGAGCGCATTGACGAAAATGGCTTGCAATGGCCGGTACCGAACAAGGAACATCCTGGCAGCCAATACCTTCACAAGGATGGTAAGTTTACCTGCGGCGCCGGTGTATTTAAAGCCATTGAACATCAACCCCCCGGCGAAGAACCTGATGCCGAATATCCCTTCGTCCTTACCACTGGCCGTATTTTGTATCATTATAATATTACGACAGCAGGCAAATCCAAACAGCTAACTGAGTTCCGCCCTGAAGAACAGGTTATGATCCACCCTGATGATGCTAAACGCCTGGGCATTAAAAATCAGGATATGATTGAGGTTGCTTCCCGCAGGGGCTCAGTACAAGCCAAAGCCTGGGTAACCGCTGATGTATTGCCAGGCGGAATCTGGATGTCCTTCCATTTTGTCAACGCTCCGACCAACCAGGTCACCAGCGGCTTCTATGACAAAGTAACCAAAACCTATGAATATAAGGTATGTGCCGTAAAAGTTGCAAAAGCTGTAAGCTGATAAAAACCACCATTAATGGCATTAGCCGTTAATGGTGGTTTTTCTTTAAGTGGACTGCGCCGCTATAACTACGTGCCATCTCTTTCATCATTGTCGGGACGGTGCTGACTCTTATCTTCGCCGGTGCGTTTTGCAGCAGGATGAGCTAAGAGTTCCAGGGGGCTTCGATGCTGCATGGTTGCTTGATCCAGAACTTTGAAGCTATATCCCATGACGACACCAAATATCGTTGACGTAATGTAATTCGAAAGCGCCGTGTTAAATGGCGCTGGTACCGTTCCTGGGGTTTGAAATAGTGCAGTTAATAAATAGATTACAAAGTAAGGCGTAGTTCCCAGCATCCAACCCTTGAAAAGAATCTTACGACTGGTGACCCATACAAGGAAATAAGCGAACATGGAGCCGACAGCACCGCACCAGCCAATGTGAATAAAGACAGAAAACATATGTTCTCCAAAACTAAATGGCGGCACATGACCAAAGATAAGGATTGCAGCCCAATCTGATAACCGTAGCGTAGTGAATCCCAACAAGTATGAAAGATGGCTTAATGCACTTGACACAACCCCGCCAATAACTCCAGCCACAAAGCCTCGATACAACCTGTC
>NZ_DATMXX010000082.1:0-4902 GCF_035561255.1 Sporomusa sp. | reverse complement strand
ACCTATAATAATCCTATAGGGCAAAAAGCCTTCAAGCCACAAGGCTTGAAGGCTTTCTTACATCGCTACTTTAGGTTTGGCGAAAATCATCCGCCCGGCGGCAGTCTGCAACACTGAAGTAACTAAAACTCCGACTGTTTCCCCAATGTGTTTTTTACCACCATCAACCACAATCATAGTTCCATCGTCAAGATACGCTACCCCTTGGCCAAATTCTTTACCATCTTTAACAACATGCACTACCATTTCTTCCCCTGGCAGTACTACAGGTTTGACAGCATTGGACAGTTCGTTAATATTGAGAACAGATACCCCTTGAAGTTCTGCTACTTTATTAAGATTATAATCATTTGTTATAATTTTGGCTTTGAGCAATTGCCCCAGCTTAATCAGTTTGGAGTCAACCTCAGCAATATCATCAAAATCACGATTGTCGATATGAACATTTAATTCAAGCTCTTTTTGCATGCGGTTTAAAATATCTAAGCCGCGTCTACCACGATTACGTTTCAACAGATCAGACGAATCGGCAATATGCTGCAGTTCTTCCAAAACAAACACGGGAATTATGAGCAGCCCTTCAATAAAACCGCTTTTGCAAATATCTGCTATCCGTCCATCGATTATAACACTGGTATCAAGTATCTTTGCCGGGCAGATATTAGTGTTCTTATCTTTGGTACGATCTTTACCATCCCGGTTAAGCCACGGCAATGTAGGCAACGCTGAGAACATGCTGAATAACTCTTCACGTTTCTTAATCGCGACATTAATCCCTAAATACCCTAAGATAATACTTAACAACAACGGGACATATTTCCCGACAATCGGGATAGGTAAAAAAGCCGAGCCAAGCAAATTAGAAATTATTAGTCCAATGGCTAAACCCAACACACCTGCCAGCACATCATAGCCTGGCATTTTGTTTAAGCGTAACTCAACCCAGTAAGTGAAGTTCCAAAGTTGCTTAATAAAGAATGGTGCTATTAGAAAGCCAACTATGCCTCCTACAATTCCCCCAAAAACAAATGAGAGTATAGTAGTCATGGTAACACCAAACACGCCAATGCTTAAAAATTCTTCACTAACCACAACAGCCAACAGAGGAATAATCCTGTCGGTTATCATTAGGCCACCAATAGCCGCCAATATGGTAATAAGTATTCTAAGTGTTTTGTCAATCACGGCTTCTACCTCCTTTCTATAATAATTTAATCCAGAAACTGGAAATATAATTTAATTATACCCAGCTTTGAATAAAAAAATACGTCAAGACTTCAAAAGATCTTGGCTGTAGTAGGTTATAGTATAGCATACAGATTCCGCTTTTGTCAAAATTTTATATTTTAGCATGTATATAGAATCCTGTCAATAAGCCATTTCTAATTATTCTTGGGCGGTTTTAAGCCTATACATTGACAACTATAGAGAGCAGTTTATATAATAAAAGGCAAAGCGAGGTGTAGCTAACGTGCATGATAATAAATGTTGTTTAGACTTTCAGTCTATTGCAGATGAATACTTAATCCGCCACCGCAGCATACTGGATGTATTAACAAAATATCAGGAAACCTCTGCCAGAGTAAACAGGGCTATAGCGAAGGCAGTTACCGGCTGCGGCTGCATTCAGGTTTCGGCTGTCCGGCAATCTGCTCCAGAAGACGCTGCCTATAGCGATCTAAAAGATCACATGTCCTCACACCTGGTTGGTGAAACCTGTCCGCAGTGCCGGGAAGTAATCGCCAATGAGCTTGGTCACAGCCTGTTTTATCTGGCTGCTTTGTGCAATCTAACCGGCGTGTCTCTGCATGAAGTTATGCAGCAGGAATACAACAATGTAAAAACGTTAGGCGTATTCCATCTTACCTAATTACTTACATACTACACAGCCTTATCCAGGCTGTGCTTTTTTTTATCCTTTTCTCAGTAATTACATAAACATTCTGTCAAGGGGAATGATACTGATAAAAGGGGGGTAAATATGTGTTATTTATTGCGAATTACGCTAACTATACTGACAGTATTAAGCCTTAGCACACTACCAACTATGGCAGCCCTACCCGAATCAATCAACTCGGCAGAGGGCGGTGAATTGCTCTCCGGCTATTTTACAGTGATTGACGATAAGGGCATTATTGTTCTCCAGACTGGTCATGAAGTTCATCCGGGTGACGAATATATCGGCGAAGACGATGTATTGTATGAAATTACTACGGTTGAAGGCACACTGGCTCACTGCCGGGCGATGGAGAAAATATCAACGCAAGCTCCGGACAATGCTATTTTTGTTCAGGCAGCACCGCCTGATGTACCCAAACCCAAGATTGCCATTTACCATACCCACACCGACGAATCATATATTCCCAACGACGGCACCCCGACCGAAAAGGGAAAAGGTTCGATTATGCTGGTCGGCGATGCTTTTGAAAAGAGATTGACTGAACTGGGCTATCAGGTTGAACACTCAAAAACCCTGCACGACCCTCATGATGCCAATGCCTACCATCGTTCCCGCCGTACGGCGATGAAACTATTACAGGCACAACCTATCGCTATTTTTGATATTCACCGTGATAGCGCTCCATTTAAGGAATACAACGTTACCATTCATGGAAAACAGGCCACTAAGCTACTGCTTGTGGTAGGTCGCCAAAATCAAAATCGCAAAACTACTTTAGATTACGCCCGTAGCATTAAACGGGCAACTGATGCCAAATATCGCGGGCTTATCCGTGGTATTTTCATCGCTCACGGCAATTACAACCAGGATTTAAGCCCCAGGGCTTTATTGGTGGAGGTTGGAACCCAATATAACAACCGTGAAGCTGCAGAACGCAGCATAACCCTATTTGCTGATGTTGTTCCGTTCTTCCTGGGTACCGGCGGCAATAATGGCGGTGTTGCTCAGGCTAGCCCGGCTGGCACTTATACCGATCCAGGCGGCGGTGATGACACAGGCAGCGGCGCTTATGCCCCCATAGACACGGCCCCCGGTTATGATATATTAGGGCTGACACTTGCAGTTGTTGGTGGTGCAATCGCCTTCCTCTTCCTTAGCACAGGCAGTTGGCAGGAGGCCAAAAGAAAACTCAAGAACTTTGTCAAATATGAATTTACAAACTTCTTTGGGCCACGTAAGAAGCGTAAGGATTAGGGGGCTGACGTTTTGAAATTAAGCCGCATGGGCAAATTGTTCAGCATCCTTGCGCTACTTGCTGTTGTGACAGTGGGAGTGCTCCACTATGTTCCCCTTAACATCTTTTCTGTTCATCAAAAGCCTGAACAGACTCCCCAAAAAGTTTATGATTACTATAACATTATCGAAGAAGATACTGGAGAAATCCTTATGTACGTGCCACTGGTCGTCAGCGTCGGCGATGAACTAATCAGTGAGAATAACAAGCGCTACAAAATTGTCAAAGTAGAAGAAAACCAGGCTTATGCCCGGTTTGTTGAAAACTTGAACTTAGAGCTATACAAAGATAACGGTCGAAAATAGCACAAAACTAAGGCTGGTTTATAGTGTTCAGATGCTAGGCGCGATGAGCATGCGAACGTAGTCGTACTGGGAAGTCCGTCGGAGAGAGCACGCGCAAGAGCAGTTCGGTGGCGCTTTAGCGCCTTAGAAATGCGTCCTGCCCCTGCGGGTGCAACGCAGATGGCCGCTGGAAACTTGCTATTATACATGACGGTCAAGGAAGGCTTGCTCACGCACCCTCTTTAGGCCGTCCTTTATTGCCTTGGCCCGTACCTCACCAATACCCTCCACCTCATCCAATTCTGCAATACTCGCATTATAAATGTGATGCAAAGTTTTAAAATGCGACACAAGTTTTTCCCCTACTAATAAAGGCAGGCGGGATATTTGTCTAAGTACCCGGTAACCACGCGGCACAACCGGGATATCCATGGCGTTGGCACTGACACCATAGCCTAACATCCGGCATATGGTAAACGGGTCAAGATTCTCTTCAGGCAATGCAGCAATCTGTTCCTGTATTGTCTCATACCCTTTAAGATCACTGGTATTGCAATAATCTTTAATTAAGAGCGCAGCAGCATCAACCTCGGAATCAAGTTCTTCCATCTGCATACTGACAAGCCGGCCCTCTGTTCCCAATTCAATTACATTACGTTCGATTTCCTTGGCGATACGGTTGACCTGCTCAGCCCTGATAAGGACCAGGGCTACATCATACAAAGTAACCAAATCTTCAAATTCAAGCGCACTCAGATTTGTTAAGCCCTTATCAAGCACCTTCTTATACTTTTCCAAGGTCTGCAACGCCTGGTTAGCCCTGTTTAATATAACAGGAATATCTTTTAGCGTATATCTGAGACAACCAAGATACACAGTAATAATGTTCCTGCGCTGCGAGATGGCTACAACTAGTGCACTAGTCTGCTTGGCTGCCCGTTCTGCTGTACGATGCCGAGTCCCGGTTTCTGCAGTCAGAATGCTAGGGTCTGGCGTTAGCTGCGCATTGGCAAACATAATTCTTTTACCATCATTTGATAAAACTATGGCGCCGTCCATTTTAGCCAGTTCATAGAAACCAGCTGGTGTAAACTCAGAATTGAGTTCAAAACCGCCATCAACAATATCAAGCGAGGTCGGGCTATCCCCCACCAAGACCAGTGCCCCCATCTTGGCCCTAAGAACATTCTCCAGACCGTCTCTGAGAGTGGTACCAGGCGCAAGTGTCTTTATTGTTTTAACAAAACGGGCGTCCCATAGCCGTTCAGAACGCTCTTCGCGAATTTTAATCATTATAATACCGCCTCCATGGCCGCTGACACTAGCTGCGCCAATACATTTTGCGACAATCTGCCGCACAATTACTTTTCGCTGTAAAATTATTAATTATTGCTTATTATTCCCAGTCATTCAGGCCTTATATC
>NZ_DATMXX010000081.1:0-9997 GCF_035561255.1 Sporomusa sp. | reverse complement strand
CTTTTTTATTTTATAAATTAGTTTCATAATTATTGGATAATATTGAAATACATGTTCAGTTAACCTGTTATTTTTCATTAAGCAGCCATGGACTTGGTTTGGCAATATAATAACCCTGAGAAAAATCAATATTATACTGCTGGACAGTTGTAAATACGGACTCAGAGTGGACAAATTCAGCAACTGTCTTAATGCCCATATCCTGGGCAAAAGCAACAATGCTTTTGACAATAGATTGTGAATTGGCATCCTGATCAATATTTCTAATGAGAGAGGCGTCAATCTTCAGATAATCAAAGTCAAGCGACAGAACATAGGCGAAGTTAGAATAGCCTGAACCAAAATCATCAACAGCTAATTTGCAGCCGGACTTTTTTAACGTTTTTAAAAATTGAACGGCAGCGGTATGATTCTCCAGACTGTGGTTTTCCAACACTTCAAAAGCCACTTTGTGGTTCATATTGTATTTTTCCAGTTGTTCTTGAATCATCGTGGTTGTCTGAAGGTCGAGCATATCTTCTACGTCGAGGTTGATGGATATTTCGTTAGGCAGGTCTTTAAATAGTGAAAAAGATTTCTGAATAATGGCTTTGGTAATAGCCGGATACTGTCTGGTGGCTTTGGCAAGATCGATAAACTGATAAGGGGAGATAATGGTTCCGTGATTATCGGCCAGCCGGGCCAGCACTTCGTAATGACGATTATTAGGATTCCGATGATCATATATTGGCTGAAAATATGGGATAATGCGGTCATATTTAATGGCTTCCTGCAGTAATTTCGCCCATTTAATATTATTTTGGTAGCGGGCATCTATGCCATCTGCTTCTCTAAAAAAGAGATAAGGTTTGCGCGCTGCACGGGCCTCACGCAAAGCGATATCAGCCTTGATAACCAGACTTTTTGGATCAACACTGGCCGCAAAGGCGATACCGGTAGTTACTCGTAACAAGACCTCCTGATGATTGCTTGAAAACCGGGTGGCAAGGATTGTTGTGGCAATATGTTTTGCCAGATGTTCAAAGTCATCTAAAATCATAGGCAGATTAGCAGCGGTTTGAGCATCAAGAAAAATTGCGTATTCATCAGCATGCATTTTATAAAGTGTATAGGCTGGATTGGGTAGAATGTCCAATAGCAGGCGCGCCAGGCTAACGAGAATGAAATCGCCTTCAGCATATCCGTAAAAATTGTTTATTTGCTCAAAGTCGTCAATATTAACAAGAGCCACAACAGGCACTTTGGATTTGGCAACATCCCGTAGCAAGCGTAAGCGATTAGGGAGGCTGGTCAGCGTGTCGGTATACAGCAGCTTGACAAGTTGATCTTCCTGTTCTTTAAGCGCGTGCGTGCGGTCGGTAACCTTTTTCTCCAGTTTCTGATTAACGGTAATAAGCTCTCGTTCAAAGCGTTTACGTCCAGTAATATCTTTTATGCATGTGAGAATGCCGGTAAGTTTACGTGCTGGGTTTAGTAACGGTGTGGCTGTTAGTATACAATCTATTTCGTCTCCGGCACAGTTTTTTAAAGTAACATCACGCTCAAGACCTTGTAGCGATTCTGCGATTTGAAGCATAGGGCAGGATGGGGTTTGGCAACACGGATCAGGTGTTATCATATAGCATTTTTTACCAAGCGCTTGTTCCCGAGTGAAGCCGGTCATTGCAGTAAAGGCATCATTCACTCTGAGTACAGTGAAATCACGGGCAATAACACACATGCCGTCAGCAGCAGAATTAAATATCTGTTGAAATTCGTCAAGGTTAGAGTCTAGTTGAGTCACACCCGGATTTACCTCCTAAAAATTCTTATACAATTTTATCATAACATTGGTACTAATTTGACTATATAGGACTTTGGTCCTGAAGGGGAATTTATAGCAGGCAGGAGTTAATGCAGCTGCTGTTGAAAATATCAGCAATATAATTTTTGCGAGGTTATTTGATGATTTACATTAATGGCTTAATAAAAAAATTCGGTGAACGTATAGCCGTAAATAACCTGAATCTAAAGATTGCGCAGGGGGAAACCTTCGGTTTGCTTGGTCCTAACGGCGCCGGAAAAACTACAACAATACGAATTCTGACCATGCTTACCCGGCCAACAGCCGGCGATATTAGTATTAACGGTTGGCGGCTGCCGCTAGATGAGCTGGCAGTCAAATCAGTTATTGGCGTTGTACCGCAGCATTTAAATCTTGACATTGACTTGACTGCCAGGGAGAACCTTGATTTACATGGGCGCCTGCACCATATGCCCAACGCCCTAAGGGAACAGCGGATCAAAGAATTGCTGGATTATGTCGAGCTTACAGAACGCGGTAATGATATGGTGAATACTTTCTCAGGGGGTATGAAACGGCGGTTGATGATCGCCCGGGCACTCCTGCACAGGCCGCAGGTGTTGTTTTTGGATGAACCCACCGTTGGGCTTGACCCTCAGGTAAGACGCCGGCTGTGGGATCTTATTCGCCGGATGAATTCTGATGGATTGACAGTTCTCCTGACTACCCACTATATTGAAGAGGCTGAGAATCTCTGTCAGCGAGTTGCCATCATGGAAAAAGGTCAATTAATTGCACTCAACAGTCCAAGGGCGCTCTGTGAGCGTTTAGGCAACTACGTAGTGGAGTGGACTGAGAGCGAAGGTACGCAGTATCGTTTCTTTACCAGCCGGAGTGAAGCTGCGGCATTTGCTGGGACATTGGCAACAAATACAACACTGCGCCATACCAATCTGGAGGATGTATTTGTTGAATTGACTGGTCGGCGTGTCAGCAGTTAAAGGAGTCGACGTTATGGAAACAGCCGGAGAAATCATGAAGGTGCTTGCCGCTGCGGGGTATGAAGTATATATAGTGGGCGGTGCAGTGCGGGATATAATTCGGGGTATAGAGCCTGTTGATATTGATTTGACTACAAGTGCAATTCCGGCTGAGATCATTGCTATTTCAGTACGCCAAGGCTGGCGGGCTATCACTGTGGGGGCTGCTTTTGGGGTGGTTATTATTGTAGCTAATGAGCGTAACTATGAGGTAGCGACATTTCGTTGCGAACGCTATGGCGCTGACAGTCACCGGCCAGAAGCTGTTGAATTTGGGGTGAACCTGGCTGAAGATCTGGCCAGGCGCGACTTTACGATCAATGCAATGGCTATGGGGACTGATGGCAGGATTGTCGATCTGTTTGGGGGACAGCAAGATCTGGCAGCCAAGCTGATTCGCACAGTGGGTAATCCCCATAACCGGTTTGCCGAGGATGGTCTGCGGATGTTTCGGGCCGCCCGCTTTGCCGCCCGTTTTGGTTTTACCATCGAAAGTGGTACAATGGCTGCAATTTCAGCCAATCTGGGCCGGGTAAATGGGTTGTCAGTGGAGCGGGTGCGGAGCGAAATCGAAAAAACACTGCTGGCTGACTTTGCCTCACTGGGTCTTGAGGTACTGCGTAAAACCGGGTTGCTGGGAGCTGCCTGCCAGGCCAAAGAACAGGGGCGGACATATAGTATACCGATTCTACCGGAGCTTGAGCACCTAAATGAATTACCACAAAACCCGAAATATCATCGGTACGATGCTTGGCGTCATACGCTTGCCACTGTTGAATTGATAGCGCCGGAGCCCAGCCTGCGCTGGGGTGCGCTGTTGCATGATGTTGCGAAAGGCTGGCCGGGAATAAGGACTGTGAATCGAGAGGGCCAGCCGTCTGATCCCGGCCACGATAAGGCTGGGTCACAGACAGCTATAGCTATCCTGGCAAGATTACGGGTAGAACGCCGGGTCTTTGAACGGGTGGGGTGGCTCATTCGCCAGCACCTGGTTTTCCCGGAAGCAGAGCGTAAAGCTGTATTAAGATGGCTCAAACGTCTGGCTGGTGATTTTAAAAGCAGCAGTCAATTCACTGCTGCTTTGACGCAGCTATTTATCTTACATCAGGCCGACCGGTTGGCCGGTCACACTCAACCTAAACTGGCCGGGCTGGAAACTGTAAAGGAAATCACCAGTAATCTTATGCAGGAAGTACCATTTTTCCCGGAACAGCTTAGACTGTGTGGCCAGGAGATTGCTGCCAAAATTGGCGGTGGTCCTGGTGTTGGCAGCTTTCAGCAGAATCTGCTGGAACGAATTCAAGCCGGACAACTAAGCAATACCCGTAATGCGCTGGTTGCTGCCCTTGACGCTCGTGTCCGGCGTATGGCTAAAAAACAGCCGGAACCTTTTTGAAAGTTTTTTGCCTGAGCACACTTGACTGCGGATGGCGTATAATGTATAATCAAAAACAAGTTAATTAGCTTAACATGATGAACAGGAAGTTAATTGGTTACAATCTTCAGAGAGCTGGCAGTTGGTGTGAGCTGGCGTGAGTAACAATTGATTCCGCCTGGAAGTGGCTGATGATGAATCTGACGGGGTCCGCCCGGTATAGCGGCAAAAGTTGGCCGGAAGGCAACATGGGTGGCAACGCGGGAAATAGCTCTCGTCCCTGTAGTGGGATGAGGGTTTTTTGTGTATTTTGAGATTGTTTATGGTTTAGCGGGGCACTGTGGATATTTGTCTCGCCTCATACATAATAGTACCATGTAGGGGCGAGCTTTTTATGAGGTGATTTTATGGAAATGAAGAGTAAAAGAGTATATAACTTTAATGCCGGACCGGCTGCGCTGCCGCTTACAGCGCTGCAGAAAGCGCAGGCAGAACTACTCGATTTTAATGGTACAGGCATGTCGGTGATGGAACTGAGTCACCGCAGCAAAGAGTATGAGGCAGTACATAACCGGGCAATCGAGCTATTAAGAGAACTACTGGCGATCCCGGCCGGCTATGAGGTGCTATTTCTCCAGGGTGGTGCCAGCCTCCAGTTTGCTATGGTGCCGCTAAACTTCTTGCCGGCAGGTGCAAAAGCCGGTTATGTTATGACCGGGGTCTGGGCCGAGAAAGCCTACGCTGAAGCGGAAAGGCTGGGCGAGGTATTTGTTGCTGCCTCAGCCAAAGCGGGCAATTACCGCAGTATACCGGCTGTTGATAAACTGCAATACGATGCTGATACAGCCTACCTGCACATTACCTCCAACAATACCATCTTTGGCACAGCGTGGCAGAATTTCCCTGACACCGGGGTCGTACCGCTCATTGCTGACATGTCCAGTGACATCCTGTCGAAACCATTTGATGTTAGCAAGTTTGCCCTGATTTACGCCGGAGCGCAAAAGAATCTTGGACCGTCCGGCGTAACTGTGGTTATTATTCGCCGTGATTTATTAGAAAAAGCTAATCAAAAAGTTCCGACTATGCTCCGCTATGGAACCTTTGCCAAAGATAACTCGTTGTATAATACGCCGCCCACGTTCAGCATTTACATGATAAAACTCATGCTGGAGTGGGTCAAAGAGCAGGGCGGAGCAGCTGCGCTTTACCAACAGAATCAACGTAAGGCAGCACTCATTTATGATGCCATCGATGCCAGTAACGGTTTTTACCTTGGCCATGCTCAGCCGGATGCGCGGTCACTGATGAATATTACGTTCCGCCTTGCCAATGAAGCGTTGGAGAATAAGTTCCTTGATACTGCGAAAAAGCTTGGATTCGTTGGTTTGGCCGGGCATCGTTCTGTGGGCGGCTGCCGGGCATCTGCCTACAATGCCGTGCCTTATGAATCCTGCCAGGCACTACGCGAACTCATGCTTTCCTTCCACAGGGAGAATGCATAAAACAGAGAGCGGTTGTTAAATATGACTAATATTAGTAGCTTAAGGAGGAAAACATGGCAATCACCCGATTTATACTAGTCCGTCATGGCGAGACTACCTGGAATAAAGAAGGCCGCTATCAGGGCCAGATTGATACACCGCTTACCTCGTTCGGCCGCGAGCAGGGGCAGCTGGCAGCTCAAGCGCTTAAGGATGTTCCAATTGATATCTGTTATGCCAGTCCGTTATCCCGAGCTGTAGATACAGCCATGATGTGTGTGGCTTCTCATGGGTTACCGGTCAATACCGATAGCCGGTTGCTGGAGATTCACCATGGCGAGTGGGAAGGACTTTTAAGTGATGATGTGGGCAAAACATACCCGGAACTTTTAGAACAGTGGAAGAGCACTGTAATAGGAGTTACCATGCCGGGACCGGGCGGGGAGGATATCACGACTGTTCGCGACCGGTCTATGGCGGCATTCCGGGAATTTGCTGAGAAGCATCAGGGTCAAACCGTATTGGTAGTGGCTCACGATGCTGTTAACAAGGCTGTACTGTGTGATATCCTGGATATTGACTTATCACACTTCTGGCAGATAAAACAGGATAATACCTGTATCAATGTGTTTGAGTATCAGGATGGCAAGTGGCGGCTAGTGCTGATGAACTCGACAACTCATTTAGGATTCCTATATAGCGGAATTGAGCAAAAAGGCTTATAAAACACGATCGGTCTTCTAGATGCCCCATAAATGGAGCATCTTAGAAGACCGATTTTGATTGCTCTGCCATATTTCATACATATATTTAAGCGGGACTATAAAGTACAAACAACCTTGTGGCTCTCAGCCAATGCCAGCAATAAATCAACGTGACTCTTAGGCGGAGGTTCAAGTTCGGTTAATGAATATCCCCAGCCAATACGCTCATATTTGGATATGCCATACTTGTGGTAAGGCAATATTTGTATTCTCTCTAAGTTTTTAAGACGTGTGGCAAAGCGGACAGTCTCGCCAAAGTCTTCAAGGCTGTCATTAAAGCCGGGGATAAGCGGAACACGAATCCGGATTGGTTTTTCCAGTTGATCCATGTGCTGGGCATTTGCTAGAATTGAGGCATTGCTTTCGCCGGTGAGCAACCGGTGTTCTTCAGCATTAACATGTTTTATATCCAGATAGATAATATCCATTAGTGAAATAGCCTCTGCAGCAGATTCCCAATGGAATAGGCCGCAGGTTTCGATAACCAAGTGTAGTCCCTGTTGTTTAAATCTCTTAGCCATGGCGGTCAGAAACTCCGGCTGGTAAGTGGGTTCGCCGCCGGTAAAGGTGACGCCGCCACCTGAGTTCTGGTAAAAGATCGCGTCACCCATCACGATATCACAGAGGTCTTCTACAGTGGCAAGCTGGCCAATCAGTTGTAGAGCGCCGGAGCAACAAGACCGGGCACAGGCCCCGCAGTGATTGCATAAAGTCAGGTTTACTTTCTCAATCAGGGTCTTGCCGGCAGGTCGTACCGCTTTCTCCGGGCAGGCTTTGGCACAACTACCGCACCGAATGCACTGCGACGGAAAGTATGTTATTTGCGGCTCTTTACGTACTGACTCCGGGTTCTGACACCAGGCACACCGCAGAGGACATCCCTTCATAAAGATCGCCGTTCGTATGCCAGGACCATCGTGAACGGTAAAGCGTTGAACGTCGAATATTAAACCTGTCACCGTAGCTTCCCTCCCTCCCGTTGCCGTAAAAACCAATATTTAGTTGACAGTTTTGGGAGCAGAAAAGAATCTGCTCCCAAAACTGTTTCTGTTACTAAAAATCGTGTTCAGTTCTGGCGATAATATCTTCTTGCAGGCTCCTGTCAAGCGAGGTAAAGAAGGCGCTGTAACCTGCCACCCGGACTACTAAGCTACGATATTGTTCGGGATTACGCTGCGCGTCCTCCAGTGTTTCTTTACTTATGACGTTAAATTGTACATGAAGTCCGCCCAGGCTGAAGTAACTCCGTATCAGGGCTGCGAGATTCCCTAGTCCGGTCTCACCTTTTAAGGCATTGGGAAGAAATTTTTGGTTGAACAGAGTACCGTTTGACGCAATTTCATGGTCAAGTTTGGCTACCGATTTAGCGGCAGCCGTCGGGCCTTTAATGTCCCGGCCGGATACCGGAGAAACACCATCGGCGAGCGGCGTGCCGGCAAGTCGCCCATCAGGTAAAGCGCCAACGACTGCGCCTAAGGGAACGTTGGCAGACACAGGGTATAGTCCAGCCTGGAATTGACCGCCGCGCGGGTTGGTATATTTTTCTACCTCTTCGCAATAGATGCGGGCAGCTAAGCGGGCAAGTTCATCAGCGGCATCATCATCATTACCAAACTTAGGCGCTTGGTTTAACATTATCTGACGTTCAGTTTCGTAGCCGGCCCAATTCTTATTGAGCGCATCGGCTAATGTTGCTCTGCTAACTATTTTTTCACCATAAACGAGTTTCTTTAATGCTACTAGTGCGTCGCCAACATTAGCTACCCCAACACCCTGCGGCCCGGTGAAGTTATAATGGGCGCCGCCTTCTTGCAGCGATTTGCCTTTGGCTACACAATCCTGAACCATAGAGGATAAGAGCGGTAGTGGGCAGATGCTGCCATGCGCAATATCGCAGCAGTTGTTACTAATAACCAGCAATTTAACAAAATACTCTATTTGATTGCGGTAAGCGTCCATAACCTTATCAAAAGTGGCCATTGTCGCGAGTGTTCCCGTCTTAAGGCCCAGTTGAACGCCGGTAACAGGATCAATACCGTCATTTAATGCCAGCTCCAGGCATTTTGCCAGACTAAAGAAAGCCGCGTCATGCCAACCTTCGGTTTTGCCGCCTTTTTGCGGTTCAACACAACCAATGACACAATAATCACGGGCATCCTCCAGCGATACTCCTCTGGCGGCCAGCGATGGAATGATAACATGATCGTTATACATCGCCGGCATGCCCAGACCCAGCGCAGCGACCGCACTGGACTTAATCAGGAATTTCTGCGGCGTACCCTGATGAAAGCGAATCGACAGTGATGGCTGCGGCAAACGAACATTTTCGGTAGCCTCCAGACATAAGTAAGATAATTCGTTAGTACTATCGCGGCCATCGGCGGTTTGTCCACCCACAATTAGGTTCTGGAACATGGGATAGCCGCCAAAGGCTTTAGTAGAAGCCTCGTCACGGACTTTATTAATCTCGTTGAATTTTACCCACAGGCATTCAATTAACTCCATTGCCTGTTCTGGTGTCAGTTTTCCTGACATAATATCTTTTTTGTAATAAGGATACATATATATATCAAACCGGCCGGGAGAAATAGAATGGCCATTTGATTCTAACTGAATGATCAGTTGGACAAACCAGAAGGACTGCAATGACTCGTAAAAGGTTTGTGCAGGGTTAGCAGGCACCTTGCGGCAGTTTGCGGCAATTGCCAGTAATTCCTGCTTGCGTTGGTCATTGGTCTCAGCCTGGGCTTGCTTCTCAGCTTCAGCTGCAAACCGGGCGGCAAAACTAATTGCGGCGTCACAGGCAATTTCAACTGCCTGCAAGAATTGTGATTTCTTTAAGTCTGCCGGATTGGTAAGATCAAGCGTAAGCTTTTCTTTGAGGACATCAGCCTTTATGCCCAAATAGCCTTTTTGCAGAACCATGCCATAGTCCACACAAATGTGGCCAACGCCGAGGAAAAAGTAGTTTCCGACCGTGAATACGCCATTGGCTTGGGCTGCTTTGGCGTCAGCAGGCATAAGATTAGAAGCATATTCCTGGGTTGTTTTACCTTGCCAATATTTAAAAACAGCGCTTAATTTTTCTTTGCACTCGTCAGAGATCAAAAACACATCACCGGCACGCTGGGCTAAACGGTCAAATTCAGCTTCGATCCAGGCAAACGAGAACTCAGGAAAAATCGGTGAACTGCGTGGCTTGGGCGTGTGATTACCGACAATCAGCTCATCCGGCTGAATGCGGATAACCATTTTTGCTAAAATTTTTTCAAGAGCCTTGGCTCGCCGTAAAATAACCGGCATCCCTTCCGTCTCTTTATACGATTCAGTGATTAGCTCGGCCCGTTCATAGCAAATTTCAGGAGTAATACTTAATAAACGATCTTTTAATAAACCAGCGCGGGACGAAATAGCCGAAGGAGTTGTTTGAGGTTCAAACTTGATCGCCGGACTTGCCATGTATCTTTACCTCCCTTAATACGATTTAGCTTAATTCTAACACTAAGGATAAAAAGTAATTTTGATTATTTTGACTTAATATTGGAATATAT
>NZ_DATMXX010000080.1:0-5070 GCF_035561255.1 Sporomusa sp. | reverse complement strand
AAAAACATCCCTTTGATAACTTCAGACAGTTTCTCTTCACAAAGGACATTATTTTTGGCATGTATTTTGCATTTCTAAATTAAGAGAATAACAGTAAAACTGATTGAGTAGAAGCTAGTGTATGCGCACTTGTATTATCGGCCTGTTTTGTGTTCAATTCAATCGCTATTGACGCAATCATAACTTCCTGGAAAATATAGGCAGTGAGAAATTCCGGCCGAATGATGCTTGGTATAACAGGTGCAGCAGTAATAGGGAGGATGCTTTAAATGGAACAATTACCTGAAGGAACTATGAATCAAAAACCGACACGTCAGAGACACTTATTATCATTTATTTTGCTGATTACACTGTTGATTGCATTTATGGACCGGGTGAATATCTCGGTGCTGATAGCCGACCCACAGTTTATAAATGATTTGCAATTAGAGGGTCAACCAATGAAAATGGGCATGCTCATGACTGCCTTCCTGTTTGCTTATGGAGCCTGCAGTTTTCTGCTGGCCCCTCTGGGCGACTACTTAGGCCCCCGCAAAGCCATGCTCATTGCTGTGTTTATATGGATCCTATCGATCGTAATAGGTGGTCTAACATCCTTTTTTGGGCTCCTTATTGTTTCCAGAATTCTATTGGGTATTGGGGAAGGCCTGCATTATCCGATGCAAAATACCTTTGTGAAAAACTGGTTTCCCGTAAAAGAGCGGGGCCGGGCGAATATGGTTTGGTCAATGGGAATAACCCTTGCCCCCGTTGTTAGCATGCCGTTAGTGTCGGCAATGGTCTATTACGCCGGCTGGCGTTTTAGTTTCTTTGGACTGGCATTAATCGGTCTGATTCCACTGGTATTGCTGTGGTTTTTTACAACCGACACACCCCGGCAAAATAAAAGGGTTAACAGTGCGGAGCTCGAGCTCATCGAATCCGGGCTGGCCACAGAAAAAGCCGTCCAGGGGCAATTGGAACAAGGTACCTTTAAACAAAACATAGCCGCCTTATCCAAGAATACTTCTTTTTGGCTGCTGGTTTTGTTCATGTGCTGCCAAACCTTTGTATATTTCGGTGTTATGACTTGGTTACCAGTCTATCTTAAGAATTCGCGCGGGTTTTCCTGGGCCGAAATGGGAGCATTAGCCTCGCTGCCGGGAGTAGCTGGCTTTTTTACCAAGCTGGTCTCCGGCTATGTCCTGGATGCCTTCGGACGGAGAGCGCCTGTCCTCCTGATCGCGATGATTGGTCTGGGCACAGGCATATATACTTCCGTTGCCGCTACCAGCAATGTGATGTCAGCTATATTTATCGCCCTGGGAATGGGATTTATGTCCTTCGGGACCCCTGCTGCCTATACACTGCTCCAAGACCTTGTACCGGGTAAGATCATAAGTACCGCCTCAGGAATACTGGTAGGTCTTTCGAATGCACTATCAGGCTTTGCACCGTTGGCTGTTGGCTTTGTAATTTCTGCGACAGGTCATCCTGAAAGTGGTATTGCCTTTCTAAGCTGCGCCGCTGCACTGGGTGCCGTTAGTGCATTCATTCTTCTCTTGAGAAAACATTAACAAGGTTAACGGTTCTGGCATATTAGATAAATCTTTTGCTCTTAGCATATTAAATGTTCTCTCCAACTGTATGTGGCTCGATTTCCAAGCTTTTTAGACGAAAAACGAATTCTTCCACGTGCACAGGTTTGGAAAAATAAAAAGTAACAAATAGGCTAACTAATAATTGCGAATGGCGGATGTTTCTGCTATGTTGTAGAGAGAGACATCTGTTATTCCTTTTCAGGGTTTGTGCGGAAGCTTATTTATAATACAAGCAGGACAGTTTATCTCTATTTCTGTCTTATCCTTGAATTCTTTGGTATTAATTTTACTCATAAATGTGATGTGATGAGATGAAGCGAATAAACGCTAAAATGATAGTCTATCATGATCACCATAAATGAAATAGTATAGCAAGTTACGTGTATGTACACTTAAATCAGGAGGAAGTATTATGCAAATGCTCTATTACCCTTGGTTAGTTTTTGGTATTGTAGCAGTTAGTGTTTTTTTAGCTACATTCGCTACATCTGCTGTAAACATAGCGTTGCCATTAATTACCACTTCATTGCAAACAGATTTGCTTACAGCCCAATGGGTACTATCAGGATATTTATTAGTAATGGTTTGCTGGTTACCGATAGCAGGAAGAATTGGCGATATGTATGAACCACGCAAAATTTTTAGTATTGGCTTTGGCACATTTGTTATAGGTTCTCTTCTCTGTGCGGCTTCGTATTCAATTATCATGTTGATTATAGCAAGGCTGGTTCAGGCTATCGGTACTGCCACTATAATGGCCAACAGTAATGGTATCATTGTCAGCAGTTTTCCCGCGCAGGAAAGGGGGAAAGTGTTAGGTATGGTCAGTTCGATAGCCGCGCTGGGAGCAGTAGCAGGCCCAAGCATAGCAGGTATTTTTATAGGAGTTTTTGGCTGGAAATCAATCTTCCTTTTCATGATGCCGATTGGAGTGTTTGGCTTCATTGCGACTCGTATAGTCTTACCTAGCGATAGAAAGCCCCCGCGGGAAAACTTCGACTATATTGGGTCTGTGTTGTTTACTATCATGATGGTATGCTTATTGCTATTAATCTGTTATGGACTCCAATGGTCTTGGGAGAAACAAGTGGTTATGAATCTGATATGGGTTTTCACTCTGGGGATGTTCATTTGTCAAGAGCATAAATGTTCCGCACCCATGCTTGACTTAGAAATTTTAAAAATCCATGCCTTTTTAACCGGTAACATTTCTGGAATGTTGTCGTGGATTGTCTTTTCATTTAATATCATTTCCCTGCCACTATTCTTACAAACAGTTCTTACCCTCTCTATAACTAATGTGGGATTCATGATGTCAGTTTGTCCGATAGTTATGACAATTGTAGCTCCTCTTTGTGGGAAGTTATCCGACAAAGTAGGAGCACACCGGCTTACCACGATCGGGCTAGGCTTATTGGCAATAGGTTCATACTATTCCACCAGCTTTACAGGTGAAACTATTTTGCTAAATATAGTTGCTGCCCAAGTAATAATTGGATTGGGAAATGGATTTTTCCAAGCACCTAATAATAGTATTATTATGAGTTCAGTGACTGCAGCAAGATTGGGAATAGCGGGCGGGATTAATGCACTCTTTCGCTTCTTGGGATTAGCTATAGGAACAACTATTACAATTGCCATTTTTGAATACTATCGTATTGCAAATATAACCAAAGTAATGCCCGGCAATCCTGAAATTAATACCTCATTTGTTAGTGGCTACCAGACCGCCATGTTTATCGCAGGCAGCCTTGCAATTATCGGTGCAATTCTATCATTACAGAAAGAAAAAAGTAAAATACCTAACTTGTCCAAGCTGTTCCGAGGCAAATAAGTATTTTTTATGCAAAACTTACTGCTTATCTTATAGGGGCTTCCGATCCTACCGAGATTCAGTAAACATGAAGAAACCCTAATTACAAATAAATTCTGATTTACGCAGCGTTTTTTTCACCTGCAATGCAATAAAAGAAACAGGGGACAGGAATTAAAGTCTTCCATTCGAAACAACACCCTCAGTCCCCTCGTTTTCTAGAATTGACGCGGATTGGAAAAGCATTAATTGTGGCATCCTTCGCATGCAAGTAGCTTAAAACCGATCTTATACCTTGCGAAACCAGAGAGTTATCATTGCTAGCGCCCCAACCAGGCAAAAAATCACCAGACACATCAGCCCACCAACATAACTATTGGTCGCATCGATAAAATACCCAACAACAACCGGGGTGATCGCTCCACCGGCGCTGCCTAAGCCGCTTTCGAGGCCGCTGCCTGTTGCCAATGCCTTCTCCGGCACAACCTTTTGGATCATAGACCAATGGCCTGGCAGTCCGACTACCAGCGCTGATACAGCGACCACAAGCCAAAGCGCGGCTTCTATCTGATCAGTAGCATGAGCAGCAAAATAAATCCCGGCAGCCCCTCCCAGCATATGCAGGATACCAAAGGTTGCCTTCCGTTCCACCTTATCAGTCAGATAGCCCACCACAACAAGCGCAATGACCGCAGCAGCGTAAGGTGCATTAGCCCAAAACCCCATACTTTTCCACGAGAAACCCATGGCCTCTTTCAAATAGGACGGAATCCAGGTCATAAGCCCCCACCACGCCGCAGAGCTGCATATATAAAAGATAACACACAGCCAGTAATCAAGATTGAATAAAAATCCTTTCGATGCCTCCCATGTTGTAGTTGGCTCGGTCTTCTGCTGGGCTAACGTTTCGGCTTTCAAGCCATTTTCAATATACTCCAGTTCCAGACGGTTAATTCTTTTGCTCTCCCGCGGATAGTCGGTAGTAAAAAACCAAATTAGGATTAATGGTATTATCCCGATAGCTGCCAAAGCGAAAAAGCTTGACCGCCACCCCCAGTTGCCGACAATCCACACAAATAAAGGCATGGCTATCGCCGGCCCAGCCGCCAAACCTAACAACCAGGTGGAATTCGCCCTGGCCCGCTCATTGGGTGGAAACCAATTCCGGACAAACTTCATCTGCATCGGCCAATGCATCCCTTCGCCAAGACCAAGAATGCATCTGGCAGCAATCATCCCGGCAAAGGTCGATACCAGACCGCCGTAAATACAAGAAAGTCCCCAAAATACAATCGCCAAAGCCATTACCCTGCGCGGTCCCCACCAGTCGCCCAGTGGCCCCAGTATACTATTGGCAATCGCGTAAGTAGCCAAGAATAAAGACATCAGCGAACCCATCGCCACGGCATTTCCCTTTATGCCCATCTCAGTCAAAAATGTTTCATCGGCAACAAGTACCGACACATTAACCCGGTCAAGGTATGCTACTAATAAGGTCACCAATAAAACAACGATTACGACTACCCGTTGTTTCGTCGGCTGCTCAGCCGCTTCAGCTTGTTGCATCAATACCTTTTCACTCACAGTTGTTGCCTCCCCTGCGCTAGTAATGGAATGAGTAGCACCATGTTGTGTGAAAGGTGGCCCCGAACAAGTCGGGGCCCCATTACTTTTGGC
>NZ_DATMXX010000079.1:0-3600 GCF_035561255.1 Sporomusa sp. | reverse complement strand
TCAATAAACATGTTGAAGGGGAGAATAACTTAATGATGTGGAAAGAAAAGTACAAACTAGGAATTCGGACAATAGATGAACAGCATGAAGAACTTTTTTTCAGAGTATCCAAGTTTGTAAAATTACTCCACCAGGAAGATCCGTGGCAAGAGAAACTCAGCCAGATAAAAGAAACCATGGAATTCATGCAAAGCTATGTTATTATTCATTTTGACTATGAGGAAGCATATCAAAAAGAAATTAACTACCCTAACCATGAAGGGCACCGGAAAATCCATGAAGATTTTAAGAGAGAGATCGGCAAGTATGCTGAAACCTTTGCAGCAGAAGGCTATACTGAAGAGTTAGTGCAGCAATTGGGTGGGAAACTAATGGCGTGGTTAATCAATCATGTAGTGGCCGATGATCTAAAAATGGCACAATACATAGGTCAGGAGGCTAGTAAGTCATGAAAGCAGAATTTGTAAATCCTTTTTTTCAAGCACTTAAAGAAGTATTTAAACTAATGTTAGATTTAGAGATTACCAAAAGCACGTTAGCAGCCAAGAAGGATTTGGTATCGGAAAACGAGGTAACTGTAGCTATTAAGCTGACTGGAGATATTTCTGGTTCTGTACTTTTCAGTTTTCCGGAGAGCACTACGCTAGAAATCGTGAAAATAATGTCTGGAATGGAGATACATAAATTAGACAGTTTTGTAACTTCGGCGTTAGGAGAGGTGTCTAATATCATCAGCGGTAATGCCGTTACATACCTTTCCCAGGCAAATTATCACTGCGATATACTGCCACCTCAAATCGTTATTAGGGAGAATAGTTCTTCTGCTCTTGGTACAGAGCAAACGTTAACGATTCCGTTGCACACATCAATAGGTGGTATAAAGTTAAATTTTTCCATCGATGAAAACAAATAGGCAGAAAGATGAATATGATGGACTAAGGCACCAAAGTGACACCGCTTTGGTGCCTTGTTTTTTTATAAGGTCACTTCAATTAGCATGACTCCTGGACAGGAGTTTCAATTCTGAAGCATTTACTTCATACTAATCACAATCACACTATTGCTAATTTCAATTACTTTTACCGGCAGCTCATTTATGCCTTCCAGTTGTTCTGCCAGAAGAGCAGGCGACCCGGAATAGTTAACATCAAACATAGCAGTTCCTTGTTGATAGTCCCGCAAAAAAGCATTGGTAATACCTGGTTGCTGCCTGAGTAACCGTCCTAATAAGTTAACTATCGAATAATCATTGATTGCAACCACCTTTATCTGGAGCCCTTTCTCCGGATTAGCGGCATAAGCCAGTAGCTTATCTGCAAAAAACTTGCCTGCATCTTTACCTGCGTTGTGTAAGGATTTCTTGGCGGCAGTAAATTCAGTTATGTCAATCCCGCCGCGATGAAACCCTTGCGCCGCAATGATTTCGCCGGTATCAACCTTAATCAGTCTGGCCTCAACCCGCGCGCGGCATGATATCACATTGTAACCGGAATCCATCCCTGCGTATTCAGCAAAGGCTTCCCCCACGATTAAATAATCGAGCTGCTCATTTGTCATCTGCCGTACAGCAGTCTTGATATCGCCTTGGTTAAGGATGGTTTTAATAGCATCTGATTTGCGAATACGGGCCAGTTGGCCGGGATCTACCATTCGCCGGAAGCCAGCCTCAGTCAGTTGATCTATGATGGCCGTTTCGGCAGCAGGGTCAGGAATGGGTCGTATGTAATGTTCGGCAATGACAACACCAATACGGGGATCACGCAGACCTACATCAATCATCTTCAGTCGCTGTAATTTTGTCATTAAATTTGAGTTTGGCTGCGCATCAACAGTTACTCTGGCTTGTATGACAACCTCACCATTTAGCCATTTTTCCGTTATAATAGAATAATCACTGACAAAGCCTTGGGACTTGGTATAGACTTCATCTTTGAGCACCATATAGTTTTGTACTAGCGTTTGCGAGTCAACAATGGTTCCGACAGCTTGTTCCACTGCCTGCCGCAGTGCATCGTGGATTGCCGCCTCACGGGAAATACCGTGGCCCTCAACGCTAACTTCCTGTGCTGATACAGCCGGGCATTGGATTGCCCAAAATAATGCTGCCACTACTAAGAATCTAAAAAATTTCACTAAATCAGCCTCCTGCAATGGGTATAATAATAAGTGTATTGCTAATCCAATGTCAGTGTATCTCTAGCAAACAACAAAAGCAACAAATATTTACATTTTATTTAGACCGTAATAATGAAATCGCCTGCACAAGAAGGATTTTTTGAAAAAAAAAATGAATAATAACACAATAGCACTGCATTTTACATATTTTGCAGCATCGGGTGAGGAGGTTTTTATGGTACGGAGAGGTATTTGGGGAATAGTGTTGGTTTGTGTCTTTATTACTCTATTTTCGAGCGCAGCGTTAGCTAGCGCAGCTACTACTAAAAAAATCGGCGTTCTTCCTTTCAAAAATGACAGTCCCTATAATCAATTCGGAGTAATGGCCGCCGAAATGATCACTGCCGATTTAGTAAACTTAAAATCTTGCACGGTGGTTGAACGAACCGAATTATCACGCGTATTTGCAGAGCAAAAACGCAGCGCCCAAGGCTTCATTGACGAAGCAACGGCTACCGAATTAGGTGGCATTCTTGGTTTGGATTACTTATTGCTTGGCTCGGTAGACGGCAGTATTAGCAAAGAACCAGGGTACTATTCTTATAATAAAAAGAGTCAGCGCAATGAATGGGTGGAAGGTACCACGAAAAGCAATGTAACCCTGACTATGAAACTAGTTAATGTAAAGAATGGTCAAATTGCCTGGTCTGATCAAGCCTCCATTACTAACTTTGATGAAGATATTAACACCGCGCTCTCTGAAGCAGCCTATGACTCAGTTAGAAAAGTTTACAAATTTATTCCCTTACAGGGCTATGTAATCAAAGCTGAGGGCAGCCAATATTTTATTGACCTGGGCACAAATCACAATATAGCTACTGGTGATATGCTGGAGGTTAATGGCACAAGTAATGCCATGAGGCATCCGGTTACCGGCGAACTGATTGTGCTGAAAAGAAATATTGGTGAACTGGAAGTCATTGAAGTTTTAGATACCATGTGCGTGGCCAAACTAAAGACTAAAGACGATGGTACGGCATTACGAAACTCTATCCAGCCAGGAGATGCCGTAACCAAAAAATTAAGGAAAAAACCCCGGGGCTTTTTAGGCCTTGGCTGGTCGGGAAAACACGTTTTTTAACCATAATTTGCTTGATAGCCCTTCGGACTTTCACCTTGCAGCCAGTTCCCACAATACTCTGGGGGGTGATAAAAAAACAACCTGTATCAAACCGTACAGGTTGTTTTTTATCACTGGTACATATCTGTTTGAGAATGTTGAAATTGTCAGACACGCAAAAATCATATCTGCAACTTCTTAAGAAGCGTAAAACAAAAACTCCAGTTTAAAACTGGAGTTTTTGTTTTACCTTAAGTTCGCACTATAACGAAGAAATTTAATGTTATTGGTTTACGTGTCATCAATGACATACCTTTTGGCGATTGCATTGGAACTAGCTCGGTCAATCGATGACAATATCATTA
>NZ_DATMXX010000078.1:0-19701 GCF_035561255.1 Sporomusa sp. | reverse complement strand
TTTTAGAGATGCATTTCAAAATATAAATTATATCAACTTTATAAATGATGCCTTTAACGAAACGACTGACATCGAATTGTTTATAGAGTCACTTGATAATGAGAAAAGAACTCGCTTGTTTACTTCTTTGGTTCATCACCTAGGACCGGAATAATATGTCTGATAAGGAAAGCCTTTTGCTCTTCGGGCGGAAGGCTTTCAAATAGTTTGGTTAACTCCTCCGGACTGATTTCTTTGTTCACTTGTGTATTTTTATTTCTGCCTAAAAGGTCGTCGGTGGTAACACCAAAGAAATCGGCAAGCTTAATTATAGCTTTAGGATCAGGCGTTCTTTCGCCAGCTTCATATTTCCGAATGGAAGAGTCGCTGACCCCTATAATTGCACCAACTTCTTTTTGTCCAATTTCCTTTTTAATACGTAATTCACGCAACCTTTCTGCGAAGGAAGCCATCTCATCACCTCACTACTATTTTGCAACAATACGGACAAAATGTCCAAAATTAAAATCGGACATTTTGTGAAAAAATACGATTGACAACGGACAAAATGTGTTATATTATAAATACAGGGACATAAAGTCCGGTGGCGAGAGGTGGTGAGTATATGAACGAGATATTGATCAAGGCAAGAGAACGGAAGGGAATTACACGTAAAGAGTTAGCGGAAATCCTTAAAATTAGTTTTTCTATGGTGGAAAAGGTGGAAAGAGGGGTCAGGCGAGCATCGCCTGATTTAGCTAAAAAATGGGGTGATGAACTAGGAATAAAGGAATCACAAATTTATCGATATTTTTTTGTCATTAAACCGGACAATATGTGTCAAAGTGACGTTTCTAACAATGATTTAGAGGTAATCGACCAACAAGCAGCCACGCTGCCGAAAACCGGGTAAGGGAGGTGAGGGTTACGTCAGAAGAAATTCAGCCCACCATAACCAAAGAAAATTTGACTGATAAAGAAATATTCTGTATCGCTCGACATTTGAAGCGATATGTTGAAGTTTTAATCCATAGGCATGTAGACTTTTCTGATCCTTGCGAGCTATGCCCTAACAGTCCTGATTGCTCGGGGAGAAATTGGGCATTCGCTTGGGAAACCTTGCATAAAGTCGGTGACATTACGGGTATTCGAATGTCGGCAATGAGGAGTAAAAACCCAAAGTATTAGATGTAAAGTGCACCTTCGTAAATCGGACACTTATTGCCGTTATCATATGGGCAAGCCTCTGATTCATCACAATCAGCACCAATTGGTTTATAGCCGGGTTCGTGTTTGCCTAACGAATAAATAACGGCATATTCGACAGTGATTGAATAGTCCGTGTCTAGGTATGGACAGTATCCATACACTTGTCGTGTAACGGTTGCCATGATTACCTCCATGCCTTGGCGTATAGCGGGCTGAATCTAGATTATTTCTGGGGTAAAAACATATATTCCTGCAAACAAACTAACGTTTCCTCAAATAGCTGTGTTTGCCACCACGTTGCTGGCAATTGTCACACTTACACCTGCCCCTGAGAAAGCAATATCCGTTCTCGGCCACAACGGGACGATCAAAGCAGTCGCAGTAATGTTCAAACTTTATTTCTCCATAGCGCTTTTCGAACTGTTCAACGTGTCTTGATAAAAGTTGTCTTGTTTCTTTATTCATAGATCGACTATTTTTAAACGCAATGTACTCAAGCTTCATTTTTAATTCTGCTTCGATTCGCAGCGGTATGCGCGGCAAGTTAGATGGCATAGTGGTGCCTCCCCGATCCGATAATGAATGCTTTGACTATATCACGCTCATAGAAAGGTGCAAAAGTAGCGCCTAAGTGGTGTCAAGGTAGCGCCACCAAAAGAAATAATATTTCCAGGAAATACCATAAACGAATGTAAGGGGGAGGGGAGGAATTTGGCAGTTACCAGGGCCGTCCCAGGCGATCACCGGCATATACATAGTGCTAGAGGTGATCGTATGGAACCGAAGTACGCAGCCACGTATAAGTTTGGTAAAACCACTGTTCATGTAGTAGCTCCACCTCCAATGTCGGAGGAACAAAAAGAGTTAGTGCTTGATAATTTTCATAAAACTGCCTGGGCTATTTGGAATTCGCTGCCGGTTGAAACACGTCTCAAATTGAATTTGGGCGTTGACTTAACGAAAATTCTTCAGCGGCGGCTTTCGCTGCTCAAAGCCGAGTAATTCGGCTGAAGTAAAACTAGACAAGCGGGGTGATAACATGCGTTGCACAAACTGCGGAAAGGAGCTAACAGCCTGGGACCTTGTGGTCAAGAAGAACAAGCGTCGGCCGGTGTGCCGGGGTGGTTATGACTGCTACAGACGCCAGCACATAGTGATTAACAGCCATATGGTCAAAGTCCGTGAAATTGCCGAGAGATATTATAACTTTGCGGCGTGAGGAGGTAAGTCAAGTTAATGATAACGCGAAGGTACTTTGTGATCGCCGTAATGGCATGGCTCATTATTGTACTAGCTGTCAGTTGCGGTAATGCTGATGAGCCGGTGGCAAAAGGTAAGCTGGTGACTGAGGTGTACATAGTCCAAAGTGGTGACCGGCTTTGGAATATAGCAGCCAATTATATGGATAAGAACACATACGGGCCACGGGAGATACGTGAATTCTATCAAGGAATTATCGAACTAAATTACGATAGCGTGTTTGCCGGACGTAAGCCCGGGCTGGTTCTCCCTGGGGACAGGCTGCAGATTAACTACTGGATAAAAGAATAGCCCTACCGGGAGAGCGGCAGGGCGAAATGGGGTGGGTGAGAGATACAAGGAGACTCCCGATTTACATATTAATTGTCCCATGAAAGGGGGTGAAAGTCGATGCTCGCAGATGCCCGAAGTTTAGCCGGATTGTCCCTGGAATGTGCGGCTGAGTTGACAGATGTGCCAAGAAAGGCCATATCCAGGTATGAGATTAGTCCTGAGGAAGCACCACCAGAAAGAATTTTGAAATTGTCTGATGCCTATCAGAATAAAGAAGTTCTCGAATGGTATTGTACTGATGTTTGCCCGATAGGTAAGGAACAGCACTGCAAAATGGTGGTTAATGGCCTAACAAGTGCTGCCATGACCTTCATAACTGAGCTGGATGATGTCGAGGAGCTTGAAAAGCTACTCATGAGAATTACCTGTGACGGTAAGATTGACCAGTCTGAAGTAGCTGATGTAGAGAAAATCATGTCAGAGATTGATCATGTAGAAAGAGCTATTCACGCACTAAAAGCTAAAGTGGCTAAAGAGTTATCCCGTTTAGAAAAAGAAAAATCGCCTGTGTTGGCGCACAGACGAATCAGTTAAAACAAATTAAATCACTGCCATTGTACCACGCCGGGTAATTGGCAGTCAATGGAGGGGCTGAAATGTATAACCCGATTACGAAAATCCCAAAGCCTCAGCGACTAAAAGCAGGCTATGACTTTGCAGCGAAACAACCTCAATTTAACAGATTCAGTATTGAAACCCTTGAGTATGCGGTTGTAGCCTACCAGCAGCTTATGTTTATTAAAAAGGATTTGTATTATTTGGGCATGGCCCATTATGTGCGCGATTTACTGATAGCAAAGAAGGTGGCGGCATGAATAACATAAAAACCGTAACGGATTGCCCGGTGTGCTCATCTTCTGGTCGGATAATTAACCAACGGCGGCGATTGTTGTTCTGCAAGTGCCCAAAATGCGGATATGAATGGAACACAATTAAAGTAGGCAAGGCCGTATGAGCAAAATAGAGTTTATCTGCACTGTCTGCGGCAAGCGGTTACTGCTGCAGTCGGACGTATATAAGAAGGCATATGAAGGGCATGACAAGTGCCTGGATTGTCGAGGGAAGGGGAAAACAGCATGATTGGTAAAACTGAGCTTGATTTTTCGGAAGCGAAGAAACTTGAGCAACTGTTTAAGCGGGTTGGTAAAAACGTAGTCCTTACGATCACCGCCGACTCTCATACATTCGATTTAGTACTGCATCAGGATGACTTTGATAACTTTATCGAAGGTGGGCAGCCTTTGGTAAGTAAGAAACTGGGAGGGGTGGCGTAGATGTCAGAAATAGCGGTGTTGCATGGTCAAGGGGCCAGTGGCGGTGCCTTGGTGGATATGAATAGCAGCATGGGTGCCGGTGAGATGGCAGTCCGTTTGGCTGATATGGAAGCAAAGCTTGAGTTGGTTCAAAATTTTTTCAAAAGGGTTATGCGAAAAGATGAAGATTACGGAATCATCCCTGGAACGGACAAGCCTTCTCTGCTCAAACCGGGAGCAGAGAAATTATGTGAACTATATGGTTTTGCTCCGATTATTAAAGAAAAAGAAGAGACTCGTGATCTGAAAACTGGATACTACCATGTTAGGATAACCATTCAGCTTATTCATCGGGCAACAGGCACTATCATTGCAGAAGGTGTTGGGGAAGCAAGTAGTTACGAAAGTAAATACCGGTACCGCTGGGTTTATGAAAGTGACTTACCTAAGGGAATAGATAAAGATTCACTTGTTTGTAAAACATTCGAAAGCAGAAAGACTGGTAAAGATTATAAAAAATACAGGCTGGAGAATCCTGATCTAATTGACCAATGGAATACTGTTCTTAAAATGGGTAAAAAACGTGCTTTAGTTGACGCAACGCTTACAGCTACCAGGACTTCAGGCATATTCACTCAATCCGAGGACGAAATGGATGCATGGATTGAGGGTGAAACTGATGAAAAAGAAAAGTTTGATAAAAAGCGTAGTACTCCTCAGGCTACTGACGAAAAAGCCTCATTTGAGCCTCCTCCTGGTGATGCCAATAAGATATCCCAGAGTCAATACGGTAAAATCATGGGCGATGCCAAACGCAAAGGACTTGATGAAGACGGTATTAAGTCAATCATCCTGTACGTAAAGAAAAAGCCTGTTAACGAATTGAGCAAGGCTGAAGCCAGCGCGGTAATTAAGTTTATCGCTGACACGGATGAGGAAGGGCTGCAAGACTTGATCATGCAGGCGGCGTTGCCTGGTGCTGCGTCATGAAGATAGCACATATAGCTGATATTCACTGGGGCCTGGGGTATCCAGGCCCAACTCCTACAGCTCGGTTTGATGACATATGCCGGGTAATGGATTGGGTGGCTGACCGGATCATTGCCGAGCGGTGCCACATGGTCATTGTTGCCGGGGATATGTTCAGGAAGGCTGACATTGCGTTGGACAAGGCCAGCAAGGAGATTCGGGCCTGCACAGCCTGGTTGCGTAAGATAACCGGTGCTGGGATCGAGGTCGTTATTATATCAGGTACACCCAGCCATGACCCCATTAGTGCCTATGAGCTGCTTAAAGATTATCAGTTGCCGCTGGTAAGTATTGATACAGAGCGGACGGCTACTGAACTTGCTGGCAATATTGGGTTAGTACTCTTGCCAGGTATGGACCGCTCAAGCTTTGCTGCAAAAGAAGAATATCGCGGATTACCGGCTCATGTTATGCACCAAATGATGACTGATGATATCACTGAATTTTGTCAGCGTGAACGGGATGGTTTTGGGGATTGGCCTAAGATATTGGTAAGCCATTTAACTTATGACCTAGCTGATACTGGCTTTGAAGACGTACTGATGCAGCAGGAGGCTATTCTAACAACCGAAGCGGTGCAGGGATATGACCTGGTTTGCCTGGGGCATATCCACCGGCCACAGCAGAACGGTAATGTGTTTTATAGCGGCTCCCCTGAGCGTCTCAGTTTCAACGATGAGAAAGTAAATGCTGGTTTCTGGATTCATGATTGGGATGGACAAAAGTTTACTTCCCACTTTATTGATACACCAGCGCGGAAGTATGAATCCATTCAGTTGTTCGATAACGCAATTGCCGATTTTGTGAACGGAAATACCAATTTGGAAGACGTTTTTGGCAAAATTGAAAACGCTATCGTGCGAATTAGATACACCTGCAGTGAAGACCTTAATAAAGCACTGAACCGTAAAACCTTGGAAAAAGCTTTGTACGATGCCGGTGCTTTTTTTGTAACCGAAATTAAGGGGGATATCGCCCGGAATGACCGGGCCCGGGACGAGGAAGTCACAGAAGCCCTTGGACCGGTTGAGGCGGTACGGAAGTGGGCAGCCAACCAGGAATTTGACCCGGCAGAGATAAATGAGCTGGCGGCCATGACGGCACAGCTGATGGAGGTGGCGTGATGAAAATCATTAAAGGGACCCGCAAAGGCAAGACGATTGAAATTCAGGAAGTGCCTGCATCTTCAATGATGCTGCTACCTCCTAGACCGGATGTATGCCAGGAATGCGCCAGGGAGCATCCTCCTGAATTGCCCCACGACAAGCAGTCTTTGTATTACCAGGTTAAATTTAAAATGGAGCATGGCCGCGGTGCCACTTGGGCTGATGCTATGGCGCATTGTACAGATGAAGTCAAATCAACTTGGACAGAGGCATTGAAATCACATGGGGTGGAGGTAGAAAGTAATGCCTAGAAAACCAAAAATCAAACACGTTGACTGGCCGATCGGAACTAAGGTCCGTATGGTCAATTGCTATGAAGCTAAAGAGCATGCAGATAAAATTTGGATTACCAGAAGTGAGCCGTGGGAAATGTGCGGCAGCCAAGTTGTCTTGTTAAAAGGTAAATCGGGTGGGTTCGACACTGGTTGCCTGGAGGTGGTCAAGGATGCTTAATAAAGCCGAAAACGGAATGAAGAAGATTGCTCAATTAACTTCAGATCAATTTATGACATTAAAAGAATCTAAGCGTTTAGAGAAATTATTGAAAAAGCATGTAGGTTTAGCAGATCAAACCGGATATGCATTAGGCGATACGGCAGTCACAATTCCTAATCCGGAATTGTATGGGATATATCGTAATGAGTGGAACGGCAAAATGTTTTATTATCTCGTTGTAAGTGTCATGGGACCGGAACTAGCTTTTGCGTGGAGCTTATATCCTATTTTAAAAGTGGGTGACACGCTATGAAACCTCTACGAATTGAGATCCACAACCTCGGCGCCATATCCTACGCTAACATTGACCTGACCAATATCTCTATTGCGGCGATCTGCGGGGTAAACGGTGCCGGCAAGAGTACCGCCTTTACGGTAGCGCCCCGATTTGCGCTATATGGTGCAACAAAGCCCGGTACCAGTATCGACGATATGATTCGCACCGGTGCAACGGAGGCGGCTGTAAACTTCTACTTCGAGCACCAAGGCGGTGTGTACCGTGTAATCCGTACCCGGAGTAAAAAGGGAAAGGGTAAGTCAACGCTGGAGCTGCAGAAGTTTAAAACATCAACTGTTTTTGAAGGTCCAGACATCTGGGAGCCCCTTTCCGGCGCGAGTATCCCGGAAACCCAGAAAAAAATTATTGACCTATTAGGCCTTGATGATGAAACGTTCGTCGCCTCCAGCATGATTCTCCAGGGCGATGCCGGCAACTTCACTAAACGGCCAGCTGGCCAGCGCAAAGCTATTCTGTCTCAGGTGCTGCAGTTGGACCAATATGAAACTTTACGAGAAAAGGCCAAGAATAAATGTGACTCGATTAACTTATCCCTTAATGGTATAAAAGCCAGGATTGCAGACATTGATACCCGCTTGATGGAAAAGCCCGACCTTGAGACTGAGAAACTTGCTGCTGAGATTAAACTGGTCAAGACCGAGACCGAGATTAAAACACTCGAGGGAAATGTCCAGACGTTACAGGTTGAATACAGCACCCTGGTCGCCAAGATTCAACAGGCCAGCGAATATGACCGTCAGGCAAAAGAAAAGTGGTCTGATATCGGCATCAAGACATCTGAGCGTGATCGGCAGCAAGTTCGTTTGGATAATGCTCAAAAGCTCTTGGACATGGAAACTGATATTCTGACCAAAGTGACTGATTATGAAACTACCAAAGATACCGTTACTACCCTTCGGGTAAAGCGGGATCAACAGACCACCCTTAAGACCGAAGCGGACAGGCTGAAGATGGAGCAATCCACTGTAGAAACTGGGCTTACCAAAGTCATTACTGATATTAATCGGATTTCTGGACAGATAACTGACCGGCCCCGCCTGGAAGCTTCGAAAGTAGACTATGATACTGACGTTACTCGCCTGGCCGAGTGCCAAAAGGAACATGAAGAGGATAAGCGGTTGCTTAGTACCGTTAAGGATTGCGCAGATCAACTGTTGCGGGCCGAAGACAGATATTTAAGCCATAAGCAGATTTATGATCAAAAGATTGAGTCATTGGAAGCCAAGACGGCCATGCTGACAGATGCTAATTGTGTTGATATGGACCGGGCACAGTGCAAGTTCCTAGCGGATGCTATCCAGGCCAAAGGTGAGTTGGTGACGACCCGGGAGCAATATGGTGTGTGGAAGGTTAGGTCTGATCAAGAGATTATTGACCTGCAGACTGCAGTGACGACTGCCAAAACTAAGCGGACAGAGTACCGGACAGCTGCCAATATCAATCCTCTCGAACCCCATGAGTTACAGGACAAGATTAATCAATTGAAACCGGACGTTGACCTGCTAGCGAAGTTGGCAGGCATAGAGCCGCTGCTGGAGAACCTCAAGGTGCAACGTACTGACTCTGAGACCCGGCAAGCTGATATTAATGTCCGTCTTGAAAATATGCGTAACCAGTATCGGGAACTGTCGGATGGACTGAAAGAATTACCGACTCTGGAAATGAAGCTCATGGAGTTGGAACCCTGGCTTAAATCTAAGGAGCAACTGCCGGCAGCAAAAGAAATCGCTAATACGGCGCGGGAGACTATTGACCGGCTAAAAGGTGAGATCGATGACTTATCCATTCAGGCCGTCAATCTGGAAGCCGAATATAAAGCCCTTCTGGGTGACTCAGAATTGTTAAAGTTAAGCGCCGAGAATCGGCTGAAAGAAGCCCGGGACAAGCTCAAACTGTGCAGGGATGAGCACCTGACCCTTACCAGTCAGTTAGGTGGTTTTAGAGCTAAATTAGTTCTGATCGAGCAGGATGAACAGAACCGGAGGATACTGGCGGACGAAATGGAGCCATTGGTCAAGGAATTAGTCCGGTGGCAGACGCTGGTTAAGGCATTTGGCAAGGATGGTATTCCGGCCTTGATCATCGAAAATGCGGTACCGGAACTGGAGCGAATCGCAAACGATATCCTTGGACAGATGTCCGGTGAAAAAAATCATCTTCGATTTGAAACACAAAAAGAGCTCAAGAGTGGCAAAGGCATGACTGAGACTTTGGATATCATTGTCGGTGATTGGGCCGGTGAGCGGATTTATGAAACTTTTAGCGGCGGCGAACAGCTGCGAATTGACTTTGCGATTCGGTTTGCTCTGGCTGAGTTATTGGCAAGGCGAGCTGGCGCCCGGGTGGACTGGTTGACGATTGACGAAGGGTTTGGTAGTCAGTCCGATGAGTACTTGCCCATGGTGATTGATGCCGTAAAAAGTGTTGCTAACCGGTTCGGGATTGTGCTGGTAATCAGCCATGTCAAGGCTGTACAAGAAGCGTTTGAGCAGAAGATATATTTCCGGCCCCTAGATGAGTCGGTGGAGGTGCAAGTTGCGTGATAGAGAACTGGTACGCTTTTGCACTCGCCCTCATGAGTCCTCGATTTGTGACAGTGGAAACCTCATTCGAACATCTTGCCCAGGGAAGCCACCCCGGCCATAGGCAGTTCAATGTGCTGACCGATTCTGATATTCAGGACATGACCAATATGCGCAATGGCGGTATGACCTGGAAAGCAATAGGTTTAGTATACGGACTAAGCATGGATGCCGCCAGACGAAGAATCCTGCGCTTTGCAGAATCCCGTGAGAGGTTTATGTGTGATGAAATGCAAACGCTGCAGACGGGTACTTAAGGACCCAATTTCTATTGAAAGGGAGTATGGTCCGGTGTGCTGGGCTGCGAGTCAAACTCAAAGCCCAGCACCGACCCGGCCAGTGTCTTTGCAACTGGAACTGGAGTTTGAGCCGCCAAGGCGACTCTTTACTCCGGGGTTAAGCCTAACAGAGCAGTATAAGATCGTGAAGCGGCTACTTGACATTAAATAATGGGGAGGAATTTATAGTGTTTACAGGGGTACTGAAAGATGATTGTACGGAAGATCAAATTATGTCAGCTAAGAAAACGGTGCAGGTTATCACAGAAGTGAACGGACATCGGTATGTATCGGAGTTCGACGGTACCGGTGTTGTAGCTCTTACACATAAAACCGATGGGATTGGCTGCTGCGTAGAAGGAAGCACCCTTTGTGATAGCCATGCAATGACGCATTTTATTGATACTTTATTTAAACAGTTGTCGGTTGATAATCGAATGGTTTTATTGCTTAAGTTGAGTTTTGAGTTAGGAAATCGCGGAGGGAAGAAAAATGACTGACGCTCCTAAGTTTTGCCCAGACTGCGGGGAAGTGCATCCGGATATAACTATGAATCTATTTAAGGAGGCGGATCTTGATGGAAATTCGGTTCAACAGCAAGGATCTGGAGAAAGCGGTCCAAGCAGTGAACAAGATAATCTCCGGCCGGCTTCCTAATCCGACGCTTTCAGGGATCCTGATTGTTGCTAATGATGGCAAGGTTCAGTTTACTGCTACCAACTATGAGACCACGATCCGGTACACTGTAGAGGCAGATATCAGAGATCCAGGAAGGGTGCTGGTATCGGGCAAACTGTTCCATGAATTAATTAAGAGGATGCCAGGGAAAGAGATTGCCGTATCGACTAATAACAAGAAGAATATGTTATCTGTGCTCAGTGGGCGTGCTGTCTATGACATATTGACTATGAACGTGTTCGAATATCCGGAATTTGATATTAAAGATGTGCAAAACCCTGTTTATATCAAGGCATCAATGCTGCATGAAATACAGCGCAAAGTAGCCTTTGCGGCGATGGAGACAGAACTAACCTCCCCCGTATTCTCAGGGGTGTATTTACACCTTAAAGATGGCTTAATGTCAGCCATCGCCTCAGATAAAAAAAGGTTAGCCCGTTTAACATTTGCTCTGGAAGGGGAGGGGGAAGTCATTCTTCCCCCTAAGTCCCTCGCAGAGATTACCTCCCTTGTTGATGGGGAAGATGATATCACCGCTTTTTGGGATAAAGGAAAAGTTATATTCCTTACTGATAGTATCCGTTATGAGTCTCGCATAATCACCGGTACTTTCCCGGACGTAGAAAGAGTTATACCGAAGAACCCGATTGTTACGGTTACGATGGAGCGAACGGAGCTACTCCAGGCCATTGAACGGTTATCACTTATCGGGCTAGAACGTCAAAAAGACTTCACTCTTAATAATGTTTATATAACAATGGAGAGCGACCTGATATACATCAAATCAAACAAGGCGGACAAGGGTGCAGCGAGAGAAGAAATTCAAGCAATTATTGTTGGTGAGCCCGTTGAAATATGCTTTCATGGAACCCAGATCATTGATTGCTTAAAAGCGCTTGATAATGACAAGGTAGTCTTGTCTATGACCGGTCCACGAGCGGCTTCAACGATTGTTGGGGAGGCTGACGACAGCTATATATATGTCATTAGCCCTATAAGTACAGGGCAGGCCCAGGCCGCGGCGAGTTAGGTGTGTGAAATGAAATATAACGAGCTCTCACAAATTAAAAGCTTTATTGACCATCAAACCCAGGCCTGGGACCAGATTAATAAGCTGGTTAAGCATGTTCAGTCACTGGTTGCAGCAAATCCGGATGTAAAGCTTCCTAGCGAGGAAAAGATGGGAGCGTTGTCTGAAATGGAACGCATTGAGAGGGGCGCATGTGAAGCCATCAAATCCCTGATTAGCAGCTGCGAGCCTGCGCTAAAAGCCGAACACGAAGCAACTAGTAAGGCGGCAGCTGAAAAACGTAGAGCCGAGGCTAAAACGGTGCAAGCAACCAAGGCTGCGACACCTGCAGCTGCTCCGAAAAAACCAGATCAGGCCAAGAAACCAGTAGACCCAGGCTTCATTGATCTATTTGCCGATGTGGAGGTGGAAGCATCATGATTATTGCTGAGTTAGAAGTACCTTTGATGTTTAGCGTATATGCTAACCCGCTCGGGCGAACTGAGGGCATGTATAATTGCGTCCAGTATCTCTGCATTAAGTGCGATCAGATGTTTACAGCCGCTTGGGGTCGGGCAAGTAGCATTGGATATGGAGAAAGGGGCAGTCACTTTCACTGCCCCCACTGCGGTACTCATTATGATCGGAATATTGTTTATGGAAAGACTAATGCACCACTGCCCTACAAAATGCAGCTGACTGTGAAAGAGTACCAGAATACAGTAGACTTGGAAGTTCGGTATGATGCGTATATTTTTGCTGATCAATTCGATATACGCTCCATACGTCGTAAGGAAACATTCCGGTTTGATGTTAAAAACCAGCGGAATACATTTACTCGGACCACGCCGAAAAAGGGCAGTAAAGAGCCTGAAATAGAGTTTGAGTTCGGATTGCCGACTGACTTGAGTGTTTTAAGGGAAAGCATTTTAAGCTTTTTCTTTGCTGGATGCCTGGCGAATGATAAAATGCGTAGTCATATGAGTCAATTGCTAAAGACCTTGCGTCATGCAGTCAAGTCAAAAATTGAGAAGCGTCTAGGGCATGATGTTAGTTCGTTGCATGTTTCGGCCGGGCAAAACTGGGGTGCCTTTCTTTTACCACTTATGAATATTGGCTATCGGAATGTTTACCCTGATGCACCGAACTTGCCGGATTTTTATCGTGACAATGACAACCAGATAAAAAGCAGGCTAGAGAATTACCTGCTCGATAAACTTCCTAACGATTGGAGTCAGGAAGTAGCGGAAGAGGCCAGAGCCGGTACTGATACCATCACGGCGATTATCCGGGCTACTAAGTTGCCCAACAAAGCCCTGGTTAGAGATGAACTTAATAAAGATATTTTTGAGTGCGGCAGACTGGCAGCTGCATTTAAGGTTTGTAAAAACTATGACTTGGCTATTCGATTGTACCTTGGGGTAAAGGCTTTGATGCGAGATAGTTATACTGGCCGTCACACAGAGTCCTATTTCGAGATTGTTATAAAATTTGCCAGGAAGATGGTATCTGTCTATGGTGAGGACGGCGTAGTACGCATGGTAGAAAACGGTGAAAAAATAAATATTACCGACTGCAAACGCTTATATGATCTCTTAAATAGAGAGAACAAAGCAGCATTGACAGACGAAAAACCCCGCGGTCGAGATCTTCACGATTGGTTGAGTAAAAAACATCAGGGGCAGCTGCATCCGAATGTCAAACTGGAGGTTCCCGAGCATATTGTCCGCCGTATGGCAATGCAACGGGAAAAGTTAAGCTTTTTCTTGCCTAAAGAATCCATGGAACTGCTGGATGCAGGGCGATCACTCCATAATTGCGTTGCTTCCTATGGTAACGCAGTTAGAAAAGGAGATAGCTGGGTTGTCCTGGTTGCCGATGATAACGGGAAGCTGGCGGCTTGCCTGGAAGTGCGGAAAGACCAGCTGGTTCAAGCCAAGTTGGATAAGAATAGACCAGTATCAGATAACCCCGAGCTTAATAAAGCGGTCATGGAGTGGGCTAGTATCGCACATTTAAAAATCAAGACCAAGGATGTTAAGGTTCAAGTAGATGCGGAACAAATGCCAAGCTTGGCTGTAGGGTAATCATGGATGAGAGGCGATGTAATTGACACCTCAAGAATTTCTACAGAAGATGAGCCTGCCTTATGAAGCAAAGGTCAATCACGCCTATAACATGGCTTGGGAGTTTTACAACCGGTTAAATGGAGAGGTATTTTGCAGTGTTGGTGGTTTAGATAGCCTTACCCTGCTAATCTTCCTGCGAAAAAATGTGTCTAGTAGTATTCCCGGTGTTAGCGTATCGTGCCTGGAGGATAAGAGCATTAGTGCAATACACCGGACCTTTGACAACTTTGTATTTTTAAAGCCTCTAAAGAACAAGGCGCAGGTTATTCGCGATCATGGTTATCCCGTGCTATCAAAAGAAAAGGCCGGTAAAATTCAGATGTTGCAAAACCCTACCCCAGAGAACGCTACTGTACGTCATGCAATTATGACGGGAGAAACTGGGGAATATGGCGGTTTTAAGACTAAAGAAACCGGCAGTAGAATGCAACTGCCAATGAAATGGCTTTGGAAATTTGGCGGCCCCGAGAATGAGAGGTATGGCACTAAATACAAAACCGCACCATTTGAAGTGTCACCGGACTGCTGCTATTGGATGAAAGAAAAGCCCTGTGATGACTATGCCAAAGCAACAGGTAGAAAGCCATATATGGGCCTGATGGCATCAGAAGGCGGTCAGCGGCGAATGGCACTATTTCACCACGGTTGCAACTATTACGGCAAAACAGTTACCAGATCTGCACCTTTCGCAATCTTCAGTCGGCAGGATCTGCTGCAGCTGGCTCTGGATCTTAATGTGCCAGTACCCAAAATATACGGGGAAATCAAACGCAAAGATGATGGTGGTCTTTATACTACCAGGGCCCAGCGGACCGGCTGCAATATGTGCGGGTTCGGCATCCATTTTGAGCAGCGGCCACACCGGTTTGATCGGCTCAGAGAGGACAACTATCGCGAATGGTATTTCTGGATGTACACCATGGGATGGGGTAAGGTGCTAGATTATATTGGGGTTCGATGGGAAGACGAATATGTCGTGTATGTGCAGGATGATTTATTTGAGATGGAGGCGGTATAATGTTGAACTCAACAGTGGAAGCGTCCCAATGCGAGCGCTGCGGTCGTAAACTGAGATCCAAGCAGGCTATGGAGGACGGCATGGGCCGAGTGTGTAAAGGTAAAGCCGCAGCCGAGAGAGCTCTAAAACAGGCTCAAGTAGATAAACAAGCATCTTAACATGTTGGTGGGAGAGGCGGTCAGCTGTGGCCGTCTCTTGTGGGAGGGGTGAGTGGAAAGGCATGGCAAGGCCAAATAAAGAAGGGCTTGACTATTTTTCTTTAGATACAGATATTACAGGCGATGACAAAATTAAATTGATTAAAGCAAAACACGGTCTCACTGGTTTTGCCATCGTGATACTATTACTGACAAAAATCTATAGAGAGGGATATTTTTATCACTGGTCAGAGGATGAACAATACCTATTTACTGATGAGGCTCGTGTAGACATTAACACCTTAACAACAATAGTTAATGATTGCATAAACCGGGGTTTTTTCAATCAAGAACTATACAACAAATACGGCATTCTTACGTCACGCGGTATTCAGAAAAGGTATTTACAGGGATGTGCCAGGCGTAGAAAGCTAGTTTTGATTCGTGAATACTTCATTGCGGATGACCACTTAGAGGTAGCTTTTGAGAATAAGAAGATTATCGTAACCTTTAAGTCTATTAATGTTAGCAATAACCCATTAAATGTAGACTTAGTGTTAACAGAAATACCACAAATAGAAATAGAAATAGAAAAAGAAAAAGAAAGAGAAATAGAAAGTAAAGAAAAAAATATATGCGTACGCGAAAGTGAGTCTGTGGATAACTTTTCCCCTGATGACCTCTTGGAAGGGATTGCGCTATCGGAAGGTAGTGTGCATGTCGTACCGGATATGGACGTACATGGAGAAGTTGCAGCAGCTGTTGATCGTGACCCGGAGTTTGTGCGGTTCTGGAATGTGTATCCTAAGCGTGGGAATGAGTCTATCGCGATTGCGGCATGGAATACCCTATTGGCTCAAGGGGTGGACGCTAAGCACCTCATCCTGGCAGCCGGTAAATATGCTACAAAGGTAAGGCTGGATAAACCGGAAGATAAGTTTATAAAACATGCTCATAACTTTTTACTACAAGGTGCTTACAAGGAATATCTGCCCTTACAGGTTACTCACTGCCCTAACTGCAGGGAATATCACCGGTGCAAGGGGCAGGAGTGGTATTGGGTTGACGTCGATGACGGGCGCGGTGGAGTTAAGCAGGAAACGGTTGTGTGCCCTCATAAGGCCGGGGTGCTAAATGCGAATATCGGAACGTGAATTTGCTCAGCTGTCGGCTGGCAAGAAAGCGGCCAAGCCTAAGGCGCCAAAAGAGACTGATACCCAGAACACGATAAGGGAATATCTTCGCTGGCACGGTTGGTATGTTATCCGGCATCAGCAGAGCCTTGGCAGTCTCAAAGGTCTTAGCGATCTGACTGCGATTAAAGATGGGTGGACCGTGTACATAGAGGTCAAGACGCTTACTGGCAGGTTATCTGAGGACCAGGAGAAGTTTAGGGACAATGTTATAGTCCACGGTGGAACCTATGTAGTGGCCAGGCGCGTGGAAGATGTGCAATTTCTGTGCGGGGTACCGGTAAGGGAGCTACAGGCCAGATGGATGGGCAGGGTTGTCGGGGAATGAGTTGGGAGGGATAAGACATGCATACTGAAGATGAAATAGAAAAAATGAACACTAATGAATCTGAGAATAGTATTGCGAAAAAAGAGCGCTTTGCCGAGATGATGAAAAGCATGGATACTGCTGGCAAGGCGACATTTAAGCGCGACAAGTCAACTTACTATGGGATTATTGAAATTAATGGGAAAATGGCCTGCGAGCAATGCAAAACACTTGAACCGGTGTGTTCTACTGTGATGCATGCAGATGGTGCCAAAAGCTACAGATGGACATCTAAATGCAATAACTGCGGCAATTACATCACAGTGGAAACGCCGCGTTCTAAGCAAGACCAAAAATATTGGGAGGGATGATCATGGAACATTGCGGTGTACCGATTCGGTGCATGAAGCCGATAGCGGAGTTTATAAAGGATCAGGAATCTTATTTCACTACCCAGCATGGGGAGGTGGTGACCCGTAAGGCCAATGCTGCCGATATCGCCCGGATTGAGGCCGAGATTGCGGCAAAAGGACAGAGGGTAACGATAGACATATGTGGGGAGCTTGACCTGAACAGAAAGCCTGAAATACCGGATATGCCGTTTGAGGAGATCACCCGGAAGCCGCGGCGGTTGGAGCCGCAGTATAACCGGGTGGAGTTAGCAATAAAAGCTGGATAGGGGGATTAATCATGAATAATACTGAGCATTTACTGGTTTGCCTGGCAGAAGAGTGTGCCGAGATTCAGCAGGCAGTTACCAAAGCCCTGAGGTTTGGGTTACAGGATGGCTATAAAGAGACCACGCCGGCGCAGGATATTGCCCGAGAGTGCTGCGACCTGATCGCGGTAATTGAGTTGCTGGAAGAGGTAGGCATTATCGAAAAGACAGGCACTATTCAAGCTATCGAGCAGAAAAAGGCCCGGGTGAGGCACTACATGGAGTACGCCAGGGAGCATGGGACATTGGAGTAAGATTACATAACGTGAAACAGACTAAGTTAAATATTGTTAAGGCTTCCCAGGCATATGCGGGGGAACCGACACAAATAATGGGGGAGATATTGACATGGAGATAACCGTAAAAGTAAGTAGGACTAATATAGGCCTGGCGGCCGTATCGGAAACTGGCGGGGCTATAGGTAAAACTAAAGGATTTGCACGGATCATCTGCCGGGAAGACGGCAGCAAGAAGATGGCCATTTATATTCCACGGCCGGAAGAATTTGAGACCAGCGGCCACGCCGTACTTATTCTAAAACCACGCGATTGCATCATCCAGGTCGAGCGGAGCCGGTCAACGTCTTATCTGATAACCGTTGCCCAATTCACCGGCGAGATTGACCAGGATGAAAACGCCATATTTACGGTCCGGTACATCAAGACCGGTAAACGCTGGGACATTCAGCCACCGGATCATCTGTTAGCAGCCATCGATGCGGCAGTGGCAAAGAGCAGCCAAGAGGACGTTCAAGAAGCGGTTTGGTATGAGCGGAAGCAGCCACCGGCAATAGGAGCTCCGGTATCCTTAGCGGCTATTAGAAACCAGGCCCAGGCACCAGTTCCAGCATACGCTCATGAGTATGTTCCGGGGTTTGTGGCTATTGATTCAGTTCGACAGACTGCAGCAGATGAGATATCGGTTTGCCTGACCAACGGAGTGCAGCTCTGCGTGTATATTAAGGCTTGCGACCCGAGCAATTACAAGCCTGGCAATACCGGGACGGAGGGGTAAGGGTGATATACCGACACAACAAAAAAAATAGGCCAAATGGCCTATTTGGATCTTCTAGCTTTTTCAATGTCACGTTTTACTCTTTTATCGTCTTGTGGTGTATCCGCTGGGCCTCGTCTAAATGCGATATCGCGAGATAATTTACTGCCACTAAAAACGGTTTCTCCCATGTAATTCACCTCCTGACTTAGTATTTCCGAGGTAAACATTTTTAAGAGCAGGAAATTGCTAAGCGAATTAACCAGATATAACCAATCAAACAAACAAAGGGGAGGGTTGCGGGACTAATTAAAGCGCTTACCGACATAAATGAAGAAAGCGCAGATATAGGGGCTAGAGAATGCGCCAGGGATGCCCTGAATAAGTACAGGGGAGGGGCCAAATAGCTGAATCTTACACAGACAAAAGACGAAGAACGGCAGTTAGTTACCGTTCTTCATTGAGAGAATAAAATTTGCAACACCTTTGTTACATAATACGCGACCATAAGTAAAGTGTGCCAATGGGAGGACGCTAAACAGACAATTTCCTAAGTTCAAACACCTTATGAAACTTATACAACATCCAGTATATTATCCAATCAGCAATGTATGAGTACTCCATACGCCACCCGGAGTCATATGTCATATATCCCATGTGAACATGAACCCACTCGATAGCGATCGCGAATGCCGTCCATAAAAACCAATACATGAGCATGCGGACTACGCTAGGATTCTTTGGTAGCCATTGTATAAACAAATATGAAACAACGATGTATACCCCCATATTATCAAATAGGTTAGGGACAACAGAATCTGGTGGATGGTATTTCCACAAGGGATAGTGAAAAGAAAATATGTCAGCAAATCCATCTAAAAAACCTGCAAAGATACCCACAGCGAACAACTCACGCCAACGACTTTTATCGGCAAATATTAACCATAAAATCCAAAAAAGAACAAAACGAATGTAATAAAACTCCATGGGTTTATCTCCCATCTATGGTGAAATGGCCCACAAGGAGAGAGTCGAAATTTCCTTGAGAAGGGGGCTAGATTAACTACTGATTATCTGGTTTATCGACCAAATCTTCATTTAGTGGCTTGCTGGCAGCCGGTTGTACGCTCGGAGTGGTTTTTAATACTGCCTCACCTTCTTGCCACATCTGATATCCATAGATAAGAACGGCAAGTAAAGTAGTAACAACTAATATTTGAAAATATGATATGTAAGCATCCCAGACAGCACGCTGGATAAACCAATCTATTAGGAAAAAAATCAAAATGTAATCTAGTACGATGTTGGTAACAAGATATAGCCAAAAGCGTCTATACGTGTACTTGAAAATCCAAATAGTAGCGATTAGGTAAGGACCGTAAATAAATATAGGTATATTGATAAGAGGAAATGAAGATTCTTTGACTGCCCACCACTGTAAAGAAATACCCATCTCAAAAATAAAGGCGAAAGCAAGCGAACAGAACAATGCAACTGGCATATAACGTCTCATTTCTTCCTTTTTTAGAAAGAGAGTGGATGCCCATGCTAATACAACACTTGACCATAGCAAAGTTTGATTGCTCAAAGTTTATCAACTCCATAATCATATTGATATAAGTGTTGCTGTATTAGTG
>NZ_DATMXX010000077.1:0-5363 GCF_035561255.1 Sporomusa sp. | reverse complement strand
CGATTAGAGATTGCAATTATTAATAACTCCACTTCACGCTTCAATCTATAGATAAATAAGTGAGTCCGTATCACTTTTACGTGATACGGACTATTATTATCTGTATTGCAAACCATCACCAGTTCAGTTCGGTAGCTTTGACACATCCCCTTTAAGACTATTATACCAGGTTACTCTCAATGCGGCTTCGACCAGGAATTTTTTCAATAGGATAATATTGTGTTTGCTATTTCGAAACAATTGGAACTGTATTTGCAGCTACGGGCATTACTGTTATTGTAAAATCTTCACGATCAATTTTTTCTTTAGCAATAGCAAATGCTTCATCAGTTGTAGTAGCGGCAATCATACCAGCATTCTGAACAAAATCAGCATTCTCCGGCTTGGTAACAATGATAAGCGGCCCCTGTCTGGCAATATCGGCTAGCTTATAAGCAAGATACCCTGGAATGGTAAAGTGTTTCCGTAAAGCCATTTCGTGCTCCAGTGCAGTTTTGTACTTGAACCAACCTGCAAACTCAGGCGGCTCCATAATGTCTTGCAACTCCATAAAACAGATAATTACTCCGCCTGTTTTGACAGCCAGATAGGCATTATCTATTGTCTTTAATCCCTGGTAAAGATTGATGTCCTTAGGGAAGCCGCCAGCAGACGCTACCACTAGATCTGCCTTGGCACTTACTGGCACACCGTAGATCTCTTCCACCAGCTTAACACCGGCTAACCAAGCATCATGCCAGTGACCGGCCACAAACTGAACAAAATTGCCTTCAGGAGAAAAAACAGCATTCAACAGAAAATCCGGTTTGGCCAGGGCCGCTTGTTCAACCATATCCTCGTTCATTTCGTTGATATCAAGTACACCTGATACAGTATTGGGATTTAGCCCCTGACCGACTACTTTATTCATACACAACAAATGATTGCCTTGAATGGTTTTAAAGCCGCTGATTCCTGGCAAAATCGACTTTCGTCCGCCACCATAACCAGCCATCAGATGGTGTACTATACCGCCTGTCAAAATCTTCTTGGCTTCTGCCACGCGTTTGTTAATATAACACGCAACGCCCCGCTTAGTTGTACCTGTATATACCAGATCATCGTTATGGCAATCATGATTAGTCACTTCAACCCGGTCACAGACCTGTTTGCCACATATCGCAGCAAATTCCTCCGGCGTATTAAGACGGTGGGCACCTATGGCAATTTTGATAAAGATATCTCTGTCCGGAATACCTGCATTATTCAACTCATCTAATAGTACAGGCAAGAATTGATCAAATTTAACCCAGGCTCGAGTAATATCGCTGACCATTATGGCAACTGTATCGCCAGCCTTAACAATGTCTTTGAGCTGCGGAGTACCAATCGGGTTTCGCAGAGCTTCACGAACGGCACCTGGGACATCGGTAATGGTTTCGCAGGGGCGACCATAGACTTCATTAATTATTTTTTCTGCAGGAAGAACCAGTTCCATTGCTCCGTTCCCGTATTTGAGGTCAAATCGCTTGTCTGGCATCGTAATTCCTCCTTTTGGGGATGCTAGGGACAGTATTATGCATTTTTCACACAATCATAACCCTTTTTTATTGCCTCTTGGTTAGCAGTTATAACATGAGGTTTAGCGGCGAACTTTTTAGCGAAAGCCTTGAACAGAGCCTCGATAGCTACGGCCTTGGTAGCAGCTATTAGCGCGCCCAAAGCCACCATGTTGGTCATTTTAGGATTACCTAACTCTGTTGCTATTTCATTGACAGGAACCCGGTAAACCTCTATATCCTGCCGTTGTACCGCTTTATCTACTAACGAACTATTAATGATCAAAACTCCGCCAGGTCTAACCATTGACTCGAACTTATCCAGGGACGGTAAGTTTAGAACAACAGCCGCTGTCGGTTTTTCCACCATCGGTGATCCTGTGGGCCTGTTAGTTACAATTATAGAGCAGTTGGCAGTCCCGCCACGCATTTCCATGCCATATGAGGGAATCCATGATACGTTTTTATCTTCAAGCATTCCGGCATAAGTTAGTATCTGACCCATAACTAAGACGCCCTGACCACCAAAGCCTGACATTATAATTTCATGTCTCATTATCATCACCCCTGCACATCTTTATAAACGCCAAGCGGAAACTGTGGCATCATATTTTCTTCTAACCATTTAACTGACTCAACCGGCGTTTTTCCCCAGTTAGTAGGACAGGTTGACAGTACCTCCACCAAGGAGAAACCTTTGCCACTAAGTTGAACGTTTAAAGCCTTTTTTATAGCTGCTTTTGCTTTATTCATGTTTGCCGGAGTATTTACTGCCACCCGCGCAATAAAAACCGGACCATCAAGGGTAGCCAACATTTCCGAAACGCGAATAGGCCGACCGGCTACTTCTTTTTTCCGCCCGTAAGGGGATGTGCTGGTCTTTTGTTCTACTAACGTAGTTGGAGCCATCTGGCCACCGGTCATACCATATATTGCGTTATTTACGAATATTGTTGTTATGTTTTCACCACGGGCAGCAGCATGAACAATTTCCGCACACCCAATCGCCGCTAAGTCGCCATCGCCTTGATAGGTGAATACAGTTGCATCCGGGTGCACACGCTTAATGCCTGTAGCTACAGCAGGAGCGCGGCCATGAGCGGCTTCCGACACATCAAAATTGAAATAATTATAGGCGAGAACAGCACAACCAACCGGGGCGACACCAATTGCCATATCTTGAATACCAAGTTCATCAATTACTTCTGCTATCAACCGGTGAACTAATCCATGATGGCAGCCGGGACAATAATGGGTTGCTGCATCACGTAAGGATTTTGGTCTGGAATATACTAATTCTGCCATCTTAGTTAGCCTCCTTACCATTGATAATCTTTACAATCTCTTGATAAAACTCTTCTGTGCTTGGTATCATACCACCGGTGCGGCCATAAAAATAAACCGGTTTTAGTTGTTTTGTTGCCAGCATTACATCTTCAACCATCTGCCCCGCACTTAATTCAAGTGTCAAAAATGCCTTAGTAGTTTTAGCCAGCTTCGCAAACGGCTGTACTGGAAACGGCCATAAGGTGATTGGCCGCAGCAGGCCGACCTTCATGCCTTCTTGCCGGGCTTTATCCATAGCAGAATGGGCAATCCGGGAGGTAATCCCATAAGCTACAAGAACAAGCTCCGCATCTTCCGTATTTATCTCTTCCCACCGTGGTTCATTGTTGCGAATGGTGGCGTATTTTTTCTGCAAACGAATATTAAGCTCTTCTAATTGTTCCGGTTGTAAGAACAGTGAATTAACAACATTAGGAATTTTGCGTCCACGTAGCCCAGTTAATGCCCAAGGCTTTGCAACCGGTGTTGTACTACTTGTTTTAAATTCTACCGGCTCCATCATCTGTCCTAATGCGCCATCACCTAAAAGCATAACAGGATTACGGTATTGATCAGCAAGATCAAATGCCAATAAAGTCAAATCTACCATCTCCTGCACCGAATTGGGCGCTAATACAATATTACGGTAATCGCCATGCCCACCGCCTTTAGTTGCCTGAAAATAATCGCTTTGAGCCGGTTGAATCCCGCCTAAGCCCGGGCCACCTCGTACGATATTGACAATAACACAGGGAAGCTCAGCGGCAGCAATATATGAAATACCTTCTTGCTTGAGGCTGATACCTGGACTAGACGAAGAAGTCATGGTTCTGGCACCGGCACCAGCAGCACCAAATACCATATTAATGGCAGCAATCTCACTCTCGGCCTGGACAAAGGTGCCTCCAATTTGCGGCATGCGTTTAGCCATGAGCTCAGGTATTTCTGTCTGTGGAGTAATGGGATAGCCAAAATAGTGACGGCAACCGGCGATAATTGCAGCTTCAGCGATCGCTTCATTGCCTTTCATGAGTACTTTCTCTGACACGTTTATCACTCCTATCTACTTATAAATCTCAATTACTGCATCAGGACAAGCTTTACCACATAGAGCACAGCCGACACACTCTGACTCGTCTCGGCATGTTGCAAAAGTATAACCTTTACCATTAAAGCTTGATGACATAACGATTAATTTTTTAGGACATGCGACAGTGCATAGCTCACAGCCTTTACACCGTTCCTGAAAAAAATCTGGTCTGGGCATAATTATCTCTCCTCAACATAAGTTCATTAAATACAAAATTTCGTTCATTTATACCGACCAACGTTCTGTGATTTGCCGAAACCATAGTGCCGGTGAAAACAGGCACTATGGTTTGATCTTAAATTTTACCGCGTTTTTCGATCGTCTTAACCAATTTAGTCAGCGTTTCATTAACTGGCGTAGGAATGCCTAGTCTTTTTCCTTCCGCTACTATCGCACCATTAATAGCAAGAACCTCGGTCTTAGCACCACGCTCTATATCCTGCCTCATAGAGGCCTTGTTATCATAGGTTGAGCGAGAGACGCCTCTAACGTGTTCTAAGATGTCATCTACCATAAACGTAATACCTTTAGCCTTAGCCACAGCAGCGCCTTCCTCTACTACTGCTGCCTGAAGACTCTCTGTTTCTTCGTACTCCAATAATTGACCATTTGTCAGCATGGTAATAGCAGCAAGGGCGTTAATTCCTACATTAACTAGCAGTTTAGTCCAAATCAGGCTGTCAACCCCCTGGCTAACATGCATTTCCACACCGGCTTTAATAAAGGTATCAACCACTTTCTGCAAACGCGGTGTTGTAGTACCATCCAATTCCCCGATGGAAATTGACCCTGTTTCGCTAGGCTTAATTCGTCCCGGCCCTAGTACGGTACAGCCAAAAGCAGTAGTACCGGCAAGAATCCGGTTACGCCCTAAAACTGTTTCAATAGCTTCTATATTTCCCACACCATTCTGTACGGTGAGTACTATGGTATCTTGTCCGACAATTTTCAGACAATCCCGCGCTGCCTGTTCGTTATCGTAAGACTTAACCGCAAAGAGAATCAAATCCGGCGTACCAGCCTCTTCTATATTAGTAACTGCTTTTACTTTTAACACTTCATCGCCACTTTGGCGAGTAACGGTCAAACCACTTGACTGCATCTCCACTACATGTTCTGCATTAATGTCAACAAAGGTTACATCTTCACCACTTTTGTGGAGAAATGAACCAAATAAGCCGCCAATCGCTCCTGAACCAACAACGGCAATCTGCATGACAAAGAGCCTCCCATTATTCATTAATTTTAAGTATTTTTAAGATATCTTATTGGTTTTTCGCCATATCCGCAACTTCTTAGCGCTTTTTATAATCAACTGCGTGTTCTGATGATACTAGCTTTGACCTCCAATTCCCCGATATAGACGAACACTGTTCATAATTACAGAACAGTGTTCGTCTATTATCTGT
>NZ_DATMXX010000076.1:0-15135 GCF_035561255.1 Sporomusa sp. | reverse complement strand
GATTTTATGGAAATATAAAAAACACCCTTCATGCGAAGAGTGTTTTATGATCTAAAGCTTTGCAGTTCAGCCTAATATACATCTCTAGGAAACTTGTCCATTTCTTCCTCGGCCTCTTCCCCCTTAGCATCAGCCTCTTCTGTTTCACGTCTTACTACCTCGATAGTACAACGTTTAAATACAGCCACCAGCACGCCCAAAGCTGCCAGCTGCGGCAACACAACAGCGCCAATGGCTCCCAGTGCTACTGGTATTTCCGCCAACACCCGCCCATCATGCTTGACACGTATCTTGTTAACGTTCCCTTCACGGATAAGTTCCTTAACTTTATCAATGACCTCGGTCGAACGTACCGAGAACTCTTCTGTCCAGTTGGTTTTGTTCTTATCCTCAAGCTCAATCAGGGTTTCAATTACATTGCCTGCATTGCGTTCTAACGCCCCCTTGGCTTCCCGGTAGGACACCCCTGTACGCTCACGAATCATATCAATTTTCTCTAAAGTAATATCCATCTTGTATAACCCCCAATAGTTTTGGGTTAGCTTCCCCGATTATACAGTTATTATGCCTATCTATAAGGCATTAATTTGGTTGATAAAATCTAAAGATTTTAATGGACGTTCCAATTGGTGCCGCACAAAACCATATAACAATCGCTCTGCATTAGCCAGCGTTTTAGAGTTAACAGCAAACTGCCCCGGTTGAGTTAAATCCATTGTAAACAATTTGTCCAGAAAAATTTTATCTGACTGCTCAAACGCAGGAATGCCGGGTGAACTGCAGGCACAACACATACCACCACCATCAGAATAGCTAAAGTAGGCAGGCAAGCTTAGCTCTTGTCCACACCGGGTGCAGCGCTCATATTGAGGCTGAAACCCGGCAAATATCATCAAATGCCAGGCACCCACCAGCGCAGCAATACGCGGATTGCGGTCTACGAGCAAATTCAATACAATTAATAGTGTGTCAAACACCTCCGGCTCAGCCTGGCGTTCGGGCCATAGTCCTGTTGTTAATTCGGAAATAAAATTGGCATAAGCTAATCTTGTTAAATCTTCCCGAATTTGCCGAAATGAGGTTTGTATTTCACACTGTCTGATTGTATCCATGCCTTTACCACCGGAGGATATGGACAAATTTAAATGAGAGAAAGTCTGCAGGCTGCCACCCAAACGATTCCTGGGTTGACGGGCACCATACGCCATAGCGGTAACAATACCATATTCACGCGAAAACAAAGTGACCATTCTGTCAGCTGTACTCCAATCGCGAGCCGCCAACAGAATGGCTTCAGTTTGATACTCTACTGCCATCTAACCTCACGTAACTCTCGTAATAAGTTATTCCAAAGATATTCTGGTACTACTAATAGTTCGCTGGATTCATCGGTTGATTCATGCTGACTGGTATGGGAATCTAAACAGGCACGATAGGTAAGGTAAGCATCGATATTACCGGTACTTAAAAAAATCTCCCACATTGTTTCCCGTAATAACACTCGACATCATCCCTTCACTCTTATATTGGCAGGCAGGATTAGCCTCAACCCTATTAAATTTAAAACTATACCTCTTCAGCTATTTCAAGTGGGAATAGCGGTACAGCCTTCACTCTTACAACCCTAAATCCGTTGACTCGGAGCACCTCAAATGAGTAATCACCAATATTTACCTTGTCGCCAATTTCAGGACGTCGCCCTAACATTCCAAATATATAACCACCAACAGTATCCTCCTCATGGTCTTCTAAACGGATATTCAGGAGTTCAGTTACATCATCTAACAGCACCCGGCCATCAAACTCATAACTCCCGTCAGACAAACGCTGAATCTCTATATCTTCAATTACATCATGTTCGTCCTGAATGTCGCCGACAATCTCCTCAATTACGTCTTCAAGGGCTACTAAACCGGCAGTACCACCGTATTCATCAGCAACAACCGCCAAATGAGTACGCTTACGCCGCATAACCTGCAAAAGGTGAGCAACAGACATACCTTCAGGTACTACTAATATCTCCCGAACTATCGATGTTAAATCACGCTCACTATCAGAACTTATATCAAAATCCATTAGGTCACGAATATGAACCATGCCAATAATGTGATCTTTATCCTCGACACACAATGGATACCGGGTGTGTCCGGTTTCCCGTACCACCTTCATGTTTTCGGCAAAGGTATCATCAGCAAATAGGCAGATCATATCCTGCCTCGGCAACATAATTTCCCTGGCTAAGCGGTCAGCAAAGTCAAAAACATTGTCTATGAGCTCACTTTCCATCTGATTTAGTACCCCACCGCGGTGACTGGCACTCACAATCATTCTCAGTTCTTCTTCAGAATGAGTCAGGTCCGCTTCATTGACAGCCTTAATTCCCAGCATGCCCAATATAAATTGGGCAGTACGATTAAACAGCAGAATAATCGGGTAACCAAGCTTGTGAAAAATATATAATGGCCAGACACAAGCCAGCGCCATGTTCTCAGCCCTTTGGATAGCCATTGACTTTGGCACAAGTTCACCGATAACAATGTGTAAAAAGGTAATAAGTATAAAGCCTAATGCAATACTTATCGCAGTAATCATCCACTCAGAAAGTGGAACATATGTAAGCAAAACAGGCTCTAATAAAGATGATATTGCCGGTTCACCTAACCAACCTAGTGCGAGGGACGCTAGGGTAATGCCCAATTGGGTCGCACCTAGATAAGTGTCAAAAGAAGCAACCACCTTTAATGCTAACTTAGCCCTGCTGTTACCCTGATGAGTCAATTCTTCCAGCCTGGTCTTGCGGATTTTGACTAACGAAAACTCAGCTAACACAAAAAAACCATTGACTAAAACCAGTAAAATTGCAGCCCCCAGTTTAATTAAACTGAATAAAGGCGAATCGATAACGCATCTCTCCCCTAGTTATTGGAATCATTACTGCGGGGCATAATTGCGCCAGCTGTAATAACATATTGCAGTGCACTTTCGCTTGTTACATCTAAAGGTATTATGTCCCGCCTTGGTAGGATAATATTAAATCCTGAAGTTAGATTTAAGCTCATAGGGACAAACACGCATACATGCTCTTCTGAAAATTTTTCGGCCAGCGGAGCCGATAATTCCGGCATAACAAATCCAAGGGCCTTAACCTCGGGATGGGGATATGGCACCAGTACCGCATTTTCTAATAATTTCTGTGATTCAAATACGGCTGTTGATATTTGCTTGACACTATTATAAATAAATTTAACTACAGGTATAGAGCCTACCACTCGTTCACAATAATTAATGACTTTTTTTGAAATCCAGTGAGAAGATAACCAGCCAACAAAAACAATCAAAAATAAGACAACAGCGAGTGCTAAACCCGGAAAATGAATTGGCAGATATTGCCCTAAAAGACGTTCGGTAAATGCAAAGATATTAATAACTACAACTGCCGTAAGTGCAATCGGGACAATGACAATTAGCCCATTAATAAAATATTTATAAACCCACTTCATTAATTCACCTCTCCTTACAAATGATACCATTAAGCATCGTATTGGTCAATAAATGAATAGGCTACCGCTGAGCGGTAGCCTCAAAAACTTTCCTAAGCTCAATCAAAACCAAAACTTTTTAAAACATTAGCGCGGTTACGCCAGTCTTTCTTCACTTTAACCCATAAATCCAGATAGACTTTCGAGCCCAAAAGATTCTCAATATCGGCACGTGCGAGCCGGCCGATATCCTTAAGCAGGTGCCCACCAGCACCGATTACAATGCCTTTTTGCGAGTCTCGCTCCACATAGATGACAGCTCTGACATATAGGTCATCATTATGCCTTGTAGCAATTTCTTCAATGTCCACAAGGATCGCGTGCGGGATCTCCTCTTTGGTTAAATGCAGCACTTTTTCTCTAATGAGCTCAGCGATAACCAGACGTTCAGGCTGGTCGGTGATCATATCCTCCGGGTAGTACTGAGGACCTGGCTCAAGGTATGTCTTGATCTCAGCAATAAGTCCTTCAAAGTTGGTATGGTCTAATGCGGAGATAGGTACTACGGCCGCAAATTGAAATTGCGAAGTATACTTTTCGATAATAGGAAATAATTTAGGTTTGTCAATCCTATCGATCTTATTTACAGTGAGAATGACAGGGATACGGACATTTGCCAGATTATCCAATATGTAGCGTTCGCCTGGTCCCATTTCAGCAGTTACGTCAACAACAAATAGAATAACATCGACATCACGTATTGAGCCTTCAGCTTCCTTTAGCATATATTCGCCCAGCTTATGCTTGGGTTTGTGCATACCAGGGGTATCAATAAATAAAATTTGTGCATCATCTTGGGTAAGCACACCCATAATTTTATTTCTGGTAGTTTGTGGTTTATCAGACATAATAGCCACTTTTTGTCCAATTAAATTATTCATTAATGTGGATTTACCGACATTAGGCCGGCCAATCACAGCTACAAAGCCTGATTTATAGTTTTCCTTGTTCAATATTTGTCACCATCTTTTCCTAAAAAATCGCCCTTAGTAAAACTAAAGGGTAACAGTTCCTCGATTGTATATGTTTGCCGCTGGCCTTTCATATTTACCAGGATAATCTGCTCTATATTAAACTCTGCCAGCACCTGCCGACAGGCACCACACGGCGATACCGGCTCAGGTGTATCGGCGACTACCGCAATTGCTGTAAGTGCCACTTCACCTTCTGACACGGCTTTGAAAACAGCAGTGCGTTCAGCACAGTTTGATAAGCCATATGACGCATTTTCAATATTGCAACCAGTGTAAATTCGACCGCTTTTCCCCAGTACTGCTGCCCCTACCTTAAACCTGGAATAAGGCGCATAGGCCTGTTCCCTCGCCTTAACAGCAGCATTAACCAGCTCATCCATCACATTCCCACCTATTTAAACAGTTTGTCCCAAAATAAAACATACCCAATACCTAGTGAGGTTATCGCCTGCACTAATACCGCACCGGCAGCAACGTCTTTAGCCACTTTAGCCAAGGGATGAAAATCAGGCGAAACCTTATCGACAATGGTTTCAATAGCGGTGTTAAATATTTCTGCTGTAATAACGCCCGCAATCGTCAAAAATAAAATGGCTTGTTCAAGAGCGCTAAGCTCAAACCGCCAAGCCATCCCGATAGCCACAAGGGCTGCAGTCACATGAATTTGTATATTCCGCTCCCGGCAAACACAGTAGACAATACCAGCCATTGCATATTTAAAAGCAGCTAATACACGCATAACTGACTACAGATCCCGGGTAATACCCAGGAGCGATAAAACATATTCTTCTTCTTGCCGCATCTCAAGGCGCTCTTCCTGCACCTCATGGTCATAACCCAAAAGGTGCAGCATACCGTGAACAGTCAAATAAGCCAGTTCGCGTTCCATACTGTGACCAAACTCTTCTGCCTGACGCGCGGTAGTGTCAAGTGAGATTATTATATCGCCAAGCAAAATTTCAATATCGTCCGGAGCTTCAGTAATCTCTGGTTCATGATCACCGGAACAATGCTCATTCATAGCAAACGATAATACGTCAGTAGGCATATCTTTACCGCGATACTGACAATTAAGCTGACGGATATAATCATCATCTGCCAACATGACACTGACCTCTGACTGTGGTTCTAGTCCATAAACCTCAGCCGCTTTATTTAGCACCTGCATCAACATTTGTTCCATTGCTGGTGTTAATGTCATCTTTTCCTGCAGGTTGTTTATTATTATTTCCATTCTTGGCTTTTCTCCTTTCAAGCTCTTTTAAAGCTTCAGGGTATTCAATACGAGTGTGAAACATGCTTGACAATAGTCTGATATACACATCACCAATTACTTTAAGATCTCTTAAAGTAAGGTTACAATCATCCAACTGGCCATCTTGCAGCCTCTCCCTGATCATTTTGCGAACTGTCGCCTCAATACGGTTAACATTAGGTTTACTAATTGACCGTACAGCTGCTTCACAGGCATCCGCCAACATAACAAGCGCGGCCTCTTTGGTCTGGGGTGACGGGCCCTCATAGCGAAAATCGTCTTCAATCATACATTCACCATGTTCATTCTCAGTAGCCCGCTTATAAAAATAGGAAACCAATGTAGTTCCATGATGCTGCTCGATAATATCTGTTATTACTTGAGGCAATTTGTAATCCCGGCACAAATCAAGTCCATCTTTAATATGAGAGGTGACAATTAGGGTACTAAGTGAGGGTGCAATTTTGTCATGCGGGTTTTCGCAGCCTGCCTGATTCTCGATAAAAAAATATGGTCTTTTGATTTTACCGATATCATGGTAATAAGCACCTACCCGTACAACCACCGGATCTGCTCCTACCGTAACGGCAGCCGTTTCAGCAAGGTTGCCAACAAGAACACTGTGATGGTAGGTTCCCGGTGCATCTAAAAGCAGGCGTTGCAATAAGGGATGGTTAGGCTTTGCCAGATCGAGCAGCTTAATTGGTGTTGTAATATTGAAAGCATGTTCAAGATATGGTAAAAGCCCGGTAGTAATTACAGCTGAGGCAATGCCGCTAATGGCACCAAACAGACATTGTACCAAGACTACTGTCCCGTCAAGCTGCTGGATAAGCCCCGTAGAACCAATCACAAGGAAATTTATCGCAGCAATTGAAACGCCGGCCTTGATCAGGCTATAACCATGAGCCATCTTAGTCACACTGTATACCCCGGCCATACCACCAACAAGTGCAGCAGCCACAGCTCTTAAATCATGGTCAACAATCACACCAAAGAACATTGCCATGATAACACTAATAACAAGCCCTACCCTACTATCGATAAGAATCGCAGTTAATAAGGCCCCAGCCGCAACCGGTGCGGCAAAATCGGAATAATAATGAGCCATCTTACCAATCAGCATGGTAACTAGAATGATTAATCCCAATAAAAGTAAATGCATGTCATTTTCATACACACGAAAAGCAAAGTTATATAGATAACCTAACGAAATACCCATTATTAGCAGCACATAAATAGCAAGTCCAAAAATCCGTACTTCACTCACATTGCCGGCGTATAGCCCCAGCTCTTCCATTACATGAATCTGTTCGCCTGTTACTACATCGCCACGCCTTACCAATACCTGGCCTTTCTTGACAGTTTCCCGAACAGATTCAATATTGGCCAGAGCTGACTGTTTACGTTTGTCTGTTTCGCGAACATTTAGGATAAAATTCGGCCGAATCAATGTTTGCGTAATACCAGCCACTACGGCTTCGGCATTTTTACCCAACCCTAATTCTTCTGCTTCCAGTACTACCTGTTTTCTGGCAATATCCAGATCATCATCCCGAATACCACGCTGCAGATACTTGCGTAGTATCGACTTAGTATAATCCTCGGTTTTTACTAATCCGGCCTCATCTAAATTTGCAAGACCGTTTACTACTGTGCTTGACAAACTCAAGGGCAACTCATGGGTTAATCTCTGAATTTTTTGATCATTGGATGTTTGAGTCTTATCTGCCTGAATAAGTTGCGCCACCCGGAAAACAGCTTTGACATCCTCTTCGGCTTTGGCCATTACAGCAACATCCAGATCATACACATTGGCGACACTGGCCATTACTTCCATTTCAAGTTTCTTAGTTTTTGCGCTATCTACATAAGATACTGTCCTTGGTGCAATTACATCGCGATCACTCACTTGCCCAATTTGCAATGATACTTTGTCTGGAATAAAATCGGTTGACAAAGATAGCATATAGAGAGAAAAGAACAGCACAAGCAATACTATCCTGCGTACTAATGGCCGGGCATGAATACTACCCGGCTGAACAAACAATTCACGCAACCTGTTATTAACCGACATCATCTTTTTCAACTCCATACAACATCTATTGAGCATTCATGAATGGCTTAATAGATGTTCTTACTCTTGACCGTATTGTTCGTAAGCCTGGATGATTCGGCCGACTATCTCATGTCTTACTACATCACTTTCGTTCAAACTGAGTACCGCAATACCTTGCGTATCAGCAAGCACAGCCTGAGCATGCTTAAGCCCTGATTTAACTCCTCTTGGTAAATCAATTTGAGTTATATCACCGGTAACAACCATTTTTGAGCCAAATCCCATTCTTGTTAGAAACATCTTCATTTGCTCAGCAGTTGTATTTTGTGCTTCATCTAAGATGATAAAAGCATCTTCTAATGTGCGCCCCCGCATATATGCCAGGGGTGCCACCTCAATTATATTTTTGGCCATATATTTTTGTACAGTTTCAGCACCCATAATGTCGTACATAGCATCATACAATGGTCGTAAATACGGGTCAATCTTTTCTTGTAAATCACCAGGCAAAAAACCAAGCTTCTCGCCAGCCTCTACAGCTGGACGAGTCAAAATTATTCTTTCCACATGCTTATTCTTTAAGGAAAATACTGCCATAGCAACAGCAAGATAAGTTTTCCCAGTTCCTGCCGGTCCTATTCCAAAGGTAATGTAATTACGGCGAATGGCTTCTAAATACTGGCTTTGTCCTAGAGTTTTCGGCTTAATATGGCGGCCTCTGGCAGTTACAAGAACTGTATCTGAAAACATTTGGTGAAGAAAATCTGCCTGACCTTCCTTAATCAGCCGAAGGCTATACCTTACATCATGACTTGTTACCGGATTACCCTCACGATACAGATAGATGAGTTCATGAAACACTCGCAAAATCAAGTCAACTTCATTAGCTTCTCCATCGAAAATCACGTCTGTTCCCCTGGCGGTTATGCCGCTCGTGAACTGTTGACTAATCAAACCTAAATATTCGTCATTTCTGCCCAAAACCGCTACGGCTTCTTTTGTGTCGGCAAAGCTAATCCGCTTTTCCAAATAAGTAGTGCCCCCTAATTCATTTATTGGGAAATATTTATAGTTTGCCCAATATCCTCAATTGTTTCCACATTTACTTTTACCCGCACAATATTCTCTTCAGGTGTTTTTAATACTTCATAGTTACGTGATAATATCTGCGCTGATTCAGGAATAATATTTTGCACTACCTGAATAGCTTTGGCATGGGCTTCATCCCGCGCCTCTGAGAAGGATTTCACTGTCACATCAGAGTTAATCTCATAATATAGTTTTATAGTTGATTCGACAGTAAACTCGCTATTCCTCCATAGCGGTAGCTGTTTATGTATAATCTCACTTTCGAACTCTTGAAACGGCCGGTTTGGTGTTGCATTAAATGTTAATTCACTGCTGCCAATTTTCAAAGTAACTTCAGCCTGCCGGTTGCCGGTACGGGTAACAGTTGTCTTTTTCAACTCAGCTTCTGCATAACTCTCATACCATATCCAGGCCTTAATGATTCCTTTGGCCCGGATAAGCTCCCGGGGAACATCGATTATGAGTGGCTGACCTTCGGCAGCAGCCGGTGTTGGCTCAATCATAAATCCCTTTACAAGCAAATCTCCTTTTTTTACAGTATCCCCTTTCTTTACTGCCGGTTGTCCTGCTAAAGCAATAATCTCGGTAATCACGCCGTCTTTCATGGCAACAATATGCGCCGGGGCTTTAGTTTCCTGCTTAGGCATCGTTTTTTCAACTACTTCAATTACAGCCCGGGTACCGGTAAAGTTGATGCCAACCCAGGCAACCTCAGGGACATTTAATAATATTTCCCGCTCAATCAACTTGGTGTTAAGACCACCTATTACTGCTCCCGGCTTCAAACCATTCGAGATTGCAACATTTCTTATTTCATTCTCTGACATGCTTTTTACTCCAGTGATATCAACAAACCAAACATAAGACGACATTATATTCAGTAAAACAATAAACAAAACAGCGCCTGCAATCATCATTTTTCTACGTTTAGCCCGTTTTATCACAAAAGGTAAACCGCGATGAGATAATACCTGTACCCTGGTAGCACTGCGCAATACCAGCGGACGTATTTTAAAAAAATCATCAAGGCCGATCCAGGCGATTAAGTCTTCGTCGATTTTAGTTATACCCCATAATAAAATTTGTTCAGTAATGCAGAGATTGATAAATCGTTCAGGTATGGTTCCGGTTATACGGATTTTTACGGCACCGCGCAGGTATTTAGTATTAAATATCATACTTGACCTCCTGCACCACACCCTCTACCAGAATTTGCTCAGCTTGCAAATTCCCCAGCGTTAGGTTTTCACCAAGAATAAATAGCTCTCCCTGGTTTAGTTTAATCCGAACAAGTGAAGGGGTATACTCAATAATCCCTTTATGGTTTTCAACCAGCAATTGTTTATTACCAAGCATGGTTATTCTCGGCATATCAAGCACTATATCCTGCGGTATATCAAGAAACCCGGCCAATGATTGCAACTTCCCTTTACGGCGCAGCATGAAAAATCCCCCCTCATATACAAATGTATGCCTAAGAGCAGGCCCATTAGTACATGAATGGGGGAGTAATTAACTACGGGTTAAATATTCATCAAACTTATGAACTTTTACCGGTGCGGCAAATCGCATATAGTTTGTAGCAACTATCAATTCACCGCAGTCCAGATTTTTTATCTCGTTTCGTTGTTGCAGAATATCCTTACGGCACATTGCCTCCAGCTTGCCCCGGTCTGATTTAGAGGCAAGTCCCAAAATAAACAGGGTATTTAACTGAGACAATACTTTGTCAGCTAACAGGCGTGGCTGCTGGTCCACAACACATAAACCAATATTGAATTTTCGTGCTTCGCTAACCAATCTGGCAAAAACATTTTGAGTACTTTGTTCTTTCTTACCCAAAAAACGATGAGCTTCTTCAAGGACTATCAAAACTGGCTTAGCAACAGAACGTTCGGCTTCAGACTTATTGGCATAATGCAACAGCATTTTTTTTGATAACAAGGTTGATAAAGCCTGCTCACCAACAGGCGAGATATTTTTAAGTTCAACTAATACCACTTTGCCTTGTTCTAGATCTAAAAGCATTTGGCCAACTGCGGTAATCTCTCCCGGAATGCTAGTTTCCTCAGTAATATTCAGCTCTTGTTCTAAATTCCAGCAAATGCTTTTAATCTTACTAATTGTTCGCGACTGGAATTTTTGTCCTGTACAGCCAGCTATTTCTTCAATTATGTCATCGGCATCATATTTTAGAATATAGTCCATCCAGCGATCCTGCCACACAGACGACAGTTTATAGATGGCATCAAGCTGTGGTTCGCTAAACGTTGCGCAGGCGGTAATATCCTCGGGCTCAACCTCATTATAATTAAGCGCAAGTTTACGAACATTAGGCCGCTCTGCTTCGGGTTTAGTATTATATACCACTAAGCGGTCATTAACCCGGGGATGCAGCGATAAATCACGGTAGTATTCGTTATGGACATCAAATATGAGTAAGCCATAGTTCTCGCTATCAATGATTGAACTCGAAAGAACTTTTACCAGGTTACTTTTACCAGAACCTGTTGTGCCAAAAATACCAATATGTTCAGTTATCGCTTTGGAGCCAAATATGCCCACAGGTAATTTGAGCACTTCACGGCCACTTTTTAAATAGCCAATTTCAAGGTCACCTTTCATTTCATTGAGTAGGGCTGTATCATCGGTGGCTAAACCACGGACTTCACAGAAAAAATCAGGGCATGTTTTAGGGTTAAATAATTGGCCCAGTGCATCTGAATAGCAGAGTTGCTCAGCAATTCCAATTTTCACAGTATGATTGCCGCCTAAATAAAAATCAAGCTCTTCTTGATTAGCTACCTGCCCATTCTCGTCAAGCTTGCTCATTAGGTAGCTGACTCCGTTCATTCCAGACCAGCGCGACTTAATCTTAAAATCATAGGCCCGAATATAAAACCGATCGTCATTTTTACCTTCAACAACCAAAATATCACCAAAATCCACATCCTGGTTAGGAGCAACGACAAATTCCATATAGGTGCCTTTGGCGTAAGTAAGGCGGCCTTTGTACTCTGACATATGTTTGCCCCCTTTGTTTATTAAAATTTACTCGTGATTTTAGTGTGTGCTAAAACAAAAAAAAAAAACAGGGGTTATTTTCCCTGCTTTTAGTGGAATTTGTTTAATCAACCTGTTTTCTCCGGAGTCTATTTAAACTGTCGCCAAATTGGCCGATAAGCGCGTGGTGGCTGGATTATTTCTGCAAAAATCAGGCCGTTTTGCACCATCTGAGGCGAAACTTTACCATCCCAGGGCGAAACTGGTTCTGCAAAGTCCGGCATAGTTATAGCTGACGGTATAGACACTGATTTCGGCGGAATAACCCATGCTTTAGGAGTTGATTCTACAAAAACTGCCGCTTCTTGTGGGATATGCTTTACTTTAAATCCCACTGGTTTTACGTCAGTAGGTTGCGGTACTTTTTCAGGAATATCCGGATATTCATATTCTTTAGGTTGCTTTCGTCGCTTTAATAACTCAGGTACAACGTACACTACCAACATTAACAGCAGCGGAATTAATAAATCCATAGTTTCACCAACCTATTTTTTAGGTTCATCAGTCTTTGGTGTCAAATCCACCGGACCGGCTTTAGCAATGGTCTCACGCATCTGGGTATCTGCCAACACATTATTCATGTTATAGTAATCCATAACACCCATGCGCCCTTCCTTTAAAGCAACTGCCAAAGCTCGCGGAACATCGGCCTGAGCTTCTACTACTTTAGCCTGCATTTGCTGGGTATAGGCGCGCATTTCCTGCTCCTGAGCCACAGCCATAGCCCGGCGTTCCTCAGCCTTGGCCTGAGCAATGCGTTTTTCGGCTTCGGCTTGGTCTGTCATTAATTCAGCGCCAATATTACGGCCAACATCAACGTCAGCGATATCAATTGATAGGATTTCAAACGCAGTTCCTGAATCCAGGCCTTTACTTAACACGGTACGCGATATATGATCAGGGTTTGCTAATACTTCTTTATGGTCAGAAGTCGAACCAACACTTGTAACAATGCCCTCACCAACCCGGGCCAGGATAGTAGCTTCGCCTGCGCCACCAACCAATCTGTCAATATTGGCTCTTACTGTAACCCGGGCTTTAACTTTTAGCTCAATGCCATTTTTGGCTACTGCTGAGACGAATGCAGTTTCGATAACTTTAGGATTAACACTCATCTGTACAGCTTCTAATACATTACGCCCGGCCAAATCAATGGCAGCAGAACGTTCAAACGGTAGAGGAATCTCTGCACGATGAGCCGCAATCAAGGCATCAATTACCCGGTCAACATTGCCGCCAGCCAGATAATGAGCCTCAAGCTGGTTAACATTTACAGCAAGACCGGCTTTGTTGGCTTTAATTAAGGGCAAAACGATATTACCCGGTGGTACCCGCCGAAGTCTCATTCCAATAAGAGTGACGATACCGACATTGACGCCGGCTGCCAGAGCTGAAATCCACAGTCCAAGAGGGACAAAATGCAGGAATACGCTAATAGCGACAATCACCAGGGCTACTACGAGAACACTACCAATTAAAGCTGTCAAATGACTACCTCCCTAAATATTTATTAAGAATGTACGGGGCGTACGACTATACGGTTTCCGGTTATACTCACCACCTTAACCAAAGTATTTGGCTCAATAAACTGGCCTTCAGATACAACGTCAAGTTGAACCCCTTCTATAATCAGGGCTCCGGCAGGCCGAAGCCCTGTATATGTTATTCCAGTCTTACCCAGATACAGACTGTAGTCTTGGCTACTGCTAAAACCAGCACCTTTCGTCTCCGCGTCTTTTAAGATAATCCGGTCCCATAACTTACTTGACGGTAAGTGTTTTAGCAGCACTATGAATAAGACAATGGCAATAAGCAGACTAATCGCCAACATGTTAACTGCAGCAACATTTGCTCCAAGTGTCAGAAATAGGCTGGCAAAGATAGCAATGATGCCAATAATGCCAAATACCCCTGCTCCTGGTGTATAGAGCTCTAAAATTATCAGCCCAATACCACCAATGAACAGGATAATCTCCAGCCACCCGGCAATCCCGGTAATCCACTGACTGCCAAAGAACAGCAGCGCCGCACCCAAACCAACAAGGCCTGCCACACCTAAGCCAGCAGTTTTAATTTCAGTTAATACTGCTAAAAATATGATTGACATTAAAAATGATTTTACCGCAGGGTCAGACAGCATCCCGGCTAATTTTTCCTGCCAGCCTTGCGTATATTCCAGAACCTCTATCCCTGTCAGGCCATAATTCGCTAACACAGCCTCCCGGTCAGGTGCCACGATATCCGCATAGCCTACCTTAGCTGCCTGATAGTCGGTAAGCGCCAGAATTTGACCAGGTTCAGCATAGTCGGGATACCCAAGTGATTTATCTACCATGGCTTCAGCCACCCGGGGATTACGCCCTGTCCGGTTTGCCGTCGCCGCGAACTCAGCTTTTACAGCAGCTACTGTTTTTTCGGTTGTAGGTATTGGCTCGGCCGCGCCAATACTGCCGCCCGGCGCTATTGCAATATGCTTATGCGAAATCGCGATCAGCGCGCCTGCCGACCAAGCCCGGTTTTTCACATAACAAATTGTTGGAACAGGTGAATCAATAATCATATCTCTAATGCTGACGGCCGCATCCACCAAACCACCAAAGGTATCAATCTCAACAAGAACGGCCTGAGCCTGCTTACTACGGGCATCGGCCATCGCTTTGCGGACAAGAGCCGCCTGTCCAGCATTTATTTCGCCTTTGATCGCTATGCCGATGACCGGTCCAGCCTCAGCACTTACCCGATTGTCTATAGTAAACAAGGACAATAAGGACATAATTAATATTAATAAAACTCTTTGGTAAACTTTATGCCGCATATACTCACCTCTACCGCAGATTGAATGTTTATTACAACTCACTATTAGTTTATTCGGCAACAATTGCCATCATTCCTGTTTTTTGGTTCAAACAAATGTTATATGTCGAAAGTTTGAAAATTATTACTTTTTACGTTACCCTTGACTTGTCGATTCATGTATGTTAATGTCTTAATATAGTCTAGTGAAGCTTACGCAGCATTTTCCGCAGCACTATTTATAGCTAACCTAAATACTAAAATTATAATCTTCCCAGCAACCGTCACCGCAATTAGGCATTAACATATAGAGCACTAATTACAACAATCTTCAACTTTAATCTTACTATTCTACTTACTATA
>NZ_DATMXX010000075.1:0-2646 GCF_035561255.1 Sporomusa sp. | reverse complement strand
GACAGGATAAAACCTTTGCAGTCTTAAGGCATTGCGAGCTTGCCCATGGCTTTAGAGAAAATGGCAAGATATTTTTTAAGGTCTGGGGACAAGATACACTTGGTAAAATGAATATCGAAGATTAATGAACAATTATTTATTCATACAACGCAAATTTGTAACCTACGCCCCGTAATGTTTGAATAAAGGAGATTGGAGAATCATCGCGTTTAATTTTTTCCCGCAATCTGCTGATTAGGACAGTGACGGTATCCTCGTTGCCAATGTAGTCGTTCTGCCATATTTGATAGAGCAGCTGCTTGCGGGTAAAAACCTTATTGGGGTGTTTCACCATAAACCATAAGATGTCAAACTCTTTTGCTGTCAACTCAATAGGCTGATCATCCAATAAAACCTCCCGGGAAGAAGGGTTGATGGATAATCCATTGTGGCAATAGATCAATCCCTCGTTGTTTACCACCTTATGCTCGATTTTGGTACGACGGAGGACTGCTTTTACCCTTAAACAGAGTTCAACCGGGCTGAAGGGTTTGGTTAAATAGTCGTCAACTCCAAGGTTGAACCCGAGAATCTTGTCCAGCTCCTGGTTTCTAACCGACAGGATGATGATGGGTACAGAGGAGGTTTCCCTAATTGTGCGGCATACCTGAAAGCCGTCGACTTTAGGCAGGGCAAGGTCGAGGACAACAAGATCATAGTCCTGGCGTTGGAACTGCTCAAGGGCTTGCTGGCCGTCTATGGCAGTCGAAACCTCATACCCTTCCCGCGACAGGCAGTGTTCTATAATCCTCAGGATCTTTGGCTCGTCGTCTACAACTAATATCTTAGGCACAATGATCCCCCCTTTCTATTGGATAAGATAACTACGTTAAACTGTAGAAGGTACCTGGTAAATTGGGAGCTTAAAATAAAAGGTGCTGCCTGAGCCGGTGGTGCTCTCCACCCAAATCGTTCCCCCATGAAGCTCTATCAGGTGTTTGGTGATGGCCAGGCCTAAGCCTGTTCCCCCGTACTCCTTGGTTATTCCTGAATCTAATTGAATAAATTTGCCGAAAATGAGTGAAATATCATTTTGGGACATGCCTTTTCCCGTATCTTGCACCGATACCAGGATTGTATGTTCATCATCCAGGTACATAACTTTTACATGTACGCTGCCGCCAGCCGGCGTAAACTTAATCGCATTTGACAGTAAGTTCATTAAAATCTGCTTTACCTTATTCTTGTCAGCCTGTATTGCCGGGAGTTCCTCAGGTATTTCAATACTGCAAGTTAGACCGTTTCTGTTAATTAAAGGTGAAAGAATCCGTTCTAATACTGCAGTGATTTCGGCGATTTCAAAAACAGTAAGGTGAAGCTGCATCTTGCCTTTTTCGATTTTAGACAGCTCCAGTATGTCTCTAATTAAATCCAGCAGGTGGTGGGCGCTTTGGTAAATATCATATACATATTCGGTTACTTCTTCTTTTTCTGTTCCATATTCCAGGATTACCTCGGCATAAGCAATCATTGACGTAAGCGGGGTTTGCAGTTCGTGGCTCATGGTAGCAATAAATTCAGATTTAACCTCACTGGCTTCGGCCAGTTTTTTATTGATTTTTTGTAACTCTTGCTGATGCCTTTGCAGTGTTTGATACGCGGCTGCTAACTCATTTGTTCTTTCGCTTACTTTTGATTCCAGGTTATCATGTAGTTCCTTCAGGTTCTCAGCCATGGCGTGAAAGCTATCATAGAGAGTCTGAATCTCGAAGTTCGCCATTGCGGGCACATCGCGCATTTCTAAGTTGCCGCTGCCAATTCTTTGCGCAAGGCCTGTCATGTGTTCCAGCGGCTGAACGAACCTCTTCCGGATTATAAGATAGATCAGGGCCGTCAGCGTCAGCCAGAGGGTGAAGACTGCAAGCAAACGGCCGACAAGCATGTTGTGAATATTTTGTTCCATTTGGTCCATCGGAGCGATTATGCTGATTGCACCGGCGAAATCCCCGAGTTTAGAGCCCTCTTTTGGATAACCGGCAATATCTAGTTTTCCTGCAGGCTCACCATGACAGGTTAAGCAGTCCCGCTCATAATACAGGGGCAGCATATAACGGAAAACCTTCCGATCATTTATCGTATCTACTGCCCACTCTTCATTAAGATCTCTGTCACCGGCCAGCTTTTGCAGCATTTCGATTTCAAACAGATCAGGCGAATTTTCAGGATTCCGGACTTTTAGGCCGGTTTGCTTAAATGTGTACCCCATCGTACCATTAAATAGCTCTGAGATGCCCCGGATTGCAACAGAGGGGTTAAAATTCTTGAAATGAATGGAACCATCACCGTCTTTGTTGATTAAGTCCTGCTTTTGAGCGATAAAAATACGTGTGTATAATAATTGATTTGCAAGAACGGCAGTACTTTTGTGCAAATCCTCTAAAGCCTGCTTGCGTAGGATGTGACTATCCCATCCGAGATAAAGCAGCATCAATACAGATATAGTTGTAGTAAGTAGCCACATGATCTGGGTATTAAGACGCATACGGTTAAGCATTGTCTGCCACCTTTGGTAATTCGTTATGGACAAATAGATAAAAAGCTTTTTCCGGAATTCTGCCGGAAAAAGCTAGTCTGTTATAATGCCCATATCTTAGCAGAGCCTTAATA
>NZ_DATMXX010000074.1:0-2464 GCF_035561255.1 Sporomusa sp. | reverse complement strand
ATAGTATAGCGTCAAAAAAAACCAGCTTAGCCAGCATTTGTAGGAATGTATTATTAGTAATCTGATCATAATAAGGATAGACCATAAATAACACTTAAGAAGGAGGAGTCATATGGATAGAATCGCTCTGATCCTTGTCATTGTTGGTGCATTAAACTGGCTGCTTGTCGGTTTATTTAGCTTTGATTTGGTAGCAACCATTTTTGGGGGACAGCAATCCTTCTTAAGCCGCATCGTGTACAGTTTGGTAGGCTTAGCTGGTATTTACTCTATGTCGCTCCTATTTAGAGATCGTAGCCGCATTTAGCAGTTAAAACACGATAATAAAACCCCTGCTCGCTTGTCAGAGCAGGGGTTTATCTATAACTCTTATTACAATGGGAAAGTCACAATAAAGGTACTCCCCTTGCCTGGAGCGCTATCTATACTTATTGTCCCGCCATGTGCCTCTGCTATCCATTTAGCAATAGATAACCCTAGACCAGTACCGCCTTCTTCTCTTGATCTTACTTTGTCTATTCTATAAAAACGTTCAAAAATCAGGTGTTGCTGCTCTTGAGGAATACCAACACCACTGTCTTGCACGATAATATTGACTCCTTGTTTCAAACCATGCACCATTTTAATCAAAAGAGTTACCTTACCGCCAGCGGAGGTATATTTGATTGCATTATCAATCAGTATCAGTAATAACTGCTTCATTCTTTCTTGGTCTGCAACAACAAAAATGTTGTTGCTGCCGCTCAGCTCCAGCCTTATATTTTTTTCCATTGCCGCCGTTTGCAGAATGCGAATAACCTGTTCAGTTACACTGTATAAATTAAACCTCTCTTTATGCATAGTTGTTACCCCGGCATCGCCCCGGGCAAGGATCAATAAATCAGACACAAGTTTTGACATCCTTTTAATCTCACTCTTCATATCCACAAGTACTTGGCTTGAAAATGATGATAAACTACTCTCATCATCTGTCTGCACCGCATCCACAGAGGTCATAAGTACACTAAGCGGGGTCCGCAGTTCATGTGAGGCATCTGCAGCAAATTGCCGTTGCCGCATGAAAGACTGCCTAATAGGTATAATAGTGCGCCCTGCAAGTGTATGACCAATAAAAGCTGCAATAAGAAGAAATAAGATAGCGACTGCAAGCAGCATCTCCATTAGTTTCTTTAGCATTTGATAATAGGCTGTCAAATCCTCACCTACAAAAATGCTTCCTAATGTTTGACTGCCGTCATAAATTTTTTTGCTGCACATCATTACGAAAGCACTTTCACCATTTGCCAGAGAGAATATCTTTAGACTTGCCTTACCATCCTGTTCATTCCAGTTTTGAATAGCATCCTGTACCTCTGTACGTAATTCATTAGCAGGCTCATCCTGTAAGACTTGTTTTCCATTACTATCAAACACATAATAAAATATTTTTTCTTCAATATTGTATTCAGCATGGTCTTCTTGTGAGTGGGGTAGTATCTCTGCTTGTTTTTGTTTTAAAATAAGGACATGCTCTCTTGCTTCCTCTTCCGTAATTGCCTGTACATCATATTGTTCCTCATGGTAAAGTACCCAAATCAATCCGACATAACTAGTGATAATAAACGTGAGTAAAAATAAAACCATAATACCGGAATAAAGCATAGTCAACCGGTTACGAATATGAGCAAACATCATTATCCTCCAATTTATAACCTATCCCCCTGATGTTTTGCAAGACAATGTTTGCATCAGACCAATTAATCTTTCTCCGGAGTAATCGCACATACGCATCCAGATTATTTGATGATATGTCTGTCTCTAAGCCCCAGATCTTATCCAGGATCACCTCGCGGGGGACAACATGTCCTTTGTTTTGAACAAGCAAATCGAGTAACTGAAATTCACGGCTGGTAAGTTGAACCTCGATATCCCCCTGCCTAATACTACGTGTTGAGCGAAGGAGCATAAGGTTTCCTAACTCCACTACATCTTCTTGTAATTTAGCGCTGCTACGCCGTGACAAAGCCCTAAGCCTGGCAAGTAGTTCTGCAAATTCAAAGGGCTTTACCAGATAGTCATCGGCCCCTGTATCCAACCCCAAAACCCTATCTTCCAAGGCATCTTTAGCCGTCAACATTAAAATAGCACCTTGATAACCCTGTTTCCGCAACTGTTCACATACGTAGATCCCTGTATGTTCTGGCATCATCCAGTCCAAGATTACCACATCATATGCAGAATAGGTAGCGTAATCTAATGCCATATCTCCTTGTACTACCCAATCCACTTGTATCTCAGATTTTTCTAACATATGCTTAATCAATCTACCAAGTTTTGTATCATCCTCAGCCAACAACACGTGCATATCTAAAACCCCTTTATCTGTCACCTAGCAATATTATATCAGTTATTAATACTATAATAACTAAATCCAGCAGAATTTCGCATCAGTTGAGAGTTAAAAACTTCAGGTGTGGTTCTAAAT
>NZ_DATMXX010000073.1:0-16099 GCF_035561255.1 Sporomusa sp. | reverse complement strand
CGAAAATATATTGTACATTTTTTTCTTTAAGAACAGCTATCAGGCTTTCTTTTAGGGATTTTGCACCTTGATTTTCATCTTTTATCCTTTCTCCCGGCACAGAAAACTCATCAGTACGCGAGAACCTTCCAAAATGGATATCACTAATCAGTGCAATACGAACCATAAATGCGCTCCTCATAAATCCTTATCAGAATTGAAATATTCTTGCAACTAATTAAATAGAATGGCCTTAACGAAAAAATGGGCTCTCCTACATCGAATGATCAACCAATGTTGAGAGTAAGATCATTTAAATCCTACGTATTAATTTATTTGAAATGAAGCTACAAGCAATTCTTCTTGCTTCCCTCGTCCTTCATTTACCCCTGAGATGGAACTAAATCTACTGACGGGCTGCGTGTAAAAATTATTCTCTTCATACATGTGTTGTAGTGCGGGGTAATTTGCATTTGTTGCAATTATTATCGCTCCGCGAGATCTTGCTTTGACGAGAGCGCTTAATAATCTTTTTTGATCTTTCCAAGAAAATAGCTTTTCATTGTATTTAATAAATGAGTTTTGATTATGAGCTATCGTGTAAGGTGGATCAGCAAAAATAAGATCACCTTCATTAGCTAGGCGTATTGTATTAACAAAATCCTGTGCTCTTATATAAGTATTTTGCAATATTTGTGAATACTCCTCAAAACGATAAACGTCATCGGTAAAATTTTGTTTAGTCCCAATGGGAACGTTAAACTTTCCTAACTGATTTACACGATACATCCCATTGAAGCACGTTCTATTTAAATAAAGAAACCGAGCAGCTCTCTCGACTTGATCAGCGGGAATGTGTTCTCTGACATCATAATAGTATTCTGTAGAATGCTGTTCTTGATGTGCTTCAAGTCGTTCGCGCAATTGCACTGGATTTCTTGCCATAACACGGTAGACGTTTATCAGTTCTACATTTATATCAGATATCATCCCATGTTGTGGTGCTAAATAGAAAAAAGCAGATCCGCCTCCAAGAAACGGTTCAAAATAATTGTTATATTTTTGTGGGAAAATGTGTTTAAAATTTGTAATTAACCATCTTTTTCCACCTGGCCATTTCAAAAATGGGCGCACGCCTCTAATCACATCCTGCATCAACTACAATAAGTGTTATTGTTCGTTATCATTTTGATTTATTAACCTTAATCCATTCCAGCACTTCTAACGCAATAAATCGAATTCCATCACAAATTTTGTGGTATGGCTTACCTTCTTTATGCTAACGATTAACCGTTGCACGACTAATTTTTAAGACTGATAGAGACGGTTCTAGCGAGTGCTAGTTTTTTAACAAACTTTTCACCAGCATTATTATAATACCTTATATGAAATAACTATAGTATTCATAATCGTTCCAATTGTCTGTACCTAAAACAATACAACGTAAACGCTTTATGAGGGTAGCACATCGCGGTGGTGAAATCAACTACAAAAAATTCATGAAATTCCCCCCTAGCATAAGTTTAAAAAACAAATTCCTGTCATCATGTCTTAACTTGAAATACTCATTTACTAGGTTTATTCTTATAAAAGACAAGAACTCCTGCCAAATTGATAAAATTTGTCAAGAGTTCCACTTTTTTTTGCTATCACCAATGATACGGTTCTCTGCAATTAATCTTAAGCGGTAAATTTTAGTCCCTTCACTTACATACCTATCGCAAGATATTCTTATCTTCTCGAATTTCGTGTAAGGGGTGCACCCCCAACATACGTTCGCCCTGTTTACTGCGTCCATGCGAACATAAAACACACATATTAAAAATTCCAAAAACCTTCAAGTCCTTTGAAATCAGGCTACTTCGGCTCTATCATCGCAACTGACTCAACATGAAACGTCATCGGAAACATATCAACAGGCTGAATCTCCTGAACCACATAACCTAATCCGTCCAATATAGCTAAATCGCGGGCCAGTGAGGCCGGGTTGCAGGATACATAGACAATGCGTTTAGGTTCCATGCGCACAAATGTCTCCAGTACCTGCTGCTCACAGCCGGCACGGGGTGGATCGACGACAATGACATCTGGCCTGATGCCCTGTTTGAACAGGCGTGGCATAATGTCGATGGTATCACCAACAATAAACTCAACATTGGCTACATTGTTGTTGATGGCATTTTTGCGGGCGTCAATGATGGCCGGTTCGACAATCTCAATGCCATATACCTGGGCGGCTTGGCGGGCCAGAAACAGGGTAATGGTACCGGTGCCGCAGTAGGCGTCAATGACTGTTTCAGTTCCTGACAAACCGGCGTACCGGACGGCTTGCTGATAAAGCACCTCGGCCTGGGCCGTGTTTACCTGAAAAAATGACCTGGCAGAGATGGCGAAACTGAACTCGCCCAGTTTATCGGTAATTGTGTCACGCCCCCACAGAGTAACTGTTTTATTACCCATTATGATATTAGTGCGCCTGGAATTAACGTTTTGAACAATACTGACAAGCCCTGTTATGCTGCTTTTCAGCCGTTCAATAAGTTCTTCATGCTGCGGCAGGCGGTCAGTCGCCGTTACCAGTACAACCATAACCTCGCCGGTTGCCGTGCCTACCCGTCCCAGGACATGACGAATAATCCCCTGACCGGTATGTTCATCATAGGGCTCAATGCCAAGTTTACTAATCACCGACCTTACTTCCCGGGCGATATCATTATTCGCCTGATGCTGGATCAGACAATTATCGATATCGACAATATCATGGCTGCCTTGCGCATAGCAACCCAGCACAAGTTTGCCATTTTTCTGGCCTACCGGAAACTGCATCTTATTGCGGTAATACCAGGGCGAGTCAGCACCGAGTACCGGATGAACGACAACCTCAGGCAGTTTTCCAATGCGGGTAACAGCATCAACCAACTGCTGCCGCTTGCTCTGTAATTGTTCCTCATAGTTTACATGCTGCAGCTGACAGCCGCCACATTGATTATATACAACACATTCCGGCGTAATCCGGTGAGGTGACGGGGTGCGAACAGTTACCAGCCGGCCAACAGCATAGGTTTTCTTTACGGTAGTAATCACTGCCGCTACTGTTTCCCCTGGTAAGGCATGCGGCACAAAAACAGTGAAGTCCTGATAACGGCCCACTCCCTCACCGCTATGGCCCAGTCCGGTAATCTCAATAGTATAGCTTTGTCCTCTTGCAACAGGAACTGTTGAAACCTTATTTACCACAAAATGTCACCTTTTCTTCAAATATATTAATAGAGGGCGGAGATTTCCGCCCTCTGTGCTTAATGCTGGATAAATGGCAACAGCGGCTTTCGCTTTCGTTACTGCTCGGCGGAAGACGTGTTTTCTTTATCGTCGGAAGACTTAGCCAGCTTAATCAGGGTGTCAGTATATTCTCTGAGTTTTTGGCTGACAAGGGCGTTTACGGTGCCTGGGGGATATGTGCCGTCCGGGCTTGCCTCACCGGCAGGAACGCCTGTCAGGATCTCAATCCCCTGATCAATGCTCGCAACTGGGTAGATGTGGAACTGTCCCTGACGCACAGCCTCGATAACCTCGTCATTTAGCGCCAGGTTGCTGACATTCTGGTGTGGAATCATCACGCCTTGTTTGCCTGTCAGACCTTTCAGCTTACAGACTGAGAAAAAGCCTTCGATTTTTTCGGTCGCGCCGCCAATCGGCTGAATCTCGCCTTTCTGATTTACAGAGCCGGTAACGGCGATATATTGTTTAATCGACAAGTCTGCGACACTTGATAGGATAGCATATAACTCAGTGCTTGAGGCACTGTCGCCGTCAACGCCATCATATAATTGTTCGAAGGTCAGACTGGCAGTCAGCGTCAACGGGTGCTTCTGAGCGTATTTTTGCCCCAGATAGCCGCTAAGGATGAGAACGCCCTTCGTATGGCTTGTACCGCTGGTCTTGGTCTCACGCTCAATATTGATTATGCCGCTTTTCCCAAGATAGGTGTTGGCGGTAATGCGGGACGGTTTACCAAACATGTACTCACCAACTGACAGTACTGCCAAACCGTTGACCTGCCCTATCTTCTCACCCGCTGTATCAATTAACAGATGGCCTTCAGCAAACATTTCCTGCAGGCGTTCTTCATATTTATTGGCCCGATAGCGTTTTTCTTCAATCGCTTTTCGAATATGCCCGGCGGTAACAATCTGGCTGTTATCCATGGTAGCCCAGACATCGGCTTCACACAATATCTCGACAACATCATTAAAGCGGGTTGTCAGCTTGTTCTGTGACCCAGTCAGACGTGAACTGTATTCAACAACCCGGGCCACCGCAGCCCGGTCAAAATGCTTGAGTTTTTCCCGGTTAACTGTTGAGCTGATAAAACCTGCCAGTTTTTGAATATTGACAGGATTATTCTCCATGATCACATCAAAATCGGCATGGGCTTTAAACAACTTCCGGAAATCCTCATCATAGTTGTATAACATCTGATAGATGTAGGGATTACCAATTAATACAACCTTAACATTAATGGGTATCGGTTCCGGCTTTAGTGAAGCCATGGCCAACACGCCATATTGTTCACCCAGATTCTCAATTTGCAGCTTTTTGGTTTTGAGTACCCGTTTTAAAGCTTCCCAGGCACCGACATTTGTCAGCACATCGCGGGCATTTAAGATTAGGTAGCCACCATTGGCTTTATGCAACGCCCCGGGTTTAATCATGGTGTAGTCGGTGCTGACAACGCCCATCCGGGTTTCATACTCAGCCCTGCCCACTAAGTTGTAATAGGTAGGATTAATCTCAACGACCACAGGCGCACCCTGAGGCTCCCGGTGCTCTACCAGCAGATTGACATTATATTTATCTTTTGCATCCGGGGCAGGTCGCTTAAATAATGCCAAAGGGTTGTTATCTTCTTCAGGCTGGGGCTTAAACTCATTGATATTTTTAGATACATCCTGCTTGATCGCTTCCAGATAGTCGACAACGGTTTTATGTCCGTCATACTTTTCTTTAAGCTCATCAATCAGGTGTCCGGCTGCAAACAGTCCAATTTTAATATCAAGCTGTTTTAGCTCTTCGCGAATCCCCCGCTCCAGCAGCTGAATACGGCGAACAACCTCCATCCCTTTTTCATGAACAGCAAATAAATTCTTCTCAATCGCATCCCGCTGTTCTTTCTCAAGTTTTTGAAAGTCTTCCGGCGCCAACGCCTTACCATCTACCATCGGTAACCCGACAAAACCGGTTGAACTCCATTGCGGGGAAATTCCCTGCGATTCAGCATATTGTGTGAACTCTTCCACCATCACTGAGCGCTGTTGTTGATACTGCTTCAGCAAACCGGCTTTTGCCTGTTCATAGTCTTCACTGCTAAATACCTTAGGGATATCGGTTTTCAGGCTGTCAACAAGCTCCTGCATGTCTTGTTTAAAAACATTGCCCATACCGGACGGCAGCGCCAAGGCAATCGGTTGTCCGGGGATTTCCAGATTATTTACATAACACCAGTCATAAGGGAGATCCTGCTGGCTGGCCACTTTCTTAACCGCAGCTTCGGCATACGTAATCTTACCAGTGCCGACTAAACCGGAGATGAAGATATTATAGCCAGGATTTTTGGTAAACAGGCCAAATTCAACAGCCTTCACAGCCCGTTCCTGACCAATCATGACCTCAAGCGGTGACACTGTTTCTGTTGTAGCAAAGTTAAACACGCTGTCATCACAGTTAAAGCGGAGTTTTTCAACCGGCAATTCCTGACTTATGGTCATGAAAAAAAGTCCTCCCTTTGTTTTCATCTACCTAAGCACTTTCCTGCAGACCCGCTTTTATAGTTACTTGCTAATAAGTGCGGCCATACAGGATGTCGGACTATCACTGGCCCGGTGAAGTGACACACATTTGCAGCACTGTGAAAAGTTGTCACATTCGGTTTTAGGGCATGGACAGTTTACATCAGGCTTAAGACAGCTGGTTTCTTGCTCATTACTCATCATTCATCACTCCATCTATGCAAATTTTACCACATAAATGGAATTTCTACTGCCTGTCAGAAAAATCCTGCTAAATGAGTGACACACCCAGGTACATCATAACTATTTTACTGGTATTGATGACAGAATGTGCCGCAATCGAGGTTATTAAGGACCCGGTCCAAAAATACAGTAAGGCAAAGCCAATGCCAACAATAATCATCTCTACAAGCCAGTAGGCGTTGAAATGAAACAGGGCAAAAATTGCGGCGCTGAATAAGGCACCACCCCACAGCCCCCACCTGTCTTTCAACGGCAAAAAGGTAAAGAGGCGATAGAGGATTTCTTCCGTAACCGGTGCAGCAACCCCTGCCAGAAACAGGGGAATAATAAGCTGCTGCCAGGATAAAGCTGCCTGTACCTGGGCTACTATCGGGTGCTGGGTCGGTGAAACCAACAGCATGGTAGTGTACAGACGTTCACTATAGAGGCTGATAAATAACAATGCCAGGCCACCGGCCAGGCCTTTCAGGATATTTTGCCCCAGGTTGTGTAACGAAAGGCCCAGCGCCCCCAGGTCTCCCCTCGTATCACGGATTTTCCACAGCACTAATGTTAATACAATCAGGCGGTCCGTCAGTTCGATGACCAGGGGGCTCGCAGTGAAAAAAAGCGGATATACCAGCCGTACAATAAGTATGCCGACTGCCAGGCGCAAAATATGGATCGCTAAGACAGCCTGTAAGCCCCAGGTAGCTTTTACCATGATAATGACCTCATTTTTCGGCGTATCAATACCATTATGCGCGGTCAGATAGTCTTTCATGCAAAAAAAGGACGCGGAAAACCGCGCCCTGTCTGGCAATTTATGCTTATATTACAGTAAAGACAACCGGTCTTTCAACAGCTTGTTTACAAGCTCCGGATTAGCGCGGCCTTTGCTTTGTTTCATGACCTGGCCGACCAGGAAACCAATTGCTTTTTCTTTACCTGCTTTAAAGTCAGTCACAGATTGCGGATTGGCAGCAATCACCCCGTCAACGATGGCAACAATTGCCCCTTCGTCGCTGATTTGGACAAGGCCTTGTTCTTTTACAATGGTTTCTGCATCTTTGCCGCTGTCCCACATGCCCTCAAATACCGTTTTGGCAATCTTGCCGGAGATAGTACCTTTAGTAATCAGAGCAATCAAACCAGCCAGCTGTACTGGAGCAACCAGACAATCCTCTACCGGTTTACCGGCTGCATTAAGATGCTTGGATACATCACCCATCAGCCAGTTGGCTGCAGCCTTAGCATCAGCTCCGGCCTTAACAGTGGCGTCATAATAGTCAGCCATGGCGCGGCTGACCGTAATGGTCTCGGCATCATAGGCAGACAAACCATAATCAGCCATCAGCCTGGCTTTACGGGCATCAGGCAATTCAGGCAGGCTGGCCCGGATATTTTCTACCCTGGCCGGGTCAACAACGATGGGAACAAGTTCAGGCTCGGGGAAATAGCGGTAATCATGTGCCTGTTCTTTGTTGCGCATCGATAGTGTAATCCCTTTATTTTCGTCCCAGGAACGCGTCTCCTGAATGACGCGGCCACCTTCGTCCAGCAACTCGGTCTGACGTTCTACCTCGTATTCAAGACCGCGCTGGACCGAACGGAACGAGTTAAGATTCTTTAGTTCAGCCTTAGTACCAAAGGGCTCTGTGCCGGCCGGCCGGAGTGAGACGTTGGCATCACAACGCAGGCTGCCTTCTTCCATCTTGCAATCCGACACATCAATGTATTGCAGGATCGCCTTGATTTTCTCCAGATACGCTTTGGCTTCTTCCGGTGAACGCAGATCCGGTTCGGATACAATCTCGATCAGTGGTACACCGGTACGGTTATAGTCAACCAAGGCGTACTCACTATTGCTGATTGTACCTGAATGGACTAACTTGCCGGCGTCTTCTTCCATATGAACACGGGTAATGCCGATGCGTTTGGTCTCACCATTCACCTCAATATCCAGGTACCCGTTGACAGCAATCGGCAGATCATACTGTGAGGTCTGATAGTTCTTGGGCAGGTCAGGATAATAGTAGTTTTTACGGTCAAATTTACTGAAAGGGAGGATCTGGCAGTTAAACGCCAGGCCAGCCCGGACAGCAAACTCCACAACTTTTTCATTAATAACCGGCAGTACTCCTGGCAGACCTAAGCATACCGGACACACATTGGTGTTCTGGTCAGCACCGAATCGGGTGCTGCACCCGCAGAATATTTTAGATTCGGTTTTAAGCTCTGAATGGACCTCAAGTCCAATAACTGTTTCATATTTCATGGCGTTAAACCTCCCCCAGCGGCGCAAAACGCGTATGGTAATCATTAGCCTGTTCGAAGGCGTAAGCCGCCTGGATAATGGTGGCTTCGGCCAACGGTTTGCCGATGATCTGCATGCCAACAGGCAGGCCGTGAACAAAGCCACAAGGGATTGATATCCCTGGCAGACCGGCCAGATTGACCGGGATCGTGAAAATATCCTGGAGGTACATCGCCAGTGGATCACTGAGCTCGCCAATCTTAAAGGCGGTAGTCGGCGCGGTTGGTGTAACAAGCACATCGACCTCAGCAAAGGCCTGGTCAAAGTCTTGTTTGACCAGGGTGCGGACCTGCAGGGCTTTTAGGTAATAGGCATCATAATAGCCGGAGCTTAGGGCATATGTGCCAAGCATAATCCGGCGCTTAACCTCAGGGCCAAAGCCCTCGCTCCGGGTTTTCTTATACATATCAATAATATCACTGCCAACTGCCCGATGTCCGAAGCCTACGCCGTCATAGCGGGCCAGATTGGAGCTGGCCTCAGCCGGGGCAAGCAGGTAATAGGCAGGCAGGGCATACTCGGTGTGCGGCAGGGAAACTTCCCTGACCTCAGCGCCCATAGCAATCAGCTGATCCACTGCCTTTTTAATGGTAGCTGCGACTTCCGGCTGAATACCGGTGCCAAAATATTCTTTCGGTAAACCAATCTTGAGACCTTTAACATTGTTTACAAGTGCCCGGGTATAGTCCGGCACGTCAATGTTAATCGAAGTAGAATCTTTTGCGTCATGGCCGGCAATTGCATTAAGCACAAGGGCACAGTCGGTGACATCCCTGGTAATGGGACCGATTTGATCCAGCGACGAGGCATAAGCCACCAGTCCATAACGGGATACCCGGCCATAGGTTGGTTTAAGACCGACATTACCGCAATAAGCAGCCGGTTGACGGATGGAACCGCCGGTGTCAGAGCCGAGAGCCCAAATAGCTTCCCCGGCTGCCACCGCCGAAGCCGATCCGCCACTGGAACCGCCGGGAACCCGGTCAGTGTCCCAGGGGTTGTGGGATACAAAAAAGCCCGAGTTTTCGGTGGAACCACCCATGGCAAATTCGTCGCAGTTTGCTTTACCTGTCACAACAGCATCCTGCACCGCCAGCTTGTCTACAACCGTGGCATCATAAGGCGGCACAAAGTTAGCAAGAATCTTAGAAGCACAGGTAGTCTTAATCCCGTTGGTGCAGATATTATCTTTGAGTGCACCAGGTATGCCGGCCAGTGGCGCAATAGCCTCGCCCCGCCCGATTTTAGCGTCAACGGCGGCAGCCTGAACAAGAGCCTGCTCCCTGGTCTCAGTTATGTAGGAGCGTATTTTAGTTTCAACATTGTCAGTTCTGGTAAAAATGTTTTTGGCCAGTTCAACAGCCGATATTTCTTTTTTGGCCAGCATATCGTGCAGAGCATGAGCAGTTAGTTTAAATAATTCCACTTCGTGACCTCCAATCCTTACCCTTCCATAATCTTTGGAACCTTAAAGTAGCCATCCTCAGCCTCTGGTGCATTTGACAAGGCCAGTTCCTGCGACAGTGAAGGCTTAACTACGTCAGGCCGCATGACATTTCTGAGTGGCAAAACGTGGGCAGTCGGTTCGACACCCTTGGTATCAAGCTTATTTAAAATATCGGCGTATTCTAAGATAGCGTTAAGCTGTACAGCATACGCGTCCAGTTCCTCAGGTGTCATCTCCAGCCGGGACAAGAGGGCTACATTTTCCACCGCTTGACGGTCTATTTTCATAAAAATCACCTTCCTCAAGGCAAATGTGCCAATATTTTCAATAACAGATATTATATCATGCTTGCGGCTTTTGCACCAGCGCCCGGAACTGTTCTTCATCCAGGACAGTGATCCCAAGTTCATTGGCTTTATCAAGCTTGCTGCCGGCCTCGGTACCGGCGACAACATAGCTGGTCTTTTTGCTAACAGCAGATGACACCTTGCCGCCACAGGCGCTAATAAGCGCTTCAGCTTCTTTGCGGGCCATTGACAGTGTCCCTGTCAAAACAAAGGTTTTACCTGCCAGCTCCTGACTTACGGCGGCTTTACGCTCTTCTGTCAGCTTGATGCCGGTGGCTTTGAGTTTCTCAATGTACGCCAGATTATCGGGATCGGCAAAATAACTGGCTGCACTTTCAGCAATCTTAGGGCCAATCTCATCAATTGTCATCAGCTCTTCAATGCCTGCCTCAGCAAGCTTGTCGATGTCGCCATACCGCTGGGCCAGAATAGTCGAGGCTTTAGCCCCAACATACCGTATGCCAAGGGCAAACAGGGCACGGGCCAGGCCTGCTTCTTTACTGGCCGCAATAGCCGCGACCAGGTTATTGGCCGATTTTTCGCCCATGCGATCAAGGGCGACCAACACCTCCGGTTTTAGGCTATATAGATCAGCAGCATCCTGTACCAGCCCGGCTTCCAGCAGGCTGGCAATGACAGCCGGTCCCAAACCGTCAATATTCATGGCATCACGGGAAACAAAGTGGATCAGCCCCTCCCGGAGCAGTGCCGGGCAGTGGGGATTTACACATTTATGGGCTACCTCACCTGGCTCACGGACAATCGGCTTGTCGCATTCCGGGCAGGTTGCCGGCATAATAAAGGGCACCTCACTGCCTGTACGGCGATTAGTTATAACTGATATTACCTCAGGGATAATCTCTCCGGCTTTATGCACAATCACGGTGTCACCAATGCGAATGTCTTTTTCTTCAATAAAATCTGCATTGTGAAGCGTAGCCCGGCTGACAGTGCTGCCTGCCAGCCGTACCGGCCGCAGTATGGCAGTGGGGGTCAGTGCACCGGTTCGTCCAACACGTACAAAGATATCCTCAACAACCGTAGTGCCCTGCTCTGCCGGAAACTTATACGCAATCGCCCAGCGCGGGTCTTTGGCGGTCGAGCCCAGGGCACGCTGGCTGGCCAGATTGTTGACCTTAACCACCAGGCCATCAATGTCATAGGGCAAGTCAACCCGCTTTTCGGCCCAGCTTTCACAATAAGCGGCAACATCGTCAATATTATTAAATAGGCGGTAATGAGGATTTATTTTAAAACCCAGCAGCTGCAGCTTCTCCAGCATGGCAGAGTGGGTGTCTACACCAAGCCCCTCCTCTGTCCCTAAGCCGTGCATAAAGATATCAAGGGCCCGTTCAGCCGTGATCTTAGGATCAAGCTGGCGGATAGATCCGGCGGCCGCATTCCGGGGATTAGCCATTAACGCTTCTCCAGCCTTCTCCCGCAGGGCGTTGAGCCGGTCAAATTCGCGCCTGGGCAGATACACCTCGCCGCGCACCTCTAATAGCGGCGGAATCCCGCCCTCGTCCTGCAAAACCAGTGGTACCGACCTGATGGTACGAATATTTGTTGTCACATCTTCACCATAGGTACCATCACCCCGGGTGGCCCCCCGGGTAAGCCTGCCGTTTTCATAAACCAGATTCATTGCCAAGCCGTCAATCTTGAGTTCTACAACATATTCTACCTCCGCAATGTCAAGACCGCTTCTAACCCGGGCATCAAAACTGCTAAGCTCGCCGGCGGAAAAAGCATTACCCAAACTAAACATCGGCGTTAGATGGGCCACCCGCTCAAACCCGTCAGCCGGAACCCCGCCCACACGCTGACTGGGTGAATCAGGCGTAATGAGCGAAGGGTAGGCTGTTTCAACATCAATAAGCCGTCTGAGCAATTGGTCATATTCAGAATCACTAAGTTCAGGATTATCGAGTACATAATAGCGGTGGCTATGATAATGAATGGTCTTTTTTAGGTCATCAATCGCTTGTGCTGCGGCAGCTAAACTGGCCGGTATACTTGTATTCACATCTGTAACCCCCGAAAAGAGTATATTAGACCCTGCTGATTGGCGCCATTTGGGCCAGCAGTTTTTTTATGCCTTCATTGGGAAAAGCGATACTAAGCTGCAGGTTGCTGCCGCTGCCGGTAACAGCAACAATCGTACCTGTGCCCCACTTAGCGTGATAAACCTTTTCGCCAGGCTTCCAATCGACATTGGCAGACTGGGCTGGAGAAAGAACCGGATCTTTAAGCAAGACCAACTCCGGTTTAGGCATGGTCTTAGGCGCTATAGCTGCGCTAACCGGCCGGCTTTGTACAGGAGCTAAATAGCTGGGGCGTTTAGGTGCATAGCGTTCAATGAGTTCGGGTGGAATCTCATCCAGGAAACGCGATGGCGAGTAACAAACTGAATTACCGTAGATCATGCGTTGTCTGGCATTTGAAATAAATAGCTTGCGCTCGGCCCGGGTGATCCCGACATAACACAGCCGGCGTTCTTCCTCCACCTCCCGCTCGTCCATAAGGGTGCGGACATGGGGGAAGATCCCTTCCTCCATGCCAGCCAGAAATACCGTGGGAAACTCCAAACCCTTGGCTGAATGCAGGGTCATAACCGTAACCCGGTCATCGCTTTCTTCAGACTTATCAGTATCTGTCAATAGAGCCACATGGCTTAGGAAGTTTTCCAGCGTGTTGTCTGCTTCGTTTTCAGCAAATTTTTTAGCATCGCTCTTAAGTTCTTTCAGGTTTTCAATCCTGGTCTCTGACTGGGGATCATCGTCTGCTTCAAGCTCAGCCAGATAGCCTGAATCGCGCATAACTTTCTCCACAAGGTCAGCAACAGCCAGGGTATGCTGACAGGCCATTAGGTTGAAAATAAGCGCGGCTAACGATTCCAGTTGGTTTTTGGCCCGCGCGGTCAGGCCTGGCACCAAATCCGGATTTGAAACCGCATCAAATAGCGGCACATTGTTTTTGGCCGCATAGTCGGCCAGACGCCCAATCGTAGTGTCACCAATCCCCCGGCGCGGCACATTGATAATGCGGAGCAGGCTGATGGCGTCAGCCGGGTTGAATACCAGCTTAATATAGGCCATAATATCTTTTATTTCTTTACGGTCGTAGAACCGGAGCCCGCCGACCATCGTATAGGGTATCGCGCCATTACGCAACCCTTCCTCGATAACCCGCGACTGCGCGTTAGTACGGTACAGGATCGCAATATCTTTATAGGGTGTGCGATATACCGTATTGAGCTTAATAATATTGTCGGCGATATACCGGGCCTCATCCCGCTCATCCATGGCCAGGTAGTGTGTTATTGTATCGCCGGCCTGGTTATCGGTCCACAATGACTTTGCCTTACGGTTGCAGTTATGTTCGATCACCGCGTTGGCTGCATCCAGAATCGTTTGCGTTGAGCGGTAGTTTTGTTCCAGTTTGATTACCTTGGCATCCGGATAATCTGTTTCAAAGTCCAGGATATTTTGTATATCTGCGCCCCGCCAGGCATAAATGCTCTGGTCAACATCTCCCACCACGCACAGGTTCCGGTATTTTGCCGCCAGAGTCCGGGCCAGCAGATACTGGGCACGGTTAGTATCCTGGTATTCGTCGATGAGGATATAGTGAAACTTATCCTGATATTTTTCCCGAACCATGGAATTATATTCCAGTAATTCAACCGACAGCATTAAAAGATCATCAAAATCCAACGCGTTATGTACTTTTAACTTACTCTGATATAGCTTGTACACCTCAGCTACTTTGAGGTTATAGAAATTATCGGCCTGGGAGGTAAATTCCCGCACATCCAGCAGCGCATTTTTGGCATTGGAGATAGTAGATTGAACACCATTGGGCGTAAACTGTTTGTCGTCCAGATTGAGTTCCTTGATGCAGTTCTTGACAAGGGTCTGGGAGTCGCTGGCGTCGTAGATAACAAAGTTGCGATTATACCCGCCCAGATTCTCAATCTCCATCCGCAAAAATTTAGCACAAAAGGCATGAAATGTGCTCAGCCAAATATCGCGGGCAGCCAGGCCGACAATGCCAGTCACCCGTTCTTTCATCTCAGCAGCCGCTTTATTCGTGAACGTAATAGCGAGAATATTATAAGGTGCCACCCCCTGCGCGAGCAGGTTGGCAATCCGGCTGGTCAATACCTTGGTTTTTCCTGAACCGGCGCCTGCCATAATCAGCAGCGGCCCGTTGGTATGGGCGACTGCTTCCTGCTGAGCCGGGTTCAGACGGTCAAAAATTTTATTCATAGCTTCCTCCCAATGTTAAGTAGGGTTAAACATGATTATTTTCTACATCTGTTCCCTATTTCCTGTCGCAATTAAAGAAAAAAATAAGAGCCTGCTGTTACAGACTCTTCGCAAATTAAATCTGATATAGGTGTCTAAGCTCAATAGGCTTGAATCAGCTTGACACCCTTTTGCAACATGGCAATTCCCTTGGCCCCCAGTACCTCAACTGCCTTGTCAACCTCTTGCTCGGCAACCTGGGCAGCCAACCCCTCACAGGAAGCACTTAATTCACGCGGCACCGGTATCAATTCAGCGGTAATGCCGTGCTCTTTCAAAATCTTTTTGGCCCGGAATGCGTGATAGACTGAAGGAAATGTAATTATACAACTGAGCATATACTAACCCTTTCGTAAAAACCGGCATAGTCGTTTACCGCTATTTGGATATGTTAATAGTATATTCGCCGCCTGCCTCAGAACATTCTACCCGGAAGTTTTGAGACTTAGCATATCTAATAATATTCTCTTTCGCTGGCGGTTCATCAACCAAAACACTGACAATATCGGCAATAGCCAGCGCGGCTTGTGTTTTAATAAGCGGTATTGGACAGCTTAGACCCCGTACATCAAGAACATTCGCCATAGCTTATCAAACTCCTTTACCAACCGGCACAAGTTTTTCCCTGAATAGACAACCAATGCCAGCGACAACGGCAATGCCGGCAACTACGGCAATCTGCCCGTTAATGCCGACACCGGCTGCTGAGCCGGCTGCATTAAGATTGTGTGCCACACCGGCGCCGGCCAACATGCCGAGTACGCAAACCATAGCATCAGTGCTGCCTTCGCCGGACATTATGAGCTGCCGAAGCGGACAGCCGCCAGCCAGGGTCGCGGCCAGACCGGTCAGGAACAAACCAAGAAAATTCCAGATATGCATGGTATGAGCCAGCGGCTGATTCTCAAAACCTAATTTAAAGAAGCCGAAATAGAGGTTGCCTGCCAGCGCGGCAATAAACATAACCCCATAGATTTTAAGCAATGAGGTATCACCGGCCAGCATAAAGTCACGAAAACCACCACTGAGACACATACGGGTGCGCCAGGCCAGGGCACCGGCTGCCAGACCGGCAATTAAGCTGATGATGATCGGGGCATGCATAGAACCCGGCCCTTTGGCGCTAAAGTTCAAAAATCCGGACCCCATGCTTACGCCAATCAACAACACAAGTGCGGCGGCGGCGGCCAGATAACCGCTCCCCTGAATACCACCCGTATAGGTATGGGCCCGTCCCAGATTGAAGCCGCGTTTTAAGAACATGACACCGGCCCCAATACCGGCAATAAAGCCGGCCAACGCTGTGATCCCGTTAAGGTCTCCGCCAGCCACCCGGAGGATGGCCCGCAGGGGGCAGCCTAAAAATACCAAGGCACCAAGCATCATCGCCATCCCCAATACAAAGCGCACAACCGGCTGGGAACCGCCGCGTGACCTAAACTCACCACTAGCACGGGACAAACCGAAAGCACCAAGCACAAAGCCCAGAATCTCAGGCCGTGCATACTGCAGGGTAGGCGTGCTGTGAATTCCCAGCGCACCAGCAATATCCCGCAATTGACAAGCAGCACAGAAGCCATAATTGCCCGGATTACCGAACTTCACCAAAAGTACCGCCCCGAGACCAAATACTACCCCGGTAATAATAATCAGCCAGTTCACCTAATCACCTCATATATAATATTTTGAAT
>NZ_DATMXX010000072.1:0-15108 GCF_035561255.1 Sporomusa sp. | reverse complement strand
GCATATACATTAGTATAGGTTAGCAACTGCTAATTCCATTGTCGTTGTCACAAAAGCAGAGGAGTAAAATGATAATAATGATAATAATGATCCAGCTACCGCCAAATCCACCACCAAAACCTCCGCACCCGCCAAATCCACGTCCCATTGTATTTCCTCCTTCCAATCTTCTTAGAGATTTCTTTCCTTCTTTAATACAATATATGAACCCTGTGTTTCTTTGTCACACGCTTTAGCAGCATGTTCCTAAATGTAAGTAGGAATTATTATAGTGAGGTATCATCACCTTCGAAAAAGAACAGTAACAGGATAATAATGATAATCCAAATACCACTGAATCCATTACCGCCAAATCCACCACGAGACATTAAAATTACCTCCTCCTTAATTTGTCTATTAACGAGGGCGAAGTACCGCCCGCCCTTCTACTTCAATATATACAGTTCGTGCGGGAAGTGTTACTGACCCTAACCAGCATTTGGCTGCTAATTTTTGTTTATTTCAAATAGCCTTCTAATTTGATTAGGGGCGTCGGTTGCCACCTTCACTGACTGCATTGTACTATTAATTACGTCAGTAACATTTCTGATTTTATCTACTGTAGAAGTCATCGAGTCAAGTCGCCTGTCCATAGAAAAGTTTTCGGATGCCAGCGTCAATAATATTACCATCAACTGAATATTGAAACTTGGGTTTTCTATCACCTTTCTAAATAAAGCAGCTGGCCCACGAGCAGTTGATTGTTTTTTGGGTACTGCTGCCGGCAGTGTCTCTGGCTGCTCTTTGACATCTTTTAATTCAGCTTGTTCCTCCGGTTTAGCCGTTTTCTCTACAGGCACTGCTGCATTTCGTGGATATTTCCGCACGCGCATGTTTCCCACCCACCCTCACATTGAACTTTTTCTAATCCAATATATGAAAGATAAGCGTATTTGGTCTCTCCAAAAGTTTGGACACTCACAAAAAATACCTAACTGAATAAATTGGATAAAACGAATTGCTTATAAATCCAAAGCTTGTACCACTTTTTCTCCTGTAAAAACTGGGATTATAGTGGCAGTTAGCTATCGGATAAAAACAGAGGAGGTGCATAACCAATGTTTGAACAGTTTGGTAATATTATGGAAATGGTTAAAAAGGTCCAAAGCAATGTTGATAATGTTCAGGATCAGCTAAAACAAGAACGAATAGAGGTATCCAGTGGCGATGTTGTAAAAATACTCGTAAACGGCCAACAGGAGCTTATCTCTATCCAGTTAAACGCGAAATATCTTCTGGCAGATAATGCAGCTTTATTACAAGATTTGTTAACAGCCACAATTAATAATGCTTTAGCTAAATCACGCGAATTAAATCAGGAAGCTATGAGTAAACTCGCCACAGATTTAAACCTACCTAAAATCCCTGGCATGTTTTAAGGAGGAGGTACTATGCCGAACGATACCGATAATCCAGGATCTTCATCGCTATTAGGTTCAATAACCCGGATGCTGGACGCTAATATTAGTGCCGGGGCAGGCCCTGACAATCTAATCACAGTTTTAGCACTGCTATGTTTATTTTCTATTGTTAATAAAAGCAATGCAATCAGCCAGCCAGTCCAAATTCAACCGGCAGCTAATAGCAATCCTCTACATAAACTACTGGGTGACTTGACAAAGGGCGGTGACGGCGGTGGTATCGGCGGCAGCGGTCTCTCGCCTGATACATTAATGTCACTATTACCGCTGTTAAATAGTCCTCAACTTAAGTCAAAACTCAATCCGGGCACAATGAGTACAGTGCTCGGATTATTAAACAATCTAGGTGGTATTGGCGGCAATACTCAAGACAAACCTAAAACGGAAAGTAAACCTGAACCACAAAAACAGTCTAGAGAATCCGAACCTGCGCCTCAATCGCCTGTTCCCGATCAGCAGCCTGCTCCGACTCTTAAACAACAGCCAATACCCTCCCCTGATGCAGAAGAGCCAGAGGATCAGGACGGTAAGAATTACGGCCGTTATTTAAACTGGAAAAACAATTTCTGAAAATGACGAAACCGGGGGATAAATGCCCCCGGTTTTGTCATTCTTTCTATGTATGTTATGTTCGATCAAAAAACGGACTTTTCCCCGACACACTTAGTGGAATACCGTAAGCAATACTGACATCCTCCTCAAATATATCGAGATTAAGTGCTGCACGTCCAATTGAAAACATAATCCTATTATCGACATGATGCTGAGCAGCTACACCCACTGCTGACCCCAGCGCAATCCCTAAGTCCCCGGCACTAATAGCGCAAACTCCCGACTTTTCAGTGTTTTCTTTACAGTTGGCATAGCCGCAATAACTGCAAGGCTGAACTCCCAGCGGCTTGACCCTTTGGCCCATTAAGAGGGCCAAGGGCGTTTTCTCCAGACATTGTGCGTCCCGCTCGAAGAACTGAGCGCCGCTGGCTACAGCGATTTTTTTCATTTCCTCTACCAGTTGATCTTTGGTCCTGCCTTTTATAATCAAGACGACTAAATTGTCAATGCCCCTGGCTTTAGGGGCTGTCCGGGCAGCGATACACATCAAATCCGCAACCTGCTCGATGGCCCGCTGCTCACTCTCCTTACTTTGCAGAATCATTTCTCTTCTCCCCCATATATTATTTTATAGACTGACTGTCTATACTAAGCCAATCTAGCTACAGTAGCGCCTGTGCCACCTTCGTTAAGTTCAGCTATCCGTATATCTTTTATATGTGGGTGATTCTTAAGATATGCCATTACTCCTTTGCGCAAGACACCAGTGCCCTTGCCGTGAATAATAAGCACTTCACTTAAGCCAGACAAGATTGCATCATCAATATATTTATCGAGAATGGTTTCAGCCTCTTCAATTGTTGTGCCTCGAATATCAATTTGTCGTGCTGCTGTTGCAACATTAGTCAAGCTGACACGTTTGCTGGCTGTTGGTTCTTGATGTTTACCAGATTCAGCAAGTGCGCGGCAAGCCGCTATCGGGACAGTAAATTTCAAGATTCCCAGTTGGACTGTTACGTCGGTGCCGCTTACAGTCAGTACTTCCCCTTTCTGCTTTAAGGTGGCGACATAGACAGTCATTCCCGGTTTTAGCATTGCCGCGGGTAACCCGGGGAGATGTTCCAGGTCCTCTATATCAAATCGATTAACCTCCGCACTACTTGCTTTGATTCTCCGCCGGGCATTATCAATAGCATTTTGCCTTTCCCGGCCGCTATGCTCAGAAAATTGCTCTTTAAGCTCGGAAATTATTTCTTCCGCATTGCGTCTGGCTTGGCGAATGATGGTGGCAGCCTCTTCCTGCGCCTTCGCTAATACAACAGTCTTTTTTTCGGCAATAATCTGCTCTTTGACAGATAATTTTTCTTTTGCTTTATTCAATTCCTGCTCTAAGCGCGTTACTGTATCCAAGCGTGCAGTAAACGATTTTTTCTGTTCTTCCAAGGCGTGCAGAACTACTTCAAAATCAGCATGCTCTTTATTAATTAATTCCTTAGCTCTGTCAACTATCCCGTTCTCTAATCCAAGTCGCCGGCTAATTGCAAAGGCATTACTGCTGCCAGGAATCCCAATAAGCAGCCGATAAGTAGGCCGCAGGGTTTGTATATCAAATTCTACGCTGGCATTTTCAATTCCATGTCTAGTATAAGCAAATGTTTTTAGTTCACTATAGTGCGTAGTCGCAATGGTTTTGGCACCAATGGTATGAATATGTTCAAGGATGGCCATTGCCAAAGCGGCTCCTTCACTAGGATCTGTACCTGCACCAATTTCATCAATAAGTACTAAATCGTCAGCAGATATTTTCTTAAGTATTCCAACCAAATTGGTCATATGTCCGGAGAAGGTACTCAAACTTTGTTCAATACTCTGCTCATCACCAATATCGGCAAAAATATTGCCAATAATCGGCATCTCAGAGTCAGGCGCAGCCGGCACAAACAACCCGGCTTGGGTCATTAGCGCAAATAAACCCACAGTTTTAAGGGTTACCGTTTTCCCACCGGTGTTTGGTCCGGTAATAAGTAAGGTAGTAAAGTGCCTGCCCAGCTGTACATCAATGGGCACTACCTGTTCAACGGAAATCAGCGGATGCCTTGCTTGAATCAAATTGACATAGCCCTGATGATTAATTACCGGTTCAATAGCCCGCATATCAATACTCAGCTTGGCTTTGGCAAAAATAAAATCCAGGCGGGCTAAAACAGCAAGATTTTCTGAAATGGCTGCTGACACTTTGGCGATATGACCGGCTACCACCGTCAATATCCGTTCAATCTCTGTTTTTTCAGCAGCCATAAGTTGTTTTATATCATTGTTCAAATTAACTATTGCAATTGGCTCAATAAACAGTGTGGCCCCGCTGGCTGATTGATCGTGAACTATGCCGGGGAAATTATTGCGAAATTCCTGTTTAATCGGAATGACATACCGGTCACCACGCATAGTGACTAAAACATCCTGAAAATATTTCTGGTATTCGCTTGACCGTAAAATACTATCCAGTCTTTCTTTTACACGGCCCTGTGTCTGTTTTATCTCCCGCCGGAGCTTTGAAAGTTCACTGCTGGCATCATCTCTGATCAAACCTTGTTCGGTCACCGTAGACTCAATCATAGTTTCAATGTTTCTTAAGGCTGTTATCTGGCTGGCTACAGAGCTAAGCAGCGGTGCTGCTATCGGCAGGTCAAGGAAGAAACTTTTCAGACGTCTGGCGGCGTACAGGGTACTGCCTACTGCTAATAGTTCATGTGGTTCCAAAATAGCACCAAGTTCAGCCCTCTTTATGGTTGCCCGCACATCGCGAATTCCCCCAAGCGGCACACTGGGAACATTATTTAACAGGTCACGGGCTTCGGCGGTTTCGGCCAGACGTTCTTGTACCTTGCCGGCATCATTGACCGGCACCAAGCTTTCCGCAAGCTCCCGTCCCATAATTGAACCGGTGCGCTCGGCCAGCATGTCCCGAATTTTATTATATTCTAACGTTGACAACACGGCTGCTTCCATGTAACTTCTCCTCTAATACTATAATACGCCTCTAAAAAAATGACCGCGGGTAATATGCTCATGCTCAACACCATTGGCTTTATCCTGGAGGATCAGCGGATGGCGCTCTCCTTGGTCAATAAGCTCACGGTATAGCCTGGTAATAATGGCTACATCCTTAACTAAACTATACTTCGCCTCAAACCGCAACCGGCTTAGCCCAGTGCGCATGAGTCGCGGAACATGCGGCAACATGGACAGTTCTTTGGCATTAAGAATGTGCATGCGGCAAAACTGGTCAGTAACGACAGGGAACAACTCATTCATTCTATCCTTTATCCAGTATTGACCACGCAGGCAAGCCTGATTACAATTCCGGATGTCCTGACCGCCCAGAAAACTGCCAGGCATGCAATAGTCAGAAATCATTAGCGTCAAATGTCCATGCACTAAACATTCCAATTGGGCAAGCTTTTTTCCGGCAAGTACTTCGACCTGAGCAAAATTAAGTTCCGGCGAAAGTGTTAAGCTGGTTAAGCCTAAATCACTTAGATATTTTGCCGTGACGCTGTTATAGATATTTAACGGGTAATCTCCGTGCAAGGGCATATTAACAAGCCCCTTGAACAGATGAAGGGTGCCAATATTGCCTACACTTATGGCATCTGGCCTAATATCATTAAATAAAGCGGCGCTCTCTTTTAACTCTGCCATTTGACTTTGCTGTACTAAGCGCGGTGTATTAAAAACAATCTTGCGACCGTGTTGCCGGACATAAGCTGCCGCATTATGATAATCTTCGCCAGATAGCGAGCGTTTTCCGAAACATTCGCCGCCAAACATGACAATATCAGCACCATTATCTACTGCGGTTTTTACTTTGTCTACGGTATCAACATTTACCACAAGTTCCGGTTTGTTCCTTAGAGCTGCCGTTCGCACCTGTGGTACTAACGAACCAATAGATCTGTCTTTTGGAAGCGGCGCTCTGGCAAACCGGGCCAGACGTGCAATTTCTAACTGTTCTACAGCCCGGCGCCTGGCATCATTCATCTCGCTGATTGGTACCATTACTTCACCTTGGATATGACAATCCAGATTGTTTAACGCAAAAACGGTAGTACCCAACCGCTCAATTTGTTTAGCCACACTATCTGGTGTAAGCGGTCGCTTTAATGCTTTCTCAGCGATAAATGCCGTTTCTGCGTGGCCGGTAAAACCTTCGTTATCCTGCACGGTTATTACTAATGGCTTACCTTCTATTACCGTTACTGTAACATCCACAGGGATCCGCCGCACCGCTTCCGCCCGGCTGAAGTACGACCTTGCCCGCTCCATCAGCTTAGCATCAAATATCTTAAAGACCCTGTCATTGTCACGAACAGGTGAAGTTACCGGAATAGCTACTGCGGTATTGGCCTGAGCCTCGGTTACGCTTGTACCATCAATGGTCATAGTGTGAACCGTGACATTAACCCGCCCGCCTACTTTAACCCAAAACTCAATAATATCACCAATAGCCAGTGGTTCATCCAATTTAATAACGGCGATCTTTCCTGAGGCCTGATAACTAAGCACCCGGCCAACCCGTACCCCACGGTTATTGGGACGCCGGTCGCTCATCATATGGCGGCCATTTTTCCCATGGAGATGCGCAGTAGTAAAGTCACGGTTAAATATCTGCGCTAAATCCTTTTGATCCTGCTCACTAATATTATATTCGTCCCTGTTTGCCAAATAACTGTCTATAGCCCGGCGGTAAGCATCTACAACAACAGCAACATATTCCGGACGCTTCATCCGTCCTTCAATTTTAAAAGAGGCTACCCCAGCCTTAATCAGTTCTGGTAATACCTCAATAGTATTGAAATCTTTCGGACTCAACAGGTATTCCCCGGCATCAGCCTGACTTAAGACATCATTGCCATTAGCATCAACAAGGGTATAGGGCAGACGGCAAGGCTGGGCACAGCGACCACGATTACCGCTGCGACCACCAATCATGCTGCTCATCAGGCATTGACCAGAATAAGAAATGCAAAGCGCACCATGAATAAAAGTCTCTATTTCTACTGTACAATTTTTACATATATACTCAATATCCTTAAGCGGCAGCTCCCGTGCCAATACCACTCTTGCAAAACCCATGCCAGCCAAAAAATTCACACCCTCTAAGTTGTGAGCCGTCATTTGGGTGCTGGCATGAAGGGGCAGATCTGGTACAAGTTCTTTCGCTATAACAGCCACACCCAGATCCTGTACAATAATGGCATCTACACCAATCTTATATAAATGCCGTAAGTAGTCCGCCAAAGCCGGTAACTCACCCTCATCCAGCAGTGTATTAACCGTAATATATACAACTACCCCACGCAAATGAGCAAACCGTACAGCCTCCGCCAATTCATCATCAGTAAAATTGGGCGCATAGTGTCTGGCACCAAACATTTTACCCCCAAGGTAAACAGCATTTGCGCCGCCTTCTACTGCCGCAATCAGAGCTTCTTTTGTACCGACAGGTGCGAGTAATTCAATCACATAGATCATCCTTTCCTAAAACGGCTACTAAAGCAGGGACAATACCTGTTAAATCAGTGATTGCGCCTACCGTTTTTTGCGCTTGATAGCCAAGAGCAATGAGCGGGACCTTATTCAACGTATGGGTCTTAACGCCCATATCCTCAAAATTACCATGGTCACTTGTTATAATCATCAGGGTATCGGCAGGTAGCTGTTTATAAACTGTATCAATAAATTCATCAAGTATGCCCAGAATATTTTCAGCATGCTGCCAGTCTTGCTTATGACCCGCACGGTCAGTCTGAAAATATTCAAATATGCTAAAGGAATATTTCCTGGAAATATTAACCAAATTACATGCGGCTTGTCTTGGACTGAGAACCGGAAGATGACCTATGCCAAAATCAGGCAGCGTTGCATTGGTAATATCCTGATATACAGCCTCATTAATTTCCATCTCGGGTAATGACCTGAGTGGCAGCCCGGTACTCAGGGCTGCCAGTGTAATTGCCGAATGACGTCGCTTACGTTTAGCAACTAGCTCAAAATAATTCGGTGTATACATATTGGCAGAAGTTGCCGGCAATCCGATTGCTGTTAGCTTTTTCATAATATTAGTTTCAGTAATAATATTAGCAAGCTGCGGCCCCGGAAAAGCTTGCATATGGCTGCCCATAATCTTGGCTGTATTTAATCCTGTAAGAATAGCTGCCTGTCCTGTTGCACTTTGCGGTAACCCGGGCACACCCAGGGTAGCATCAATTGGTATTATACAGCGTTCTGGTGTTAAGATTGAGCCAATATCATAAGTCATTGGCTGACCGAACAGTTGGTTGAACGTAGGTAAACCAAAACGGACGATTGGATTGATCTCAGGATTATTACTGCCTAAACCAAACCCGTCAATAAATAGTAATAACACCCGCATTATGTGATCCCGCCCTTATATGCTGCATAAGAAAGAAGAAGGGACATCCCTTCCTCTCTTTAGTGCAACTCGTTTTCCTTGTCAGTTGCTTTCTCTGTCTTACCTGAGTTTAGCTTTTCCTGCTCCCTTAAATGGGATGCAAGAAATTGGACATCATCCATAAACGTCTCGAACTTCGTCCATTTTTCCCCAGCCAGGCTTAATGGGTTATTATACATGCTTTTAATATATTCCTCAAAATCTTTTTTAGTTAATGGATCATTTTCAGGTGTACGCAGCATTGTAAACTCACCGCAGCTTTCTAGGCGAGCTACTTCAATAGTACTTAAATCAGATAAATCAAGTCCCTTTTTGTGCAATTCCTGGCGCAGATCATCATAATTAAAATGGATTTTTGTAAAGTTTTTCCTAATGAGGCGCCCGTCTTTGACCAATGTTACCGGTGTACCCTCAAACCATTTGCGCAAGGTATTGTTCTTCAAGGCTAAATAGCCTAAAATCTGTTGCAACAACAGCAATGCTACCAAAGCCTCGACCCCAGCCACTAAGGTAGGGTTTTGATCCATTGTGCCAGCCACAATGATGTCACCAATGCCTACCATAATTACAAAATCAAATGGTGACAACTGACCAACAGTACGGTTGCCCATCATTCTGACGACAATCAAAGCCAATGAGCATAGAATTATTAAGCGCAGTGCAACCTGCCCCATTGAACCGCTATCAAACACGGTACCACTCCTTTTCTGTCAGTATTATTAACATGACTTCCAAGTGTTATACCGTATTACCGACACTAAAAGAGGCTATTTATCCTCTTTTATCAATTCAATAAGTTCAAGGTAGTCCTGCTCTAACCGCAAAAACTCATCAGCAATATTTAATGCTGTCAATACAGCAATCTTGGTCGGTGAGAGCCGCAGGTTAGCTTTTGCCGTTTTCTTCATGCGTTCATCAAGCATGGCTGCTAAGCGCCTGATCCGCTCTTGTTCAATGCTACCTTTTAAAGCATAACTTTCACCGTATATCTCAACAGTAACTTTAGTTTTTATATCTGACATACTCCACCTGAATTTAATATATTTATTGAGAATATACTTCTAGCACCTAAAAACTAATTCCTGCTAGAAAAAATAAAAAGGCGGGATAACCCGCCCTGATACCAGTAATTATTGTTCATTAGCCGCTTTGGCTTTATTAAGAGTACTATTACGATAGCTGTAAATGAAGTACACAACAAAACCGATAGCAGACCAAACCCCAAACCGTATCCATGTTTCTGCCGGCAAATTGAACATTAGATAACCGCAAGACAGTACAGCCAGCGGTGCAATGATTGAAACAGCCGGGCACTTAAATGAACGTGGAATGTCAGGCCGGGTATGTCGAAGCATTAGCACACCAATTGCCGCAACAACAAAGGCAAACAGCGTACCAATGTTAGTAAGCTCAGCAATAATACCGATGGGTGTAAAACCGGCGATAAGAGCAACGGCAACCCCAGCGGCCATTGTGATAATATGAGGAGTACCATATTTGAGATGTACCTTACAAATACTAGCCGGAATAAGTCCATCACGTGACATCGCAAAAAATATCCGTGTTTGTCCATACATTAATACTAATAATACGGTAGTTATACCGGCGATAGCGCCAGTACCTACAAGGGCTGAGCCAAAATTGTAACCAATTGCGCGGAGGGCATAAGCAACAGGTTCGGCATTGTTTAAATCCTGGTAAGGCACTACACCTGTTAAAACACCAGCAACAACAATATAGAGTATTGTGCATATAACAAGAGAACCAATAATACCTATTGGTAAATCGCGTTTAGGATTGCGGCATTCTTCAGCAGCAGTAGCTACAGCATCAAATCCGATATAGGCGAAAAAGATAATTGCTGCACCGGCTGCTACCCCTGAAAATCCATATGGCATCAGCGGGGACCAGTTAGCAGGATTCACCTTAGGTCCGGCCAGTGCCAGGAAGATAAAAACTGCGATAAGTTTTACAACTACAAGGACTTTATTAAGAGTAACACTTTCCTTGGTACCACGCACCAATAGTATACTTAAAAACAGTGATATCAACATAGCCGGCAGATTAACAATGCCCCCATCGGCTGGTACAGCAGTAAATGCCTTGGGAAGTTCAATACCACCAGACTTAAGCAGGCCGACCATATAACCTGACCAGCCGGCGGCTACAGCACTTGAACCCACAGAGTATTCAAGAACGAGATTCCACCCAACAATCCAGGCGACAATTTCCCCTAAGGCAGCATAACTGTATGTATATGCACTACCCGCGATTGGCACGATAGCAGCAAGTTCAGCATAAGCCAAGGCGGCAAACGCACAGGACAACCCAGAAATAACAAATGATAACATGATACCAGGCCCGGCATACTTAGCGGCAGCTACGCCGGTTAAAACGAAAATTCCGGTACCAATAATACAACCAATTCCTAAAAGAATTAGGTCAGTTGCCCCAAGAGTCTTTTTCAAACCTTTTTGTTCTGCACCTTCTTTAAGCATGTCAATACTTTTTGTGCGGAAAACATTCATAGTTTCACCTCTCTATTATTTTTCCCAATGGAGAAAAAAATAGACCTGTCCATATAAAGACAGATCTATTTCAGCAAACGTCCAATCAATAAAGACATTTACGCCAGATGTCCATCCCGGTTAACAGTTTAACATAAAAAGGATGGCAGGTAAAGTGTTTTTTGTTTTTTTCAGAGAGACAAGTAGCAGGCTATTCCCTGAGTCTCGCCTTAAAAGTTTTCTCAAGGAAAACAATTGTTCCCCTATAATACTCATCAATTTCAGCATCTGTCAGCGTTCGGTCATTCGCCCGGAAAGTAAGTGAGAAGGCGAGACTACGAAAGCCTGCTGGCACTTGTTGTCCAGTATATACATCAAATAACTGAGCGGTACTAAGTAAAGGACCAGCACTAGCAATAATAGCTTGTGTTATATCTCCGGCTGGGACACTTTCAGGCAACACAAGCGCAAGGTCACGTGTGATGGCCGGGAATTTAGGCAAAGCATGATAGCCAGGTTTAATGACCGCATGTTTAACCAGTACTTCCATATTTAGCTCAAACAAATAAACTTTTCGATTTATTTCATAGGCATTAAGCACCTCGGGATGCACTTCCCCAACTGTTCCCAACACATCGTTTGCTATTTTTATTAACGCTGTTTTTCCGGGGTGTAACGACGGATTTACAGCCGCTTCTACAGTGTAACCGTCGATTCTCAGCCCCTCCAGGATGGCTTCCACACTGCCTTTAGCATCGTAAAAATCAACCATATCCCTTGTTTGATTCCAGGCCAAAGGGTGACGTTTGCCGATAATCGCCCCACATAGCATAAGCGGCTCTTGCGGTAATTCTTTAAGGGGCAACTCCTCAGGCAGATATATTGCGCCAATTTCATATAGTTTGAATTCCTCATTTTTCCTGGAAAGATTGCGGACAATTGTATCCATCACTCCCCCCAGTAAGGTGGTGCGCAAAAGAGGGAAATCATCTGTAATGGGATTCAAAACCTGTATAGCGTGACGCAAAGAGCTGCTCGCGGGAATATTGAGTTTATCAAAAGCATCCGGATGAGTAAAGCTGAACGAGATAATCTCCAAAAACCCGCAGCCTGTCAGCACTGCTTTAACTTTATCGACAATGGTCTGGTTATAGCTCTGCTTGCCTTGCGCCAGGTTGCCGGACGGTGTAGTTGAAGGAACGTTATTATATCCGTATATCCTGGCAATCTCTTCGCAAATATCAGCTGGTAGCGTAACATCACCGCGCCAGGTAGGTACAGTTACGGTAAACTTCTCTGCCAGCACATCGACGGCGAATCCTAACTGTTTAAGTATATCTTTCATGGTGCTGCCGGGAATATCTGTACCCAAATACTTATTAATTTGTTCAGGGGTAAAAGTAACCTGTTTCGGCAGCTGCATATCAGGGTAAACATCAACAATACCAGGACACACCTGACAAGCACCCATATCTTCAAGTAACTTAGCTGCCCGGTCCAGCGCCTTAATGACGTTAGCGGTATCCACACCGCGTTCAAACCTTCCGGATGCCTCTGACCGAAGTCCAAGGGCACGTGAGGTCCGGCGTACACTGACTCCTTTAAAAGCAGCAGCTTCCAATAATACATTTTGGGTATTGGCAGTTACCTCAGTAGCCAGTCCTCCCATGACCCCAGCAATACCAACAGCCTGAACCGCATCGGCAATAACCAGCATATCAGGCTCAAGCTCCCGCTTAATACCGTCTAATGTGGTTAACTTTTCACCCGGGTTAGCCTTGCGAACAACTAAACTATGGCGAGCCAGTAGGTTATAGTCATAAGCATGCATCGGCTGACCTAATTCCAGCATTACAAAATTGGTCACATCGACAATATTATTAATTGGTCGCATCCCGGCTGCCTGAATGCGATGCTGAATCCAGGCAGGTGAGGGCCCGACCTTAATGTTTGTTAAAACTCTGGCAGCAAACCTTGGGCATAGGCCGGGGTCAGTAATCTGAATATTAGTAAGACTATTGGCCTTCTCTACACCTACTTCTTTGAGATTGAGCATTGGTTTCCTTAATGCGGCCCCGGTTAATACTGCAATCTCACGGGCGATACCGATAATGCTGAAACAGTCTGCCCTGTTAGCGGTAAGTTCGAACTCCAATACAACATCGTCAAGACCCAGAGCAGTACGGATATCTATGCCAACCTCAGTATCTGAAGGCAAAATGTAAATGCCCTTTCTTGCCTCAACCGACACTAATTTATTATCAATGTTGAGTTCCTCAGTCGAACATAACATCCCATTAGACAGCATACCGCGCAACTTAGTAGGCTGGATATTCATCCCATTAGGGAGTGAGGCGCCAACGGTAGCCACCGGGACTATATTCCCTTGCCGGACGTTAGTGGCGCCGGTAACAATGGTAAGCGCTTCTGTTCCAATGTCGATTTTACACACCGATAACTTATCAGCATCAGGGTGCGGGCTGATCTCCATTACCTTACCGGTAACCACCCCTGAAATATTTTGTCCTAAAGGTTCCACCGCCGCAACCGGGATCCCGGCCATTGTCAGCATATCGGCAAGCTTTTCCGGTGTCTCATTTATCTCAACATAATCTTGCAGCCATTTAAATGACGCTCTCATAACTTTCCCCCTTTACTAGTTTAGAATTGACGTAAGAATCGTATATCGTTATCAAAAAACAGTCTAAGGTCATCAATACCATAAGTCAGCATGGCAATACGCTCAACACCCATACCAAAGGCAAAGCCACTTACCTTATCAGGGTCAAAGCTGCTCATTTCAAGTACCCGTGGGTGAACCATTCCTGATCCTAAAATCTCCAGCCAGCCAGTACCGGAACATACACGACACCCCTTACCTGCGCACATAACACAGGAAATATCGACTTCGGCGCTGGGTTCGGTAAACGGGAAAAAGCTTGGGCGGAATCTTACATTGACGCTATTGCCAAAGATTTCTTTTGAAAATAGCTCCAGTGTGCCTTTTAAATCAGCAAAGCTTATTCCCTGATCAATGACTAGACCTTCAACCTGCTGGAACATTGGAGAATGAGTCGCGTCATAATCCCGGCGATATACTTTCCCTGGAGCAATAATTCTAATTGGCTGATTCGGCACAGACGACTGCATTGTCCTAATTTGAACAGGCGAGGTATGGGTTCTAAGCAAAAATTCTTTTGTTATATAAAAGGAATCTTGCATATCCCGGGCAGGATGATCCTGTGGTAAATTTAATGCTTCGAAGTTATAATAGTCTTTTTCCACTTCCGGACCTTCAGCAATTTCAAAGCCTAACCGCATAAAGGTATCTTTAATTCGATTTAAAGTGAGTGTCAACGGATGTAAATGCCCCAGGTCGGCCCGTCGCCCTGGCAGGGTTACGTCAATCGTCTCTGATGCCAGCTTCCGGGCAACCTCAGCTTGTTTCATAACTTCAAACTTATCGGTAATAATTTGCTCAATTTCGTTTCTAACCTCATTTACAACCTGCCCTGCCCGCGGGCGCTCTTCCGGACTCAAGGCCCCAAGGCCCCGCAACACACCTGTCAACAATCCCTTTTTACCTAAGTACTTAACCTTTAACTCATTAAGCGCTTCTTTACCGGCAACCTCTGCCAGCTCTTTAAGGGCTGTTTCTCTTAATGCCTTAAGCTGTTGTTCCATACATGCCTCCTAAGGAATAAAATAAAAAGACTTTCTGCCCACAAGGGGCGAAAGTCTTGATTTCGCGGTACCACCCTAATTATACTCAAATTCCTGTAACGCGGAAAAAACGCCAGACCTACGCAAGCAACCTCTTCAGTCCGGATACTCAGAAGTGAACTTCTGCTAGCTGTTTCGGCGCCGCTCTCAATCTTCGGCAGCATCCTCCCTGTAGAAACGTGGCTAACATACTCTCTTCGTCATCGTGTAACAATGAATCGAAATATTCAATTAATGCATCATCAGCCGTTTATACCACAAATACGCAGCAATGGAACCGGTAGCTTCGAACATTCTCCAGAAGAATTCGGCGGTCATCATCGTAAGACCACACACCCTCTCTGCCTGTAATGGCAATTTCCGTCATTGCTAAGCGTATTATATCACAGCA
>NZ_DATMXX010000071.1:0-51588 GCF_035561255.1 Sporomusa sp. | reverse complement strand
ACGAATCTAATAATAGCAAAATTGATGGCATTTGTCGATTATTCTTTAAAAACCAGCGTAATTTCGAAGAAAAAGTCGATTTACTCCAAAAAGGTATGGCATCATACCGCACATACCGGATTCCACCGTCAATAGTAGCAGACAAATACAAAAAGACGGCCTCACACCCGCCTGTACCAGGTTTGAGGCTGTCCTGACATCTTTTAGGAGCCTTATCTTATAAGTATAAAATAATATTGTCTTATCAGCAAACAATATTATTTTAACCCGTAAAATCCGGCCTGCATACCAGAAACCCAGAAGATCTCAACAGTTGAAAAGCCGGCTTCCGTAAGTAACTGCCGATGTTCATCAATGGTAATCGGCAAAAGTTCAATCCCGTAACGACTAATATGCTTGTCCACTGCCTCCGGGTTTTTACCGCTCAAAATTTGGGCGTTCTGCCAGCGCTTAAGCCCAATTCTCGTTCCATTTTCGGTGGTGGGCCTGATAGTCTCAAATGTAATATAAATGCCACCTTGTTTAAGCATATTGTAACAGTTTCCGGTAGCTTTCCGGCGGCCTTCTTCATCTAAATAATGATGCACCATAATAGCAGTGACAACATCAAAGTTATTGATATAATCCAGATCCTCACTGCCTGCTGCCACATAGGTTATCTCATTATTCGCCAGTTTTTCGGCCGCAAGCTGCAGCATGCCGGCCGCCGGATCCGCAGCTACAAACTGTAATTGACCAAACTTTTCAATCGCCTTGACAATAAGAGTTCCAGTGCCGCAGCCTGTATCAAGCCAAGCCACAGGGTTAGGCATAGTTGACTCAACCAAATCCAACGTTTCGTCATGAAATAGATGATAGCGGGGAATCGTTTTATGTACATTGGCATCATACTCATTGGCCGCCTGAGATGTTTTATTATCCCGCATAATGTCAGGTATACCTCCTTTTTAACATCAGTTAACTAGCAGGTTTCCTGGCAATTTAATGTCTCAGCAATCTGGTCCAGTTTGGATACCATTTTGCTTACCTGCTGGATGGTCTCGGCTACTTGGGTTACTGCATCAGCAATCTGGTTGATCGCCTCTTGGGTATCATTAATCTGGGTGTAGATTGTCGAACCATCTGTCTTAATATTACCAATAATAGCCTCAATCTTCTTTACTGAATCGGCACTTGTTGTTGCCAGCTTACGAATCTCGCCTGCCACAACCCCAAAACCCCGTCCCTGCTCGCCCACACGGGCAGCTTCAATGGCTGCATTGAGCCCTAACAGATTAGTCTCACTGGTAACATTTCTGATCATACCAAGCACCTGATCGGTCTCTTGAACCCGAACCTGTGAATCACTGGCTACCTGGGCCAGGGTCCGGCCAGTGGCCGCAATCTCTTGGGTCTGCGCCGAAATTTCTTCAGTAGTGGCTGCCAGGATATTAATATTATCCAATAAATCGCCAGCCATTTGTTTCATAGACTCCTGCAGTTCAACCGGTTGTGTTATAGCAATTGCACCAATTACTTCATTGGCTTCATTATAAACAGGTACTGCCACCGAGGTATACGGTAATCCATACAGCGTCTTATCAAACCTCATGGCAACCCGCCTTTTCTCATGGATGGCGCGATATACACCACTTCCCGTTTTAATAGGTTGATCCTGCGGCACCTTAAGATCAAGCTTCTTACCTGGCTTATACAGGATAAATTTTTCACGGTCAGTAAGTGTTACCCCTGCATCATGTTGCAGAGCCTGCTGAATTACCGGTAAAGCAAACACCAGCTTGTCTAAAATGTGCTTATCATTTTCCGACATACTCATCGCCCCTCTATTTACTATTTATTCTATCACAGCAGGTTAGGCACTGCCATCATAACACGCGGAAAACGCCGCAAGGCAACAAAGGCACTCTGGCGTTTTACGTAACAGGAAAAATTCTATTTTACATAGGTATTTTCTGTTTCTCTGATTTGCGGTAAACCAATCAGTTCGTTAAATTCAGTAAAAGTCACCATTTGATCCAGCATCCCTGCCGTCGTTCCGGTTCGTTTCAGATTTTCCATTAGCTGGGTGATGGCCAGCGCCATTGTGTAGGTCGACGCAGTTGGGTAAATGACAATATTATACCCGATAGCAGCCAGTTCCGGGACCGGCACCAGCGGCGTCCGGCCGCCTTCAACCATATTAGCCAATACCGGCACTGTAAAGGCAGACGTAATTCTCTTCATTTCTTCAAGGCTCTCCGGCGATTCAATAAACAGGATGTCAGCGCCGGCTTCTTCATAGGCTTTAGCCCGGGCCATTGCTTCTTCAATACCATGTACAGTCCGGGCATCGGTGCGGGCAATAATGACAAGGTCTTTATCCCGGCGGGCATCTGCGGCCGCCTTAATTTTCCCAACCATTTCCGCCTGCGGCACAACCTGCCGGCCAGTCATATGTCCACACTTTTTGGGTGCAACCTGGTCTTCCAGCTGGATGGCTGCCACACCGGCTTTTTCATATTCCCGCACCGTACGCATTACATTGATGGCATTGCCAAAGCCGGTATCGGCATCGGCAATGACCGGTATATTGACAGCTTCCACGATATTCGCCGCCCGGGCCACCATCTCAGTCATGGTCAGCAGCCCTACATCCGGCTTGCCTAAATGACTGGCTGCCTGCCCGTAGCCAGTCATATATACTGCCGGAAAGCCGGTTTTCTCGATGATCTTAGCTGTCAGCGCATCATGCGCGCCAGGGGCCACAATAATGCCTTTGTTTGCTAATAATTGTCTCAATACACTAGTTTGTCTCATGTTCATTCCCCTTCAGGTTAAAATACTTTTTGGCAAACCTGCCACACCGGTCAGCATACTGGGGCCCTAAAGCTCCCAGTGCGTACAATAGATATTGCTCATCAATAATAAACTGCGGTTTAAGTGGTAGTAATGAGATCCCTGGATTCTTAAAAGCCTCAGCTAAGATAAACTGTTTATCGGCCAGGGTACCATGGGTGAAAATCCCCCCCACCGCGATCACATAGTCCACCCGGCGCAGATCCCTGCCAACCGGGGTTCCGGGCATAATGCCCATAACCGGATTAAAATCCTGGGCAACATACCCGGCATGCCGCTTTAATGCTACTTCAATAGCACTAATCGCCAGTGCCAGATCAAACTGTTTTTCCTGCGGCGACTGGCTGATATGGCCAGGGTTCTGTTCCAGATATTCGGTATAGGCTGACAATTGATCTGCCAGCTCTTCACTGTTACAGCCAATTTTGGCCAATACGCCCAGTGGGCCGATTGTTTCAACAATGCCTGTTGCACTGACACGCAACCCCAGATTTCCTTCAACGGTACGATAAGAGGGTTGCTTTTCATTAGTTACAACAAGGCCCTTTTCCTCAATGGTCAGCTTCTCCAGATCAGGCAGGACTGAATGGATGTCGGTAGTGGCTCCCCCAATATCAATGACGATGACATCACCGACACCTTCTTCCTGGAATGTTCCTTTGGCCAGCATTTCCGCGCCCAAAAGCACTGCGCCAGGCGTAGGCATCACTTTCTTATTGGAGACAATATTCAGTAGTTTATTTAACCCTTTAGCCTGGGTAATCTGTTTGATAAACTGCTCATGAATGGCCTCTCTGGCCGGTTTAACCTTTAATTCATGAATTGTTGGCATTACATTGGGAACACGGATATGGGGAATGTTGCAGCTGGTAAAAATCTCAGCCACCTGATTTTGGGCCTCTTTATTGCCGGCAATAATTATCACGGCTTTGATGCCGGCTTGAACAATAATATGAGCATTCTCAATAAGTGATTGCTGATCACCGCCGTCGGTGCCGCCGGCCAGTAAAACAATATCCGGTTTAATCTCCCGCAGTACTTCCAAACGGTATTCCGGCAAGTCCTCATGGCTAATGATTTCCAAAACCCGGGCACCGGCGCTCATCGCCACTTCTTTAGCGGCTTTGGCGGTTACCCGGGGCATATAGCCAAGGGCCACCATCCGCAGGCCGCCGGCAGCACTGCTGGTGGAAAAGACTTTAGCTTCGTCTGACACCCGGACACCACTTGCCGCTAATGCCTGTCTGGCATTGGCAAGGCCTGTTTCAATATCAGCAATGGTTGTTGGCGCCTGGGAGCGGGCCGCAAACTCCAGTTCACCCTGTTTCAGCCGGAAGGCTGTTAACTTCGTGTAGGTGCTGCCCACATCAAACACCAGCAGATCTGCATGCATTCGCTTACCCCCCATCCAGCCTAGGCGTTCCTTACAAAGACATAACCTTCCATGATCCGGCGGGCTGTGCGGGAAAATGCAGCACGCACCAGTTCACCCTTGTCCACAGCGGCTTCAATATCAATAATGCCGGCTGGATGGCCAATGCGAATAACCTCAATAGTATTAATATGAGGAATGGCTTCATGAACGATTGTGCCCGGAATTTTTGCCGCCGCACCGGTGCAAGCCGTACCTGTACCCGGATAGGTCTTATGCAAAACCTGCATAAACATCATTCTGGACAGGAAATCAACCTGCTTGCTGCTGATTGTCTGACCTGTCGTAAAATCAACATAATCAGCAGCCGGCGCCACAAAAGCAATCATGGGGAAAGCCGGGCTTTTTTGCGTGGCTGTCTGAATATCAGGAGCCATGCCGATCATCACCGTAGCCTTAGCCCGGATTTCTTCCAATAATGCCAGCAGAGCCGCATTGCCATTCACTTGCTGCGGCGTTTCCTGTCCTGTCATGCCAATGTCTTTGGCTCTGACAAAAACGCAGGGATTGGAAACATCAACAATAGAGATATCCAAAGACCCGTTACTTGTTGAAATCGTGTCAACAGGGTTGCCTGTTGGCAGCAGCTTGTCTGTCGCCGAGCCGGCAGTGCCGGAAAAATCCATCATAATCCTGGCGCCGGTACCGGGCACACCATCAATCTTGCAGTCTCCGGTCACCTTGGCCCGTCCATTTACGGTAGGCACTTCAGCAACCAGAATCCTGCCTGTATTTGTATTATGAATCCGTACCGTTGTCGTGGGGGCCTGGGCCGCAACAAATCCTTCATCGATGGCAAACGGCCCCACCGCCGAGGAAATATTGCCGCAATTACCGGTATAATCGATATAAGGCGCTGTCAGGCTGACCTGACCAAAGGTGTAGTCAATATCAGCATCCGGATGCGTAGAGGGAGCAATAATCGCCAGCTTGCTTGTCAGCGGGTCAGCTCCCCCCAGGCCGTCGATTTGCCGTACATCCGGACTACCGAATATCTCCAGGATCACCTGGTCCCGCACAGTTGCATCCTGTGGCAGATGATTGGCTTTCAAAAACATGGCCTTACTTGTGCCGCCCCGCATAATTACACAAGGAATTCTCTGCATCTCACCCATTACAAACCTCTCCTCTCTAACGCTGCTTCGATCCATTTGACACACTGGGCCGGATCGGTACCAGGACCGAAAAATCCGTCAACCCCCAGAAAGCCGGTACCTTCATTGGCAATCTTTTCTTCATAAAAGGTATGTTCTTCTTCTTTTTCGCTAATCCGTCCCCCGGCGATCAGGAGTACCTTATCCCGGAGTCCCAGTTGTTGTAAGCGGCCCTCAACCCGGGGAAACAGATCCCGCCCCAGTCCAAGCAGATTGGCAATACCGATAATTTCCGCCTTGGCCTCAGCCGCCACTTCAGCCACCGTTTCCGGCAGGTTCATGCCCCGCATGTAAATGACCTCATAGCCGGCTTTTTCAAATTCCTCGCGAATCAGGTTAATGCCCATCACATGGGCATCAGCCCCCACAGTAGCTAATACCATCTTCTGTTTGCGGGTTGGTTTTTTCTCTTCCGGCACCACGACCGGCTCACTGGTTATCGCCATGCGGGCAGCATCGACCCCCAGCGGTGTATAGCCAGGGATATAGCGTTTAATACCATCTTTATCCCGATGGGTTTTTACATGACGCTTTAGGTCCCAGCCACCTGCCCGGGGGCAATCCATAACCCCCGCCTTGCCGGCCTGGACAATTCGTTCAATCAGTTCGTCTTTCGCATATTGCCGCCAGAAAGTTTCATTGATCTCAGTTGGCGCAAGGGTACGCTGAAGTCCTAAAACACGCTCAAGCACCGCCATCGCTTCACTGAGAATTTCTTGCTTGCGCTCTTCAATATAGGGATCGCGAATCTCTACCGCGACAGTGTTCTCAAATACATTATGGGTGGCCCAGATGGCTTTAGCCATCGAAGCACCTGTCGGAATACCCACCGACTCAGCCGCCTTCGGCCGGTAGAAATGGGCCCCGCCGAGTTTTGCACTGATCGCCATGCGGGCAAAATGCGCCGATTCGGCGATTAGGTCACCAGGTGGGTTCTGAAAGGTTTCCGGCACGACAATCAGGCTCTTGCTCCACATAGTTTCTTTAAAGGCTTTCATTACGGCCAGATCGGCCAGAATATTAAGACCTGCCACATTCATCTGCACGGCGCTGAGCTCAGGCGGTAACCCGGCTAAAACACCCAGTCCTTCAGCCAGCAGACACATGGCTAACGCCATCCCATCTGTACCACCGATATTATTAAGGTGCTTATGGGATTCAATCTGGACAAACATGTTGTTTTCAGCGCAGATTTCCAGAGCCTTAAAGCCATTAACCACCTTGGTCTTGTAGTCATGAATACCCCGGCCGCCAAAATGAACATGGATTACCGGACCGATATCTGTGCCATCAAAGCCGGCAATCAACGCATTGATGATTGACAGGTGTGGTGTGTCGCCTGTGGCGTTGATCCGCATCGGATGCACAGCACCACCGCCCAGTTCCACCAGCTTGCGTTCGCCGTCAGGGGTAATGCCGCCTTTACCGCGTGATTGCTCAATCAAATCCCGTCCCTTTAAGGGATCAATATGCCGGGTTGCTTCAGAATGAACAAAATGGAAGAGGCTGATTCCCAGTTTTTCTGCCATATTATACATTTCCAGCGCTTCCTGGTAGGTCTCAGCTGCGGTATTGCGCCCTAGAATCGGATTCTGCACAGGAATACCGGTCCTTGCGGCCTGCTGGGCCAGGGCATATATTCGATAACCGCTGCGTTCCACACCGTTAATAACCCGGGGATAAGGCTCCGGCAGCCCCTCAACCGTACCATCTTTACTGACGGTTGGCATCACTACCCCAAACGTCTCCTGGTAAGCGCAGACACTGTCATAATCCTCAATAATAATCTGTTTTGTTCTTTGTTGCATGCTATATTCCTCCTGACCGTTAGTCCTTGCTTATGCCCAGCTCTTGCCTGACCCGGTTGATCAGGCCCCCGGCATTAATTGTTGCCAGTACATTGGCCGATAAAGCCTGAGCGGCAACCTCCCGGTCGGCGGTGCTGACAATACCCTGCTCAAGATTGGCCGCAATCCGGTCACCGTTCTGGACATGCGGCCTCAGTTCAGCCACCAGCACCGGCAAGCCGATATTAATAGCATTACGCCGGAAAATCCGGGCAAAAGATTCGGCAATGATTAAACTTACACCTGCGGCCTGCAGCGCCACCGGCGCCTGCTCCCGGCTTGAGCCGCAGCCAAAATTCTTGCCGGCAACAATGATGTCACCTGGTTGTACCCGTACCGCAAAATCGGCTTGTTTGCTGCCAGCCATTGCATACCTGGCCAAGCCGGAGAAGTCTTCGGCCATCGCATAGCCGGGCAGGATTTGGTCGGTATCCACATTATCGTCAAAAACCCATACTTGGCCTTTACGTTTATTCATAGCATACGCCGCCTTCCAGTGGTAATGACCCCGGCTGGGTAATCCTGCCACAAACAGCGGTTGCCGCCGCGGTTGCCGCTGATGCCAGGTATATCCGGGCATTGCGGTGCCCCATCCGCCCGGGGAAATTTCGATTGGTCGTCGACAGGATTACATCCCGTTCGGTGCCAAGCCCCTGATGCGCCCCAAAGCAAGGCCCACAGCCAGGATTGGTAATAACCGCACCGGCATCACGCAATATCTTGCACCAGCCTGCCGTTTCCATCGCTGCCAGCACGTTTTTTGAAGCGGGAATGATCAGCATGGTTACCGCCGGGTGTACCTGGTGGTGTTTAAGAACATTGACTACCTGTTCCATATCAGACAGGCGGCCGTTGGTACAGCTGCCGACAACCACCTGGGTCACCTCAACAGCGGCTAATTCGGCAACAGGGCGTACATTGGCCGGTGAGTGGGGACAGGCGGCCACGACAGCAATTGTCTCTAACGCAAGCGGCACAGTGTGAGCCACCGCCGGTGCGGCTGTTGTTTCGCCGCCGAAACAGGCGATCATGGCCCCCATCTCTATCCCCATATTGCAGATTGTCAGCCGTTCATCTATGCTAATAGCAGTGATTCCAGGGCCGGTAAAAACAACAGCCTTATCAGTCAGTCCGGCCACGCCAAACTCTTTAATCAGCGTTAACACAATATCTTTACCACTAACATAAGCCTGAGGCTGCCCGGTCATATACACCTCAATCACTTCCGGCACCTCGATGTCAATCGTGCCTGTCGCCATAGCGGCAGCCAGCTCGGTTGAGCCTACCGGGATAGCGATAACACCATAACCGCCGGCAGTACAGGTATGGGAATCGGCCCCCACCAGAATGGCTCCCGGCTGCAGCCGGTGAGACTCGGCAAGCACCTGGTGAATAACGCCCTGGCCCTTATCATACAGGGTAATCCCATACTGCCTGGCAAAATCCTTCATAATCCAGTGCATCGTCTTGGCCTGAACAGTAGCCGCCGGAAAGATATGATCAATCACCATCACGACCTTCTGGGGATCAAACACATGATCAATCCCGATCTGTTCAAACTGTTGAATGGCCATCGGCCCGGTGACATCATGCGCTGCCACCAGATCAACACGGCAGCGGATATCCTGTCCTGCCACAACAGTGTCCAGGCCTGCGGCCCTGGCCAGATATTCTTCTACGAAATTCATGGTATCCCCCTATTCAACAGTCTCAATACCCAGCCTTTTAGCCACGCGCCAGGCTTCTTCCTTATCTGATGCATCCTTTAGCACCAGTCGGCCGCCACCCCGGTTAAGCGCCGACACCATACCGGTCTTTTCAGACGCAAAGACTGTAATCTGCTGCAATTGCGGCTTGTCAACCTGCAGGATCTCGACCGCGATTCCCTCACTTGCTACCTTACTCATTACTTCCCGGTACAACTGGCTATTGTCAGTTCCTGCCCCATATACAGCGGCCATCAGAATGCCGGGAACATTAATCCCCCGGCGGGCAAACAATTCAGGATACAACTCTATTTTTACTTTAGTAATTTTCCCTTTAGACAGATAATGGGCAATCCGCGCGGCATTGGTCGGCGAACCGACTGCTTGACTGCTGCCGCCGACAACGGCCTCGCCAAAAGGCTTGACAATGGCATTAGCCTTGCTGGCCATAGCCCGCGCCTCAGCCAGGGCTTGTTTGATCGTTTCATCAATACGGGACTTTTCCTGCGCCTGGACATCTTCGCCGATATAGGTCTCTACCGCCGTATTGGTCTTGAAAAACGGTTCCATATACTGAATAACAACAGGTACCACCTGTTTCGCCGATACCGGATGCACAGCTGCCGCCATTGCAATCATGACATCGACCGGCACAGTTACCGGTATCGAGGTAAACATGGCCAGCTGGGCTGCCAGTTTCCCGATCATCACACCACCGCCGATATGCGTCGCACATAACCCCGCTACCATAACCCGGGGGGTACAGGGGTTGGCAATTGTTGGCGATATTGCCAGCACAATAGCCTTAGCCATATCGGCCGGTTTACCGCCAGCCAACTCGACAAAGGCTGCAGCTGATGCCGCCGCCCCGGCACCGAAGCCCTCCATATTACAACCGGTTGAGGTCTTGCCCACCCGGAATATCGTACCGATTTTTAGCATGACGGCAGCAACCCGGGCTACTGTTTCCTTATCCTCCAGTTCTTCCAGCATTGCCCGGACAAAACCGGCATAGGTACATGAGTCACCGGTACCGGCACAAGGCTGCAGCCCGACCGAGTGATTGCCCACCTGCGCCCCCAGCGTATAGGTCAGTACTTTATTGAGAAACTCATCAGCCACAAGCTGTGGTGCGCCGGCTTGCGCCACTTCCCGGCCGGCAGTTCCCATCAAAAAGCTTGAGCCTGTTGTTGTCCCGATTTCCACAGCATATAGATTATGCGAAAAACTGGCAAGCACGGCTGAATATACCTCCGACCGGGTCATGTTGCTTGTTGCCATGGCTTCGGCAACAACGACCTCACTGACTTGCACCTGGGCCTGTCTGGCTATTTCAATGCAGTCACCAATTGTCAGTTCACCGGCTGCCAAACCGTTCTCAGCAATGATTTGATTGATTCTTTCCATCATCGACCACCGACCTTTATTCCCTTACTTGAACACCTGTCAATTCTTCCCATATCTTAATTACGGCCGAAATATCCTCCCGCCCTAAGCCTTTGGCCTTAGCCATGGCAAACACTTGTTGGGCTGAAGCGCCCACAGGCAAGGGTACATCCAGATTCTTGGCTGTTTCCATCGCCAAGTCCAGATCTTTATATTCCAAATCAATGGCAAAGCCGGCAGCAAAATTATTTTTTAGAATAAACTTCTCTGTTTTCGCTTCTAAGGCATAACTGCGCCCCGAACTCTCCTTAATAATATCCAGCATGACCCGGGGCTTAAGACCTGACTTTGCTCCCAGCACCAACGCTTCGGCTACTGCCGCCATATTGATGCCCAGCAAGAGGTTGTTTACCACTTTCATCGAATCGCCGGCACCAGTGGCGCCAACATGGTAGATTTTTTGGCCCAGCATTTGCAGAATCGGCTCAATAGCCTGTACCGCCGCCGCTTCGCCGCCCACCATAATTGTCAGGGTTCCGGCCACGGCGCCGGCAACCCCGCCGCTTACCGGGGCGTCAATATACTCTATCCCTTTAGCCTGGGCCAGCGCAGCCATCCTGTGCGTACTGGCGGCAGCCACGCTGCTCATATCAATGATGGTGTGCCCAGCTGTACCACCGGCCAGCAGGCCCTGCTCACCGGTCAGGGTAGTCTCGACAATAGCAGCATTCGGCAGCATCATAATGATCACGGCTGCGGCCTCGGCCAGTTCCCGGGGCGACCGGCACGGGATTGCGCCTTGTGCCGCCAGTTCAGCTACTGCTGCCGCGTTAACATCATATATGTATAGTTGAACCTTAGCAGACTTCAGTAAATTTTGCGCCATCGGTTTACCCATGGCCCCAATCCCAATAAACCCAACCTTCATTCTTCTACTCCACCCTTGTGCCTGTTATCTCAGGCCATCTTCACCTTTTATTTCCTGTACTTGCAAACCGCCAATGCGCGGATGGGGCCGTCCCCCGGAGGTTACCACAACCGCAACCAGAATCTCATCTGCCGCCGGCGCATCATGCAGCCGTACCTCCATAGCGTCATAGTGGGTTCTGACAAAAGCGGCATCTTTATAGTGTACAGGTACGTCCAGCGAGGTTCCCGGCCCTCCCAGCTTTTTGGCTGAAGGAATGATAGCCTTGCCACCGCTGACTGCTTCCCGCATTGGTTTGCCCAGCTTAGGGTGCAGAATGGCTGCACCATGCTCTAATTCACCATTCATGCCGATAATAGCCCCTTTGCCATAACTCTCGGCCTGTTCGGGGTTTATGCCCATCGCCGCCACTGCCTTCCGGGCCAGCAAACCGCCCAGATATTCGCCAATATCGCTGAGCAGGCTCAGGTCTTCTGCATATTCACCGGCAAACGGGTTTTTTATAACCGCTGCTGCCGCGCATTTTTTGAAAGGTTTATCAACCGCTTTCTTGCCGTCCATACAAACCTCTTCCACAACTGTAACAATTTTGCGTATTGTCAAATCCATCGCTCTTACCTCCAATAGCTATTTATCAAGAGACCTTAACTTATCGCCCTATTTCAACAAGAAAACCCTCCGGAATCATGACCAGCTGCTGCTGGACAAAAATCGCTGCTCCCGCAATGACTCCCTGTTTATATAATTCAGCCGCTCGTGCCCACCCCTGCCTGAGTGCCGTTTCAACCACCGCCGGTGGCAGCAACCCCACTTCCCGCACAACCAGGTGGCCGCGAATATCGGTATTGGGGTCAAGCTGCTCAGCCCAGGCCAGTTTAATTGCCGGGTGCTCGACATAGGTGGCATTGCCCAGGCTGGTGGCGCAGGCATCAGCGACTGCCGCCGTACCTGCCGCCACTACGGCGGCGGTGGCGATTCCTTTGGTAAAACTGCGCCCACCCAGGCCGCTTGTGGCAATACCGCCAATCCCCCGCCCTGTGTCCAGGGGCAGAACATGGGTAGGCTGCAGGCCAAGCGCCGGTGCCACCCCTACCGCTGTTGTCCAGGGACCGGTCAGCCTGACAGCTATATCGCCCCCGTTATTGACAATAGCTTTCACTGCCCCCTGCGCCAGCAGCCAGTCGGCAGTCAGGTCGGCAATCGTGCCGGCTACCGCCGCCATCGGCGTCAGGGTTGCATCACCTGCCCGCTTTACAGCTGCCAGCATACACTGCAGCACGTCCGGCAAACCGTCAGTGGCTATTATGGCCTGCTGCGGGCTTGCTGCTGTTTTTTGGTAAACAGCCAGTTCGGCCAGCACAGTTTTGGCATACCCGGCAGCCTGTTGGGCCAGCTCGGTCAGCGGACCGCTGCCTCCCTGCGCGCTAATCGTCATTTGCATTGGACCATAGTCTAGTTTTACCTGCCCTGGAGCAGTTATTGCAATCATGATTTAAACATCCTTTTTTACTGTAGCCACCGGTTTAACGGCGGCAGTGTGCCCGCCAATTTTTTCAAATGTTGCCCGCGTCATGGTATATTCGACCGGCGCCACGGTGGCCGGTGTCGCAACCCAGGTAAAAGCCTGCGGTACCACTTTTTCCACATCAACCATGAAGTTAATGCCACCGCCTGGCAGAATATAGGTTGGAGCCCCGCCGATTGTCAGCTTAACCTCGCCTTGATGCACCGCCTGCGAGAGCTTAATCGGATAAGTGGTTACCCCGGCCCGGGCACTGCCGCCCGTTCCCCCCACATATACCGCCGATACACGGGCTTCCTCACAGTTGGCGGCAATCAGGTCAACTACAGCCTGAATCTCAGCAGTCAACGGAATTTCTGTTACCGTACCGTCAGACTGCACGGCTAAAAGCCCTGCCTGCTGCCCGGTCGTCTCAGTAACCAATATCCGCAGCCCCGGTTTAGCCAGGTTCATATCTACCATTTTTACTGCCTGTAACGGTCCGGCGATGTTGGTACCACCCCAGCCATGACCTTGTTCACCGAAATAACGCCCGCGGGTGCTTTTTCGTCCGTTTGGGATAACACCACTGTAGGTCATCCCAACCTCTTCCCCGGCCCGGTGCTCAGATAATAAACCAATGACGTGATGATCCAGGATAATGGCTTCATCGACAACGCTGCTTAACTGGGCGGCAAACATACCAACGGTTGCACTGCCACAGCCAACCCGCATTTTCTTTTCGGTCACACCGTCAATGATCGGGGGCTGTCCCACGGTAATGTCCAGCGTACTGCCTTTTTCCACCTGTAATACCATCCGCTCACCATTTGCCAGGCCGACAATGGTCCGGGCTGCCGCAAAGCCATGTTTACCGCTTAAGATGTTGGCACCGCCGATTGATAACATCTTGGCGCCATACTCCTCGGTATCCACCATGCCGATTGCAGCGCCGTCCCTGAACACGCGTGCCCCTTCTGCCCCAATATGAGCATTGGCATCGATTTTAACCTTAATGCCACTATAGCTGAGCGGCGCCTCGGTAACCACGGTGATTACCTCAATATCGCGTACTCTATCTGCTACTATATGCGGTGCCGGTTTACAACAGGGGTATTCAGTCCCTGCCCCAACAGCCGTGATCAGCGGGCGGTCCGGTATTTCCGGATATAACTTGCCGGCCCGGTCACTTGCCGCTACTAACTCACGATTGCGGATAAGCGTACCATTGACATTGGTATACCGGCGGCAAGCCCCTTCAAAACCAGGCTGGATCGCGCACTGCACCGGGCAAGCCCGGCAAACGGCAGCACCGTCAGCTACAATGTCATTCCGGCTGACTGCGCCACAGGGACAAACCCGCAGACAGATACCGCAACTGGTACAGTGAATACCTAACTGTGCTATTTTATCGATTAAAGCAACCGCACTTGTGGGGCAGTTCTTTATGCAAAGCCCGCAGCCTTTGCACAGGCTTTCTTCAATTACAATCACATGTGTGTCCCCCTTAAACCGGCCTATCGTTACCTTGCCTAATAGCGTTACCGCTAGCCTTTAACAGGCGTAACACCCGTTCCGGACTAACCGGCAATTCGGTAACGCGAATGCCAACCGCATCATACACGGCGTTGGCAATCGCGGCAGCCGTCGGAACAAGTGAGGTTTCCCCCAAGCCTTTCGCACCAAAAGGTCCGGTATCGGCCGGCTCTTCCACAATGATCGAATGCACGGCCGGCACATCAAGCGAGGTAGGAATAAGGTAAGTGGCAAACGAGGGTGTTTTAATCCTGCCCCGGTCTTTCTTTACGTCTTCATAGATACCATAACCCAACCCCATAATGCTTCCCCCCTCAATCTGGGCTTCCACCTGGAGAGGATTGACCGCTTTGCCCACATCATGGGCCGCATAGATATTTAATACCTCTACCTGCCCGGTTTCAGTGTCAACTTCAACCTCAACGGCCTGGCTGCCAAAAGCATAGGCCTCATATGGCGCACCGGCGCCTGTAGCATTGTCAAGTCCGGTAGTTGTTGGATTAAACCACCCATGGCCGATTGTCATTTTCCCTTTGCTCCGGCAGGCGGCTAATATCTCTTTAATCGTTTTACGGAACTGCTCTTGCTGCCCCTGAACAGTAACCCAGCCGTCCTTCAGCACAATCTGAGCTGCCGGAACACCAAAACTCTCAGCTGCCACTTCCAGTACGATTTTTTTCGCTTCCCTGGCAGCACGCAAGGCAGCATTCCCGGAAATATAAGTCTGGCGGCTGGCAGAGGTTGCACCACCATCAGGCGTAACCCCGGTATCGGCGGAGATAACATGGATATCATCAAAGGAAATCCCTAATTCTTCAGCAACAATCTGGGCGATGATCGTATTAGATCCCTGCCCGATATCAGCGGCGCCAACCATCAGGTTCACCGTACCATCATCCAAAAAGTCAACATATGCCCCGGCCGGATTAGGCAGACCGGTATTGCCGATACCATAAAACATACAGCCAATACCATATCCCCGTCTCTTTACAGTGTCCGTCCGGGCTTGTCCATTGATATGCTCCTGCACTTTAGCATAAGCGGCGGTAAGTGTGCTATCAATTCCGCCCCCGGTTTCAAGTATCTGTCCGGTTGCTGTAACACTATTCTCCTTGAGTGTATTGATTAAACGTACCGCCAGTGGGCTGATGCCGGCTTTCTCCGCAACCATATCCATCTGCTGCTCATAGGCAAAGGCGATTTGGGGCACCCCGAAACCGCGCATGGCCCCGGCTGTTGGATTGTTTGTATAGATGGTATATGCATCCACCCGTACATGCGGTACTTCGTAGGGGCCGGTGGCATGAACAGCCAGGCGGGTGACCGGCGCCGGTCCATAGGAGGAATAAGCCCCCGTATCGGCGATCGCCACCACATCAATGGCCAGCAGCTTACCATTCTTATCGGCCGCTGTTTTATAGCTTATTGTGCATGGGTGTCGTTTAGGGGAGGCAACTAAGGATTCTTCCCGTGTATATACCAGTTGAACCGGGCGTTTTGTACGTACGGCCAGGAGAGCCAGAAAGATTTGTACCGACACATCCAGTTTACCGCCAAAACCACCGCCGGTGGGAGCCTGGATCACTCTAACCTTATTGCTGGGCATCGCCAGATTGCGGGCTACTTCCCGGCAGTCAAAATGCGTATTCTGGGTTGAGGCTTTGATGACCACGACATCACCATCCAGGTACGCCACCCCGGCCTCAGGCTCAATATACGCATGTTCCTGCATTTGCGTCCGGTAGGTTTGTTCTATGATAATATCGGCACCGGCAAAAGCCGCCGCTACATCACCTTTGCGGATCTTGCGCAAAGACAGTATGTTGCTGTCGCCATGAACCTTGGGTGCGTCTGGACGCATAGCCTCTTCAGCATCAAATACCGGCGGCAGCTCCTCGATTTCAACGTTAATTAACCCTAAGGCCTGTATTGCCAGTTCTTCTGTTTCCGCTGCCACCACGGCCAGCGCATCACCAATTTTACGTATTTTATCATATACCAAAACAGGTTCATCTTTGATAACAATGCCATGAGCATTACTGCCAGGCACATCTGCCGCTGTCAGGACCGCAACGACCCCGGGCAAAGCCTTAGCTGCCGCCACATCAATACTTTTCAACAGGGCATGCGGTACTTTACTCCGGAGCACTTTGGCATAGAGCATAGCCGGCAATTTAATATCTGCGCTAAACTTGGTCTTTCCCAACACTTTATCCAGAGCATCTTTACGAATCACTGATTTTCCGATTACGGAGAAATCTCCCATCTATGCCAACTCCTTTGGAGACTCATCGTTTTTGCTTGACTACTTTTTCGATCGCATTGGCTATTTTGGTATAGCCGGTACAACGGCAGAGATTACCGGCTATAGCCCCCATAATCTCTTCCCGGTCCGGGTGAGGATGTTTATCTAATAACACTTTGGCGGATAGAATCATACCTGGGGTACAAAAGCCGCACTGTACTGCGCCCTCTTCAATAAAAGCCTGTTGCAGCGGGTGCAGTTGCTCATAATCACCCAAGCCTTCAATCGTAACCACTTCCCGGCGGTCAACCTGAGCTGCCAGCACCAAACAGGAATTAGCTGTCACCCCATCAATAATCACAGTACAGGCGCCACAATCGCCTTCACCACAGCCAATTTTTGTCCCGGTAAGACCGAATTCCTGACGAATAACATCCACCAGCCGCTGGTCAGGCTCAATCGCGACTGTCACTTTTTCACTGTTAAGAACAAAATTAATAGTTACCTTTTCCATCATATCTCCCTACCTAACTTATTCAGCCCAGGCTTCTTCCAATGCTCTCTTAATCAAAACCCCTGCCGTCTGCTGGCGGTATACAGCTTCCGAGCGCACATCATCAATTGGTTTGACCGTCTCTGCAACCTTATCAGCCGCCTGCTGAATGAGGCTGTGGGAAAGAACCCGGCCCAGCAAGATGTTTTCCGCCTCTGTCGCTCTTATCACAGTAGCCGCCACAGAACCAAGAGCAAGCCGTACCCCAGTCACCTTCCGGGTGTTTTCTTCAACCTCCAGCCAAACAGCGGCATTGACCACAGCAATGGCTAACGCTTTGCGTTTGCCTAATTTCTGAAAGCTGGAGCTTTGACCAGGCTGCTGGGCCTGAAAAGTAATCGCAACTATGATTTCGCCAGGCTCCAGCACGGTACGGCCAGGGCCGGTAAACAAATTACTGAGGCTAATCTCCTTAATGCCGCTGCCTGTCGCTACTTTTACCTGTGCCCCATAAGCAATCAGAGCCGGAACCGTATCGGCAGCAGGAGAAGCATTGCCGATATTTCCGCCGATTGTTCCCGTGTTCCGGATTTGCGGTGAACCTACCAAACCGGCTGCTTTTGCCAGCGCCGGGGCATAGCGGTTAATCACCGCTGATTCGTATACCTGTGTATGGGTAACAGCAGCCCCAATCGTAATTCTGCCATTGTCCCAGGTGATGCCACCCAGTTCTTCCAGCCTGCCAATATCGACAATTGCCACAGGATCAATAAGTTTTTCTTTTAGCTTCACCATAAGATCTGTTCCACCGGCAATAAGGTAATAACCGGAATTCTCTTTAATTAATTGAACTGCCTGCTGTAGTGACTCTGCTCTCACATATTTAAACTTACTCACAACGCTGCTCCTTTCCCTATAACCAACCAACATAACCAGCCAAAAACCTGTCAACATACCACTTGTTTAGCAGTTAAAATTTTTATAATCCTGTAGCTTTATATCATTGCAGTGGCAACCCCCTAGAATCCCACTAATCCGGGCAAGAATCCGCTGCGCAGACGACATGCGTTGTTTTATCAATAATACTTTATCCGGCTCATTCGAGAATCTTTGTAAAGCATTTTCAAATCTCTCTTCAACACTAACGATTTGCCCCTCATGGGTCAATTTATCGGCAAGAAAGACGATGGCTGCTTCATCCAACGTGCTCTTATCATCAAATATCAAATCCATATGGGTGGCAATAATCCCGGCAAGGCGCGGATACCCATACCTTTTCATTAGCTTGGCTCCCTGGCGCGCATGGTGCGGTTTCCCTTTGGCAATATCGTGCAATATACCGCCAACCTCGACTGCAGTGCTATTCAAATGTAATCCCGCCTTGTTCAGCTTGTCGGCTAATTGCCGTCCGGCTGTTGCTACTGCCAGGCTGTGTTGGATAACCTTATTTGAGGGTTGGCTATCTTTCAACAGGGCAACCGCGTCCTCACAGGTAGGCAACGCCTTGCCCAGACGATAATCATTCAATTCTTCATAGTCCGCGGGGGTATCTATATCAAGCAGCACCCCCCGGTCAGGCACTTCGACATTGATAGCCGGTGCCAAACACTCCAGCGCGCTCTTAAGCGTGCCTGAGCCTGCCACAGCAAGGATATTGTCGAAATACTTACCACTAATCAGCGGTGGGTGGCCCCTCCGCCCCCTGAAAACAGGATATACCACAGCCGAATCTGTTTGGCGGAATTTCCTTAGCATGGTTTTAATACTGGTTTGCTTCACCATCGGTGTATCGACAGGCAGCAGCAACACACCTTCCGGTTGCTCTGTAAAGGAATGCAACCCGGCAAGCACAGAAGAAAACATGCCTTCTTCATAGCGTTCATTTATCACTACCGTCACTTGCAATTGATCTAAAACAGGCCGTAATCTCTCCGCCTGCCAGCCAACCACTACTCTAATGTCAGCGACTCCCGCTTGCCGGAAGGTATTTACTACTGTTTCGATGACCGAACTCTCACCAAAAGGAAGCAGCGGCTTAAATGCTCCCATACGGGAGGAAAACCCGGCTGCCAGTATTAAAGCGGCGATGTTCTGCGGGCGCTTTCCCTTCATGCTTCCATCCCCCAGCTTTCTTCCGGTCCTGGACTGGTATATGTCACCGCCAGTCTACCCCAATGTTACCTTGCCTGCCGCCGGCGGTGTATTGCGGCTTGTATTTACTTTGATTTCGCCATCAATTAAGACCAGCGCCACCCCGGGCAGGTCTCCGGCCTGCATGGCTTCAAGCGCATTCCTGCCGACCGAGCCCAGCGGTGTATCAATAATCGCCAGATCAGCTTCTTTACCAGGAGCAATAATCCCGGTATTAAGCCCGTACACCCGGGCTGTATTTCCGGTAGCCATGGCGATCGCTGTTTCAGCAGGGATATCGGACATACAGGCAGTCTGAACAATCGTCCGCAGGATACCCAGCGGAATAACCCCGGTGCCGGAGGGCGCATCATTGCCGAAGATAACCCTATTTAGTTGACCCAGTCCGGCCAATTTGCGCACAGTCTGGTCAGCTATTTTGGGATTGCCGCATTGGACAACCTCCAGGATCAAGTCACTGTCTGTGATCAGTTTATCGACTTCTGCCGGCGAGATCGCTGTCGGCCCGCCATTAATGTGGGAAACAACGTGTGGCTTTACCGCCATGACATCCGCAGCTGTAACTGTTGAACTGCCGGGAATCGAGGTACCGCCGGTATGCATCATGACTTTCATCCCATGGGCTTTTGCCCACTCAACCATCGGCGCAGCCTCGGCCGGCTTTTTAATTGAACCCAGCCCGACTTCACCAACCAGCCAGACGCCATTGGCCGCTAATTCAGCAAAATCAGCCTCAGTCAACCCTTTTTCCAAAATGACCGCACCGCCATGAACCTTTACACCACCGGGACGTTGTTTCTGAAAAGAGCGTTGTGCCAGTACGGCCAGGGCCTTTACCCCCACCGGATCAGTAGGCCGGCCGGGGGTATGACACTCACCAGCCGAGATCATGGTAGTTACACCGCCATGTAAAGAACTATCTATAAAATCAGCCATTTTCTGCCTGGGGGTATAATCGCCAATAACCGGGTGAACATGTGAATCAATCAACCCCGGCACTACCGTCATCCCACCGGCATCAATGAGTTTGTATGCATCAGAATGTAGTTTAAGATCATCAAGAAGTTTTGGGCCGCCCACAGCCTCAATCTTTCCGTCATGAATAATAATCGTGTCAGCCGGCAAAACCGGCTCATTAATATTTCCGGAGACCAGAATTCCAATATTTGTTATCGCTGTATATGCCATTTCAGCCACCTCCAGAGATTTTAAAGAACAGGCAGAGAAACATCCATTTCTCTGCCGATTCTTTTTCAGTGCCGTCTAATTTAATGCTTTTTGTTTGGTTTCATCACCCAGGACAATCATGTCTAACGCAGCGATAACCAACACTGCCGTAAACATCATAAATACCAGTGGAATTTTATCAGGACCGGTAATCATCGCCGCAACAACCATTGGGGCGGCGATACCGCCAATCCGGCCGAAGCCTGCTGCCCAGCCCACACCGGTGGTGCGCGCCTCTGTGGGATACAGTTCAGGAGTGTAGGTATATAAAATACCCCAGGCACCAAGATTGAAGAAGGACATCAGGCAGCCCCACAAATAGATATCAGTAACCGAAACCGCGCTGCCAAACATGTACGCCGAGAATGCGCAGCCAAGCAGGAAAGTTGCCATAGTTGCTTTGCGGCCAAGCTTATCGACCAGCGCAGCTGCGGCAAAATATCCCGGGATTTGCGCTACTGTCATCCATAATACAAACTCAAAGGACTGGACCATATTGTGTCCGGCTTTAACCAGCAGGGTAGGCAGCCAGAGGAAAATACCATAATAGGAGAATACGATGCAAAACCACAGGATCCATAAGCAGGCAGTCCGCTTAATATATTTAGGGCTAAACAACTGCAATACACTAAACGCAGGCGCTGACGCAGCTGTCTGTATTTCCGCCAGCGATGGTTTCTGGCCTGGCGTTACGCCAAGCTCTTTTTCAATATCGGACACCAAGGCATGAGCTTCGTCTACCTGTCCTTTTTTCATCAGGAACAGCGCCGATTCCGGTACAGTCCGCCACAGGTAAAAGACGTATAATGCCGGCAGGGCACCGATATAAAAAGCAACCTCCCAGCCGTACTTAGGAATAATCAGGTAGGAGATAATTGAAGCCGCCAGCCAGCCAAAAGCCCAGGCGCTTTCGAGCAGTACAATCATCCGGCCCCGGTATTTAGTAGGAGAATACTCGCTCATTAAAGTAATAGCAACAGGCAGTTGTCCACCTAAGCCAAAACCAACTAAAAAACGGAAAAAGAGCAATGACTCGTAATTCCAGGATAAGCCGCAGGCGCCTGTTCCCAGGCTGTAGATAATCAGGGTTGCGGCAAAAACCTTTTTCCGGCCAATATAGTCAGCAATCGTGCCGCCAAGCATTGCACCGATAGCCATGCCAATCAAACCTACACTACCAACAAAGCCAACTTGCGCCGAACTCAATTTCCATGTAGCAATCAGCTTGGGTAAAACAAAGGAAATAATACCTGTGTCCATGGCATCAAACGCCCAGCCTAAACACATAATCAGCAATAACCGCCAGTGGAATTTCCCGAGAGGTAAGTTTCCTAAACGCTCAGTAATTGTGGACATGTAAACAACTCCTTCATTTTGGATCTAAAAACGTTTTATTGCTTAACTTTTTTTTGCATCGCCTCCATCCAGCTGCACCGTTGCCGCTCTCTAAGTTAGCCATCATTGCTCAGCCCTGCCGGGTTGTCACAATGAATCTATCTATACACCGGTTACAGCCTAGACATCTTTGGCTATAGCTGTGGCCGCGATGAATGAGCAGCATTACCTCCACATTCATCGTACGCCTATTGGTGGACATAATGATCTGCTTCTTATTGCAGGCCCCGCCCCTGGGTTTCCCTGCCCAGGATTGCTACTGCAATACCGGCAAGGATAAATGCGCCGGCAACTATAGCAATTGCCCCGGTAACGCCGATAAAGTTAAGTGCATAGCCGATAACCAGCGGAGCCATCATCGAACCCAGACGTGACCAGGTTGCCGCCATGCTTGTTCCTGTTACCCTTACACTTGTAGGATAAAGCTCTGGCGTATAGGTATAGGTTATGCCCCATACCCCTGATACGAAGAAAGAGGTCAGGACTCCTAAAAGTACAACCTGACTAATCTCTAAAGCCCCATAGCCTAAAGCCCAGCCAAATAGTACTGTAGCTACTCCTGCTAACAGCAGATTAGCTGTCAGCAGCCGCTTTCTGCCAAACTTGTCCATGCCATAAGCACATAATATTTGATTAGGTATGTAAGCCAGCTGCATGATAACCACATAGAGGAAAGACTTGACCATGCTATGACCAGCCTTAACAAGCAGTGAAGGCAGCCAGGCGAAAAGGCCATAATAGCCGAACATCCCCAAAAACCAGAGCAGCCACAGCATTAGTGTTGTTCGCCAGTACTGCGGTGAGAACAAAGTTCCAATAGACCCCTTACCTGCTACAGAAACAGCCGCCATAGAGGCTTCCGTGACTGGTGGTATTTTGCTGGTTTTCGCTACCTCAGCCTCAATCTGGTCAACAATTGCCAACGCTTCCTTATCCCGTCCCTGCAAAGCAAGCCACCGGGGAGATTCCGGCAGTTTCCGGCGAACTACCCAGATGTAAAGGGCCGGTAGAGCCCCGATAGCAAAAGCCCATCGCCAGCCATCCTGAATACCCGGAATAATAAAGTAGGAAAGTGCCGCGGCCGCAAGCCAGCCGACTGCCCAGAACGTATTAAGCAGGCCCTGGACTTTCCCCCGGTCCTTTGCCGGAATAAATTCCCCCATCAGCGCAGTAACTACCGGGGTCTCGCCACCTAGCCCCACACCAACTAAGAAACGAAAGCAAATTAATGATGTAAAGTCCCAGGCAAAAGCACAGGCCAGAGAGGCAGCTGAGAACAACAACATTGTCCATTGAAAAACAGCCTTACGGCCAAAGCGGTCTGCTGCAGGACCTGACAGAAAAGCTCCTGCCATCATGCCTAATAATCCTGAACTAAGCAAAATTCCCACTTGCGCCGGGCTTAGATGCCAGGCCTGGATCAGCGCTGTAGCGATAAAGGTTACCAAGCCCACATCAAAAGCATCAAAAGCCCAGGCACACCCATTAATAGTTAGTAATTTGTAGTGAAATCTGGAGAGTGGCAGACGGTCAAGCCTTGCCGCTACAACCACAGATGTTCCATAGTTATTCATAATAAATACCTCTGATTAATTATTTTTATAAGAATTCATTAGTCTCGCGCACAATACTAACCTGTTCATGCATCGCCTCCATCTTGCTGCACCGTTGCTCGCTTAGTCTCGGTTGTCACTGCGGCAGCCCTTTTATAGGCTCATTGCAATGAATCTATCTATACACCGATCACAGCTTAGACGTCATTGGCTATAGCTGCGGTGGCCGGAATCAAAACCGGCTCTCCACACTTACACTAAAGGTTGAATTCAAATGTCATTAATCATCGGTTGATTCCAGCACACCGGTTGGTGAATGAATTAGAGATATCACGCTAACTCTGCTAAAGTTCCTGCAATCTGGCTAAAACTTTCTCCGGGGTTATTGGTAATTCAGTAAATCGCACCCCAATCGCGTTATATACGGCATTGGCAATTGCCGCAGCGGTGGGGATCAGCGTCGGTTCACCTACCCCTTTTGCGCCAAATGGGCCGGTTAGTTCAGGCTCTTCCACGATGAGTGGGTACATTGGGGGAACATCCAGTGCGGTTGGCATAAGGTATGTTGCCAGATTTTTGGTCAGGATCTTTCCCTCATGCACCTGTATTTCTTCTGTTAATGCATACCCCAAGCCCATCGTACAGCCGCCTTCAATCTGGCCTTCAATATTAAGCGGGTTAATGGCCTGTCCCACATCATGTGCGGCAACAATCCGGATAACCTCAATCTCACCTGATTCAGTATCTACTTCTATTTCAGCAATTTGCGTAGCAAACGCATAGGTGGCATAGGGTTTACCCTGTCCGGTTTCCGGATCCAGACCGGTAGTATCCGGGTTAAACCAGCCGTGACCAAGGGTGAGCTTACCTTTCATCCGGCATTGAGCAATACAGTCGGCCAACGATACCGACTGACCCTTTCCTTTAGGCGACAAGCCTAAATCAAGGCGGCATTCACTGAGACAATCTGATAAAAATTGCGACTTATCTGAAGCAGCCCTGACACTAAGTTCCTTATGACCTACTACCACGTCAGCAGGGACAACCCCTAACATGACTGCGGCCATCTCAATAAGTACTTTTTTCGCTTCTTGTGCAGCCAGGCGCACCGCATTGCCGGAGATGTATGTCTGACGGCTGGCCGACGACGCCCCGCCGTCAGGGGTAATTCCGGTATCGGCCGATACCACGCGAATATCCTCCATATCAATGCCGAACTCCTCAGCTACAATCTGGGCCAAAACAGTATCAGATCCTTGTCCAATGTCGGCGCAGCCGGTTAAAACAAGCACCGTTCCGTCATCCAGTAAATTCACATAAGCCCCGGATGGATTGGGCAGCCCGGTATTACCAATGCCATACCACATGGAAGCCATACCGGTGCCACGCTTTTTGCGCCACTTCGCATTGAAGTCAGGGCTGCTTATAAGTGTTTTCGCTGCTGCAGTCTTTTCCAGGGTCGGGATAATCCCGATACTCTGCTGTAACTCTGCCCCGGTCGCAGTCACAGAACCAGGACGAAACGCATTTAGCAGTCTGATCTCCAGCGGCGATATGCCGATTTTCTCAGCCAGCATATCCATCTGGGCCTCATGGGCAAAAGCGACCTGCGGTACGCCAAACCCACGCATAGCCCCTGCTGTCGGATTGTTGGTATATACCGTATAAGCCTCAATCGCAACATGGGGAATTTCGTAGGGTCCGGTCGCATGCACCGCTGTCCGGGTCAGTGTTCCCGGCCCATATGATGCATAGGCTCCGGTATCACCAATAATTGAGCACTCCATTGCCAGCAGTTTACCGTTCCCGTCAGCGCCTGTCTTCATTTTTATCGTACAAGGGTGCCGTTTGGAGGAATTAACAATCGATTCGGTTCGTGAATAGACAAGTTTTACAGGCCGTCGTGTTCTCATCGCGATCAAACCTAAATGAACCTGCACCGAAATATCCAGTTTTCCACCAAACCCGCCGCCGGTCGCCGCCTGAATCACCCGTACCTTATCCAGCCCCATTTTGAGATTCCGGGCTACCTCTTTCGCGTCAAAATGTGTGTTTTGAGTAGATACCCAGATCGTGACCACATCACCATCAAGTTTTGCTACCCCGGCTTCTGGTTCAATATAGCCGTGTTCTACCATTTGTGTCCGGTATTCTTCTTCAACCACCACTGCACACCGTTGAAAAGCTGCGCCAGTATCACCTTTACGAATTTTACGGACAGCCAATATATTACCATCTTCATAAATCCTGGGAGCAGAATCTGACATGGCTGCCACTGGGTCAAATACCGGCGGTAATACTTCTATATCTACTTCAATAAGTTCCAACGCTTTTTCGGCCAGCGCCTCGGTCTCGGCCGCAATCAAAGCCAGTGGATCACCTATTTTACGGATCTTCTCGTTATTTCTGACCAATACGGGTTCATCCTTTACGATCATCCCGGTGCTGTTAGTGCCTGGTACATCTTTACCGGTCAGAATCACCACAACGCCTGGCAGCATCTCAGCCTTGGACACATCAATCGAACGTAATATCCCATGCGGCACGCTGCTGCGAAATACTTTTATATGTAACATGCCGTCAAAATGAATATCAGCGGCAAATTGAGCTTTTCCCAGTACTTTGTCAACTGCATCCAACTTTTTCACCGACTGTCCCACGATCCGATATTGGCTCAATTTACTCACCTCCCAGGCCTATTGACTGTTTGCTACCTTTTCAATGGCATTAATAATTTTGGCGTAACCGGTGCAGCGGCACAAATTCCCTGAAATATGTTTGGCTATTTGCTGCCGCGTAGGTTTTGGGTTGTCATCCAACAGTGATTTGGCACTGAGCAGCATGCCCGGAGTACAAAAACCGCACTGTACCGCACCCTCGTCAATAAATGCCGCTTGCAGCGGATGCAGTTTATCATAGGTACCCAGCCCCTCAACAGTAAGCACCTCATGCCCCTCAATCTGTAAGGCCAGTATCAAGCAGGAGTTCACAGTTTTGCCATCTATAAGCACAGTACAGGCCCCACAGTCACCTTCACCACAACCAATTTTGGTACCTGTCAGCCCTAACCGGTTGCGCAGCATATCGACAAGCAACAGGTTAGGTTCAACGGCAATCTCCGTCTTCTGCCCGTTTAAGGTAAAGGCGATGGCTTTTTTACTCACCACCTGCACCCCACTTCAACTCGCTCCAGTGCGGTCACTAAAGCCCTGAACACAATAACCCGGGCCAGACGGGTACGATAACTGGCTTTACTGCGCACGTCGTCAATTGGTTTAAGCAGTTGAGCTGCGATTTCACCGGCCTGGGTAAATACTTCGGCATTGGCCTGTTTGCCAATCAGCCATTTTTCCAGTTCGTATAACCGAATTGGGGTAGGAGCCACTGAACCAAAGGCAATTCGGGTATCACTGATTATTCCATCACTTACTTTCAACCAGGCAGCACAATTAATGATAGCAATAGCCAATGCTTTTCGTTTGCCAAATTTTAGAAAAGCCGCTCCTTCATCAGGTTGGATTTGGCGAACTTTGATCTGGGCAATAAATTGTCCGGGTACTAAACAGGTTCTACCTGGCCCTTTAAACACATCAGCTAACGGCAGTTCCAAAAAACCGCCCTGACTCCGGAGTTTCACCTGTGCATCAAGAGCGAGCAAGGCCGGGACAGTGTCGGCAGCAGGTGATGCATTACAAATATTACCCCCTATTGTCCCTTTATTTCTAATCTGCGGCGAACCAACCTGCCCGGCCGCTTCTGCCAGAATTACTGCTTTTTGGTTGACTAGGTCCGACTTGGTCAGATCGGTATGGCTGACAAGCGGCCCAATCCATAAATAACCGTCTTCATCGGTAATTTGTTGTAAACTATCAATACCATTTATATCAACGACTGCTTCCGGCATTGGCCGCAGCAGTTTTTCTTTCATTTTTACTAATAAATCAGTACCGCCGGCAAGTAAAGCATAGTTGTTCAGCCCGCTCAGAGTGTCTACCAGGGCTTGAATGCTTTTCGGATTATAGTAAGCAAATTCCATAAATGGTTCCACCCCCTCAATTTTGGACTTGCATTATTATATAGCAATTATCATGCCAATTTGTCGAAACCTCTTATTCATGGGCAAAACAGGGGGGAAACCCACATTATTTTAGCTAACTGGCAGCATTTTTCGAACTTAATTAAAAAAAACCATCCTTTATAAACAAAGAGCATTCCAATTTCGAAATGCTCTTTACCGTAATTACCGAGAAATACATTAATACCGGCTTTTATTGCATTTTATTCTTGCAATGTATCTTCCATAATCGCAATTATCACACCCACTTCATTGGATACTCACATTTGTTACAATTCCCAGCTCGACCATCTTACGCCACAGTGTTGTTGTACTAACCCCCAGGAGCTTAGCAGCTTCACGTTTAGCCCCGCCCGTGTATTTCAAAGCACCAATGATAGACTCCCGTTCGACCACAGCCACCGCTCCAGCCAAAGTTCCGATCTGCTGCTGCTGTTTCCCTTCCGGTAGTGAGCCATGAATATAATGAGGTAAATGGTTCATTTCAATTGTACTTTCGTTAACACTGACAATGTTCATCATATATTCAATGCAATTTTTTAATTCGCGGATATTACCAGGCCATTGATACCGGCATAAATGGTATACCGCTTGCTCGGAAATCCCTGTCACAAATTTACCCAGCAGATTATTAAACTCACTGATAAATATTTTGACCAACGCCGGAATATCCTCTGATCGCTCCCGTAAGGACGGAACTTTGAGTTCAACAACATTTAAACGATAGTATAGGTCATTTCTGAAAGACCCATTGTTGATCATCTCAACAAGGTCGCGGTTGGTTGAGGCAATAACCCTCACATCAACCCGGAAAGGCTTCCCGCCACCGATGCGGGTAACCTCCCGTTCCTGTAATACCCGCAATAATTTACTCTGTAAATTAAAGTCCATTTCACTGATTTCATCAAGAAATATTGTCCCGCCATTAGCCTGCTCAAACGCCCCTGAGCTTCCTCTTTTTTTGGCGCCGGTAAACGCCCCTTCTTCATAACCAAAAAAACAACTTTCAATAAGCGATTCAGGCAGGGCACCGCAATTAATGGCAATAAAGGGATTACTCCGCCGCTCGCTGGCATTATGAATTGACTGGGCAAATAACTCCTTGCCGGTACCGGTCTCGCCAGAGATAATAATAGACGATATTCCTTTCGCAACAAACGCTGCCCTGCTTTTCATTTTTTCAATTGCTTCACTTGACCCAATAATATCGGAAAAATTGTAACGGGCATATTGGAATTTCTTGACTTCCTCCATTAATTTTTGCTGTTTTCTTACACCTTGCTCATTATTAAATCCGAAACCAAACTTTCTCGTGATAGGGATTCGCACAGCTACAGCCCCCATCCCTGACATAGAATCGCCAATCACCGGCCGCTGGCTCTGAATGGCTTGTTGGGCCGCAACACTGACTTTACCAATATAATTACTATTGGTTTGACCATCAATACCGACACTGGCTACCCTGCGCCCCTCCTCATTAAACAGCACGGCCTCACCGCCGGCGACCCTGGCAATAAACGGCAAGGCCAGCTTCAATGACTCCTCTAACTCCTGCTCACATTTCAACCGCTCAAAATTGCTTGCAGCAAGTACATATTCGCCTAAGGGTAAGCTCCAGGCCTCAGCCCCCTCGGTAATTTGTGACGGACCGACACTAACCATCCCGGTACTGCCGGCTTCCTTAGCTAAGTTAAATATCTTGCCTTTTAATGTTTCAACCTCCTGCCCCTGGGAATCGACAGTCCTAATCCGGACACCAGCTTTATCAGTAACCGTGGCATACCCACCGGTAATACGTGCAATTGGCAACAGTGCCTGCAACAGGCATTCAAGCAATTCAGACATAACAACCTCCAACTTTATTATTGGGACATATCTTTTTACCGGCCAGCAGCTACCAGACAACTGACCAAAAAAAAAGACTTTCTCACGATTTGCGAGAAAGTCTACTATGACTAAGCTACATATTATGTTTAGTTATTATGCTTTTCCTTTATTCTAAGATACAAAACATCCCCTGTCAAGTGATTAGTTTCACTTACCCTGTTTCGGGTTAATTATAGCAGGTCGGTTAATACGCTTTTCATTGCTGCACAGGCCTCTGTGATCATTTCCTCATCGCGAACATAACATAGGCGGACATACCCTTCACCGCCTTCACCAAAGCAGGAACCGGGCACCACCGCCACACCGGCCTTTTCCAGCATAAGTGTGGCAAATTCTCTACTAGTAAGCCCGGTACCGGTAATATTGGGAAAAACGTAGATGGCCCCTTTCGGTGTGGCACAGGTAATACCAGGCAGCTCATTCAGTTTTTCCACCATAAGATCACGTAACTTTTTATAACGGCTGATACGTTGCGCCATTAACTCTGGAGAAGTATTGAGGGCGCTAATGCCGGCATATTGAATAAATGGCGGTACACAAGTATAGACAGTCTCAAACATTTGACCCATTTTGGCAATCAGATCTGCCGGTCCGATGGCATACCCTAATCGCCAGCCGGACATGGAATGACCTTTTGAAAAACCACTTAAAATAATCGTTCTTTCCCGGCATTGATCAACCACAGCAGGCGAGTAATGCTGGCAATCATAAATATTCTCCGCGTAGATCTCATCACTTAGCAGATAAATATCTTTTTCCCTGGCGATTTCGGCCACCTGCAGCATCTCGGCTTCTGTCATTACACCACCGGTTGGATTTTGTGGCGATGTAATAATAATCAGTCTGGTCTTATCGGTGATCCGGGACAACAAGTCGGCAGGGTTAAGCCGAAATTCATTCTCTTCCCTTACCGGCACCTTAACTGCTTTAATCCCCAGATAACTTGCCACAGCAATGTATACAGCAAACCCCGGATCAGAAAAAATGACCTCCTCACCCGGGTCAATCACACAGCGCATAACAAAATCAATAACACTGTTAGCCGGCATAATGGCTACCTGGGACACATCAGGCTTAAAGCCCAGTTTCCGCTCGGTGTAGTCGCAAATAGCCTCCCTTAAGGGGGGAATGCCAAGTGAATCGACATATTTGGTATGACCTCTATCCAGAGCCTCTTTGGTAGCGGCAATAACATGGGGATAGGCGTCTATATTTGCATCACCAACCTCAAACCGGTAAACCTTTTTACCGGCAGCCTCCAGCGCGCAGACATTTGTTAAAATATCCAACATTGGCTGACCTAACAGCCCTTGGGTAAGTTTTGAGAAACCTTTCATAGCAGGAAACACTCCTTCATAAAAATAAGCCCTATAACTTTAATGTACACTGGTGTTATAGTTTCAGGAAGTTAATCATGATCTTTCATTCGTTATACGATATAGTTTATCCTGCATAACTATACAAGAAACTAAAACCTGCCCCTCGTTCCTAAGCTCTCATTAATCAATAAAATTTCTCGCCAATTCCGGACTCAATTTCCTGTAAAGCCTCTCATTTAGCTAATTAAAGACCCTATTGGAGATTAGCTGTATAAGCCTCTCTTAGTAGGGCTTTTTTGTTATATAACAAAACTAAAATCCCACGCATATAAACAAACCGGGTCACAGTCCCGTTTATATTCAATCAATACACTTTTTGATATTCCGGTTATGTTTTGTCACTCGACCGGTTCATAACGAATTTCCCAGGTAAGAGTACCTTTGCGGCTATTGTCTCTAAAAATTCGCCTTTCGTGCATACTGTACCCTGCTACTATAATTTCTACAGCTCTCTTATCAGCTGAAAAAATTTTGTTTTTTGTGCCTGGAGACACTTTTTCAATCTCACCATTCTCCCATACAATCTTAATAACCGATTTCTCCGCATTCTCGCCAGTTGCTTCAAAATTGACAACAGATATGTCCCGGGCGGCTCGCCCCGCAATTGCCTGCCGCAATTCAATTTTTCCTGTAAAAGGAACCTCAATTCCATGAATAATCCGCAATGACGGCATCGGCGTAATTGTAACCCGATTAGCCAGGTCTGCTGAATCTGTGAATCCCTTTTCAGGTATAGTAAAACTCTTGTCCATACCTGGGAAAAACAGATAAGCCGCTATAACAACAACCAACAACATTGAGAGGGCACCTATCAGGAAACTTTTCCACGACTTTACCATCAAACTCACCTACCTTATCAGACTCACAGGTGACTCACGGGGACGGTTCTCCTGAGTCTGTTAAATAGTTATTATAGTTTACTCTACTCTTCCCATAAATCGCGCTTTATTTACTTACACAGTTGCGTCCCTTTTTCTTGGCACGATAGAGGGCTGTGTCGGCAGCTTTGATTACATCCTGCGTTTGTTTGTTCTTTTCACTGCGCTCAGCCACCCCCACACTAATTGTTACAAAGAGCTGCTTGCCACCTGGTTTTCTCTTGGTCTTTTTCTCTTTGCGGCCCTGGTACGCGTAGGGGGTTTTTTCCACTGCCATGCGCAATTCTTCCAGAAAGGGTAAGACATCTGCAATTTTGGCGTGAGGGAAAACTATCGTAAACTCTTCACCGCCATAGCGGAAGGCCTTCCCCCCGCCAGTTACCTTTTTGAGCACAGATGCCACCAAACGCAGTACATCATCGCCGGTGTCATGCCCGTAAGTATCATTAAACTTCTTAAAAAAGTCTATGTCCACCATCGCGATTGTATACTCGCCTCTTAATTTCATCAGTTCCTCTTTAAGCGCACGGCGGGCTGGTAAGCCAGTCAGTTCATCCAGGTACGCCATAGAGTATGAATCCTGGATCACCGCAACGATCAGCATAACGCCGGCAACACCAAAGAAAACGGGGATCGCTATGGGCTGAGTGCTTAAATGCAACGCAATCATTGTGGTGATTAATACAGTTAGTATGGCATTATCTATATGTGTATGATTCTTTAGTTGCCTTATTACAAGCACCAAGAATGCCAGGCTATACGCCAAAATCGCAGCTTGAGGTATTGCGCCGAAAGTAAACAGCGTTTCAGCCTGAGCTTCTTTATGAAAAAAGCTGAGCAAAGTTTGATCATTTGATATTGTTGCCAGTGAAATATAGAACAATTGAAAGCCAACAATACTAAAACGCCCTAAACCCCAGGTATTGAAAATACCACGCTCTTTTAATAGGGAAAAGATAAATATATTAACAGGCAGCAACATACAAACAACAGGATACATAACTGCAGGCAAATCCGGTATACCCACAGTAGTTGCGGCCAAATCACTGAGAGCATATTGACAGAGGGCAATCACTGTAGCAATAAAAAAGACCCGGCTGCGATTAAACCACCAGCTTAATAACATAGCAAGCGCATATATCGCATATGAGAAATTATTTATAGTATTGAATAAGACATAATCTGTTTCTAACCAAAGAAAGGCAATAAGCTTAATAAGTAAAAGCCCGAAAGGAATGGTTGTTATGATTGATAGTAGTTTTGCCATTAATTTGCTAAAATCCCTTCATACATAAAAAATAACCTTAAAACATATCCATTATAGCAAATTACGACATCTATTGTCATTATTTATGGCTACAACTTCATTACATACGGCAATCTCCTGTTATTTTCAATACACTATACACCTTGGACAGTAAAAAAACGATGCGCAATCACCTGACGCGCATCGTTTTATATTACATTTGCGGTTTAGTTACTATCATTTTCAGTACCTTGGCTACGAGGCGCTTGCTGATCCTTACATGGTTTAGTCTCAGAAGTTAGCTCTTGCGCTGTTTCAAACTGCATCTCCATTGCCCGTATCCCTTGGTTATTGCCATCCTTCTTATCTGATGGAACTGCTGAGATTTCTCGTTTCTCAAATCTGTTTGCTACCAAAAAGATTAAGGAAAACAAAACTACAAATCCCAACCCCGCAAATAAGCCGGCCCCTTGTCCGGGAATCAACGGCATACTTACAATAATCAACACGATACTTGCCAGAGCGATCAATGAAGTAGCGGGGAATCCCGGCAGCTGGCATTGCCCGTCAGGAGGACACCCATGACTTTTCCGTAGTTTATGGTGAGTTAGCAGAATGACAAAGTATGAGAAAAGTAAGGAAAAGCCACCTGAGCTAACCAGGAAAAGATAAACCTGCTCAGGCAGCAATAGCCCGATGCCCAGCGCAGCAAGCATTGAGAACCCTGAAAGGCCAATTCCTTTATAGGGTATATCACCTTTATCCTGCATCCATACCGGAGCATGTCCCTCGTCGGCCAGCGATCGCAGCATGCGCCCCAGCCCAAACATGGCCGCTAACATTGTTGAGAGTATAGCAGTTACCAGGACAATGTTAATGATATTGCCCGCCCAGTTAAAGTTCCAGGTGGCTAGTGCAGTCACTAAGGGGCTTTGTTCTGGCGTCAAAGCAGTTGTTGGCACAAGCAGTACTAAAGCGGCAATGGCAGTCACATATAAACCAACTAAGCCAAAAACGGTATATGTAATTGCCTGAGGTACTGTTTTCCCAGGATTAGCTGTTTCAGAAGCGGCCAGCCCAAGCACCTCAAACCCTGCATAGGAAAACATTACAATCAGCATACTCCCTGCAAGTCCCCCAATTCCCCCGGGAAGAATTGGCTGACTTGCCACTGCGCCGGCCCCCGCGTTCGACACCCCCGGCATTAGCCCACTAACGATCGCTACGCCGAGAACCACAAACCCCACAATAGCAATGAGTTTTACGGCTGCAAGCCCACTTTCCAGTTTACTTAAGCGCTCTGCCCCGAATAGATTAAGCAGGGTGACAAGGATAATAATGACCGAGCCGAGCAGTGGCAGGGAAACGCCCGGAAGCCAGCTTCGCAGCAATGCTGATACGGCAATTGCCTCACTGGACATTGCCAGCACTAACCCTGTCCAGTAAACCCAGCCTACAACAAAGCCTACAGCAGTTCCAAAAGCCTTTTCTGCAAAAGTACGAAAAGAGCCTGGAGCCGGATCTGCAACCGTCATTTCCGATAGTGCGTACAAAATAGCATAAACCAGAGCACCGCCAGCTATATAAGCGATTATAATTGCAGGACCTGCAGCATGAATGGCAACAGCTGACCCAAGAAAAAACGAGCCTCCAATTACCGTTCCTAAGGCCAGCATCGTTAACTGCCAAGCCGTTAAACCTTCTCCTTGCTTCTTCAAATTAGCCCTCCTTAGTAACTTATTTATCTTCATATACAAGTATCTACGAAGAAGGGTTATGTTATGAGTCTATCTGCCATTGTTCTGTTAGACTAAAAAAAGAAGAGCCCGAGCGGACTCTTTCTTGCACCATATCATTATCCCAGCTACGAGGCCATCACTTCTGTATCTACTTTACCAGTATCTGGTCCGGATAAATCCTTCTTGATCCAATAAGCGGCAAGGATACTCCCGCTTAGATTATGCCAAACGCTAAAAATTGCTCCCGGAATCGCAGCGATCGGATCTAAGTGCGCCAAAGCCAGAGCTACGGCCAGGCCAGAGTTCTCGATCCCAATTTCAAAAGCAATCGCTCTGGACTTTGGCTCACTCATTCCCAAGGTCCGGGAGGCACCATAGCCTAAGCCCAGCCCCAGCAGATTATGCATAATAACTGCCAGCAGCGCAATAAACGCCACAGTGCTTATTTTTGCAGCATTGAGTGCGACAACTACACCAATGGTGATAACAATCAAGATCACGGACACAGCAGGAATGATAGGCTGAAGGTATGTTACATACTTTTCTGCCGTTAACCGGAGTGATACGCCAATAATGATCGGTAAGACAATTATTTTAAAAATATCAATAAACAGCGCCGATGTATTCACAGGAATTATCGCCCCCACCAACATTAGGAAAATAGCCGGGGTTAAAATCGGCGACAACAAGGTATTTAAACTGGAAACCGAAACAGAGAGAGCCGTATCGCCTCTGGCAATAAAAGTCATAACGTTAGAAGCCGTCCCGCTTGGGCAACAGCCAACCAGGATCAGGCCTGCCGCTAGTTCTGGCGGTAATGCTAACAATTTAGCTACCCCCCAGGCCACAACAGGCATAATAAGATAACGCAGCGTTATGCCGTAAAATATGTCTTTCGGTCTTTGCAAGACAAGCTTAAATTCACCGGGTGTCATGGTTAGTCCCATTCCCAGCATAATCATTGCCAGCAAATAAGGAATCTCTTGAGCGAGAGGCTTGAATGCCACAGGATAGTAAAATGCGACAACAGCACCAGCAATAACCCATATTGATACATATTTTGTTACGATTTGTGCGGCTCTAGTTAACTTGCCCATGAAGTTCACAATCCCTATATTCAACAATGTGATTATGGTCATCAACCATCACAATAACGGGTTTTATCAGCCTTGCTTCCTGTTCACTTACCAACGCGTACGTAATAATAATCACAGTATCGCCTGGTTGCACCAGTCTTGCAGCCGCACCATTCAGGCAGATAATTCCCGAGTTCTCCTCACCGGCGATGGTATATGTCTCCAACCTGGCCCCATTATTATTGTTAACAACTTGTACCTTTTCCCCAGGCAGAATATGCGCAGCCCGTAATAAGGCCGCATCAATAGTAATACTGCCCACATAGTTTAGATTAGCCTCGGTAACAGTTGCACGGTGGATTTTGGATTTCATCATTGTCAAAAACATATTTCGCCTCCTAAGTACGTTTTGGGGTCAGGATAATATTATCAATCAGCCTGGTAGATCCAAATTTGACGGCAACAGCCAGGAGTGCATCCTGGTCCAGAATATCTATCTCTGCCAAGTCTGGGAAGGAATAGATCTCTACATAATCGACATTTGCCAGAGAAACCGACTGGATGTGCCTCAGGACAGCAGCCTTTATTGCCGTGATGTCGCGTTCACCAGACGCGGCCATATCGAAGGCTGTACTCAGACTCTGATTTAGGACTAATGCGGCCTGACGTTGTTCCTGGCTTAAGTATGCATTGCGTGAGCTTTTAGCCAACCCGTCCGCCTCCCGGACAATTGGCACCATTACGATCTCATTAAACATGTCCAGGTCACGAACCATCTTTTTAAGTACAATCACCTGCTGAGCATCCTTTTGACCAAAAAAAGCCTTATCCGGTTGCACTATGTTAAACAGCTTAGTTACCACTGTGGCCACACCACGAAAGTGCGTTGGCCGCGATTTACCACATAGCTTGTCAGTTACGCCCCCTACATCCACCCAGGTCCCCCAGCCATCCGGATATAACTCGCGCGCCGGGGGATGAAACACAGCGTCGACCCCAACTGAACGGCATGCAGCCAAGTCCTCGTCCCAGGTTCGCGGGTAGGCGTCAAAATCCTCGTTCGGCCCAAACTGTGTAGGGTTTACAAAGATGCTGACCACCACTACATCACACAATTTTTTAGCTTCTTTCATAAGTTCCAGATGCCCGGCATGAAGAGCTCCCATGGTAGGAACAAAACCGATACTTTTGCCTTTTTTCCTGGCCTCAGTAACTAAGGCTCTCATTGCAGTAACACTTTCAACGATTCTAGCCATATCGCACCCTCCTATCATGATGAGGGTAAATAAAAAACCTTCTTGTCCGCACTAATACAGACAAGAAGGCATACTACACCTGTTGAAGTATCACCCGTCTAAGTCCGTTGTAGGATCCAAGCGGTATAAAGAAAATAATTTACTTACCTTTAAGCAATAGCCGTTCGACAGTATGACCCCAAGAGTATCATCTATCTTATCAGGCTATAGAATATAATCATGTTACTATAAAAATGACGTTACGGCAATATAAATATTTTCCGCACGACTCTCCTCACGGGTAGTTGCGGGTTGCTTTTGCCAAACAGAACTTGAATGGGGTTTTATCTCGGTGGTTTTTTACTATTATCGTAAGGCAGTGGAATGTATTGTACCGACGGGCGCTGTTGTGCTGGTTGAGGATATAACTCCATAAGCTCATATACCTCTAAAGGCATTTCGTTACAGATGGAGGGCAGCTCCATTTCCCGCAATTTTTCGCAAGTTATAGGGTAATCATGGGTCCAGCGGCCTTCAGCCAGCATCCGGGCCAGCTCTTTGGCTTTTGCAGCAGACATCTTGTCCAGCAACAGGGTTTCAACAAACTCCTGAACCTGCCTGACTGCTTTTTCTGCCATATCAGCCAGAATCAAGGTGTTGTCATCAATACGGTTAATATTTTTTTGTTGAACAACTTTTAAGATAGATGCCGCAGGATATTGGCCCAGTTGCGGATCCACCGGCCCTAACACAGCATTCGGGTCAAGGATGATTTCATCTGCCGCCAGTGATATCAGGGTTCCTCCGGACATCGCATAATGCGGTACGAAAACAGTTACTTTCGCCTGATGCTGTTGCAGTGCTCTGGCAATTTGCTCTGAAGCCAGAACTAAGCCGCCCGGGGTATGTAATATTAGATCTATTGGCATGTCATCAGGGGTTAGGCGGATTGCACGCAGGATATGCTCGGAGTCTTCCACATTAATATACCGGCTAATCGGAATACCCAAAAGGCTGATTGCTTCCTGACGATGAATCAGGCTGATAACACGTGACTGCCGCTTCTCCTCAATTTTTCGCAGAAGACTTAACCGCCGCACGGCAATGCTTCTTTGTTGAATCATGGGTAAGACGGTAAATAATAACAAAACAATCCAAATTATTTCAGTAAAACCAAAATTCATTATTCTTCACCTCAATGACATTTTATAACTATATTAGACCTTCTATGCTGATTTCCCTGCACCTTCTATTTATGTAAATAATATTACGCACCTGATGGCACCGCAGATTTAGTTGCTTGCATATACCAGGAATTTCGACAGCGAAAGTGTGGGACACTAAACAATAAAATAAGGAGGGATATAAATTGGAAAGAAAATCAGCCAAACGTAAGCAACTGAGCCACCACCTTCGCCGCAAATATAAACGTTATGCTGCCGCACTTGCCGGTGCAGCCATTATGACCGGTGCTGCTTTGCCAGGTATCCCGGTTGCCTTTGCTGCTGAAAGTCCCTCAGTACCACCGGCCTCAGCTACTAACTATACAACACAACTTGATAAGGATACACAAACATCGGTAAAAAAGGTTTACGCCGAGAGAAATCGTCATGAGGACAGAAGCCGGTATGAAGACAGAAGTAGATCCTATGACCGGGGCTATGATCGGGGGGGTTGGCATCAGCATCAGCACAGCTGGCCAAGTTCTGATGAAAACCAAGCCTGGTATCAAGACGGTCGGATCTATTACCGCAGCGATTCTAATCACTATCGTTCTGACTATGCCTATTCTGTCAGCAACCCTATTGACGTTGTGAAAAATGCTGCTTCACTCTATGGTTTTAACCGGTATACGGATTCTTTTACCCTGCTGACCCGGACAAGCAATAGAGCAGTTGTTGAGGTAATCAAAAAAGATACTGGCAAAATCTTTAATATGGTTTTAGAAAGAAGCGGAAACAACGATTGGCGGGTTGTAGGAACTCTGGCAAGATAGCATAACCCCCCTTGCGGTACATTTTCTACAGCAAGGGGGGCTTTATCGTTGTATTGTAAATTTACTTCAGCCGGTCCAAAGCCAGCATCAGGCCGTGAATCAGAGCCTGCGGCCGCGGCGGGCAGCCAGGCACATAGATATCGACAGGGACAATGGCATCAACAGCCCCTCTGATTGCATAGCTGTCGCCGAACACCTGACCACTGGCGGCACAGGCACCTACTGCCATAACCAGTTTCGGATGGGGTGTGGCTTCATAAGTCATCTGTAGTGCCTGGGTTGAGTTCCGGGTGACAACCCCTGTTACCATCAGCAGGTCGGCGTGGCGTGGTGACGCCACAAAATCCACTCCATACTGCTGGATATCGTAAATCGGATTACATATATGGGTCATCTCGAAATCGCAGGCATTACAGGAACCAATATCAACATGTCTGACATGCAGGGAGCGGCCTAACACGGCCCGGATTTTCCGTTTCAGTTCCGGTGCCATTTCTTCGGCCAGCGATCCGCCCAGCATCGCCAATTTATAGTTGCTGGTCTGTTTAAAACAGGCAGTCTCGCAGGTCTCAACACAAAGCCCGCAAAAAACACAGGCCTTTTGATCAATGCTAATTGCTCCCGGGGCGACCTTAATGGCCCTGGTCGGACAAGTATCGGCACATTTCTTACAAGCATTGCAATTAGAGGACTGTACTACCACCTCGCCCCGGGAGCGCTGGGGCGGCAACGCCGTTTCCCAGTCTTCCGTTACTGTGCCGGTAGTTATTATTTTACGTAATACATTTAACATGTCTATTCCTCCTATCGGTCGAGGCAGGCATAAGATAATTCGTAGCTTTTATTAACAAGCGGGAAATCCGGGATGATATTGCCGGGAGCAGCTACAGTCAGTGCCGGCCAGTTAGGATAGGCAGCGGCGCGCACAAACAGCCGGTATATAGTGTTATTCTCGCCGGTCATCAGCCAGTGGAGGCAATTGCCCTGCGGCGATTCACTCCAGCCGAAGCCGGAGCTGTGAGGCTTAATCGCCGGAATCTCAACCATAAGCGACCCTGACGGCATATTGACTAAGATCTGACGAATCAGCTTCATCGTTTGATATACCTCATCTACCCTGACCCACAGCCTGGCAGCAACATCGCCTGACGTATATACAGGAACGTCGAATTTGAGCTCAGAATAGCATCCATACGGATTATCGCGCCGGATATCGGCATCCACCCCGGAAGCCCGCGCCCCAACCCCTACTACACCCAAATCCAGGGCTGCCTGGCGTGGTACAATCCCGGTCGTATTAACCCTGTTTAAAAACTCATCATTATTGCGGAAAAGACCAATCATCCCCGTAAAATCCGGCTCCAGTTTATCCAGCAAATCAATAATAATCTCTTCCAGATCATCATTAATATCCTGGCGCACCCCGCCGGGAACCACCATGCCGCGCAGGAAGCGATGGCCTGTCAGTGCTTCATTAACCCTCATAATATATTCTTTCATGCGGGCCCCGGCCATAATGGCCACCGCAAAGCCCATACCGGCACACAGGTTGCCGATATCCCCGACATGATTATACAGGCGTTCCAGCTCGGCAACAAGGGCCCGCAAATATTGGGCCCGTCTGGGCACTTGCACACCGGCCAGCGCTTCGATTGCCTGACAGTAAGCCACTGAATGAGCGACCGTGCAAACGCCGGAAATGCGTTCAACCTGATAAAAAGCCTTTGCTAACGGCAATCCCTCGATAGCCTTCTCAATGCCACGATGAACAAAAAACATTTTAGCATCCAGGCGCATGATTGTTTCACCGGCCTGACTGAAGCGGAAATGTCCGGGTTCAATAATACCGGCATGGATCGGTCCAACCGGCACCTCAAAGACACCCTCACCCTCAACACTGTTCATGTGCCATTTTTTATGCACTGTCGGCACTGGTGTGCGGACATCGAAATCCTTGCGTAATGGATATATATTATCAGGCCAGTTTTCATGCAGTGCCAACGGCCGCAAATCAGGATGCCCTGCCGGTGTCAGGCCGAATAAGTCGTGAATCTCACGTTCATACCAGGCTGCTGCTGATATTTTAGGTGTTAATGAGGGGAATTCCAGCGCTCCGGCCGGATCTACCAAGGCTTTAACAACCTTAAATTGCTTTTCCACTGAAAAGGCGCAGTAGATGGCATAGTTGCCGTTTAAGCTGCGTTCATCATTGGCAAACATCGAAACAAGGCCGTGTTTGCCCTCCTCATATACCGCATAAGCAGCTTCTTGAAGTTTAGCTGCGGATACGCTTATATATTCAACCACTGGCTTAACCTCCTAATACAATTTCCGCAGCCTGTACCAGTACGTTATTCACTACTGGCGGCAAATATAATCCACCCAGAACAATAATGGCGAAAGAAAAAACCATAGCCATTGTGGTAGTTGCACCAAGGTGGAATTTGTGCTGCCCATTCGGTGCGGCACCAAACCCCATTTTCAGGCAATAGTACATCATGCCGGCAAAAATCCCGGTAAGTAAGAGCAGGGTAATACTGCCAAGCAACCATTGCTGATTTTCAAACATCGCTAAAACGATATAAAACTTGGTTATGAAGATATTAAACGGCGGAGTTCCGGTTATCGCCAGAATGCCAACAATAAACAAAGTCGCTACCAGCGGCATAACCCGGGCAATGCCAAAAATCTGTTTGATCTCCTTGGTGTTATACTCCTGGGTTACTACCCCGGCAAGATAAAACAGCGCCGATTTGGCGACAGCATGATTGACAATATGCAACAGGGCAGCATAGACCGCAAGGGGAGTCCCAACCCCTAATCCTAACGTGATAATCCCCATGTGTTCAACACTGGAATAGGCCAGCAGCCTTTTTACATCATGCTGTACAAGGACAAACGGAATCGCGATGGCGATTGACAGCAGTCCCAGGGCGAGCAGCATATACTGCGCGAATTCAGGCCCAATTGAGCCCTGCACAATAATAATATTGCGAACCAGTGCATACAAAGCGCAGCTTAAGAGGGCTCCTGATAACAGCCCGCTGACTGGTGACGGCGCCTGACTATGAGCATCAGGCAGCCAGGTATGCATCGGCGCCAGGCCGGCTTTGGTTCCATAGCCAATCAGAATGAACACAAAGGCAATCTTTACAATGGCCGGGTCCAGACTGCCGCTAATTTTTTTGAGTGTTACCCAGTCTAAAGGTTGACCGGCAGCAGCTCCCACACTGACTTGCGCATAATACAGGATCATCGTGCCCAGTAAAGCCAGACAAATGCCCACCGTGCAGATCATAACATATTTCCAGGCAGCCTCCAGCGAGTCACGGTTAAAATAGAAAGCAACCAGCAATGCTGAAGCTAACGTGGTTCCCTCAACGGCTACCCACATAAGCCCAAGATTACCGACGACAATAACGCTAATCATCGCAAAACTGAAGAGGTTAAGCAGTGCATAATAACGCGGCAGCATCGCCATTGTGATATGACCGCCATTTACCTCCTTCTCCATGTAAGACAACGAAAAGAGCGTTGCCGTAAAGGTAAGCAACGCGACAACAAACAGCATAACCGCGCTCAGATTATCTAAATGAAAATATTCAGAACTGAATACCTTTTGCTGCGTAATATTATGGATAATTAAGACTAAAATTGTACTTGTTGCCAAACTACCGGCAAAATTAATTGCTTTAATTGTGGTCTTGCTTCGCTGTAATAAGGTTAACAGCCCGGTAACTATCGGTATTGCCAGCGCAATTAAGATCAGTTGTTGCATAATATCACCCCTTTAACTTCTTAAGCAGGCCTGTATCGGTGGTCTCAAATGACAGCTTCAGGCGATACGTTAAAATGACCAGGACAACAACAGCTACTAAAACGTCGAAGAATATTCCCAGCTCAATGATCAGGGGCAAGCCTTGGGTAATCGACAGACCCATTAAGTAGAGGCCATTTTCCATAGTGATCAGACCAATTGTTTGCATTAGCGCCTGACGGCGGGTCATGATCAGCAACAGGCCAATAAAAGACAATGCAATCGCCGCAGGCAGTGTTGAATTAGCTGCAAAACCAGGCAGCGCTTTTCCAATCAGACCATAGGCCAGAATAATTGATAAGATTGCGGTAAAAGTAGTAAAATTGGGTTTGACAATTTCACGTTCCTCATGAAGATAAGGCAAAACCCGGTATAAGGCGTAAGGGATAAGCCCTACTTTAATGACAACAGTCAAGAGGGCGGCAATATACATATGGACTTCACCGGTATGAATACCAACAATAGCACAGGCTAAGGCTACAATGACCGACTGGACAACAATAATGTTGATCCCTAGCTTTAGGTTTGTCACTCGTGTCAGAAAGATGGCAGCCGACATGAGCAGGATAGTTAATAAATCCATGTGATACTTACCCCCTTCTTACTGCGCCACTATTGCCAGCAAAGACAAGCAGCCTGCTGCAACCATAAGGCCCGGCACCCGGAATAGGCGAATTTTATTGGTACTGCTTTCAATACAGGCCAGCGCAACAGCCACTGCAACAACCTTTATACCCATCCATACTGCCGACATAGGCGCAGCATCAAAACCCGGTATATTCCAGGGAATAAACAGATTGACCATCAATAGAATAAATACTAGTTGCTTAATCGCTGAAGCCCAGAAAATCAGTCCCACTGGTCTCCCGGAATACTCTAACACCATGCCTTCATGAACCATCGTCAGTTCGAGGTGAGTGTCAGGGTTATCCACAGGAATACGTCCGGTCTCAGCTACTGTAATAATCATAAAGGCAATAGCTGCCAAAATTGCCGAAAACGAGATGGGTGTGTTAGCTGCAGTACTGGCCATCGTTGATAATACAGTTGAATGAGCGTTAAATGCTACAGTAAATATCGTAATCATCAAGGCCGGTTCAACAAGCACACTGATAAACATCTCACGCGATCCACCCATGCCACCAAACGAGCTGCCTGCGTCCAGCGAGGCTGCTGCCAGAAAGAACCTGCCCACAGCAAACAGATAAGCTAATATAAACAGGTTATCAAATTGTATACCACTGTTGGTAAAGATTGTCGGGACAAGTGCGGCAGCACCAATTGCTGTAGCAAAATAGATATACGGGGCAAAATGGAAAATCCATGATACCGTTGGCGAAACAACGTGATCTTTTTTCAGGAATTTAATAAAATCAAAATATGGTTGAAAGTAACCGGGTCCACGCCGGCTTTGTAAACGCCCTTTAGTATTTTTTATCACGCCTTGAATGAGCGGCGCCAGCAAAACTAATACGATAATTTGAATCATAATTGATGTAATCGACATGTTGTCACCACCTTGTACCAATAATCATTACAACTACTGTGACTACCATGATATAACCAATGTACAGCTGCAGACTGCCTGCCTGAATACGTTTGCAGCTATTGGCCAAAAACAGAACCCCGTTGGCCAGCGGGCTGTACATGTATTCATTAATGAGATGCCGGATATGAACATCCATCGACATCTTAACACCATGGTATGGATTACGGGATTGGTCTGCTGAAATTTTGGTGACCGGATGCAGAATGTCACCAAATACCCGGCGAATCGGTTCAGCAAAACCGGTAGCTGTATACTCCATCCGGGCTGTCGGGATAATACCGCAGGTCCAGGTCTCTCCGGTAACAACTTTCGGGGTTCCGGCCGCCCGGGCAAAGGCGTATGCGGCAATGAGACCGATGACAATTAGAATGACCACCACCGGCATAGTCATCAGACCAGTAGCGCTGCTTTGTTGTACCTGAAAGCCAACAGCGTACCATTGACTTGTTTGAAACAATCCGTCCATAGATACCCCGGCATGGCCGGCTACCACAGTTTGCAGCATACCAACCATCCATTGGGGCCAAACACCGGCAGCCACACAGACCAGGGCCAGCGATCCCATGCCGATCAACATAGTACCCGGAACTTCAGTTGCCTGTTCGGCATGACTGCTGCGCGGCTTGGCAAGGAAGGTAACCCCAAAGGCTTTTACGAAACAGGCGGCAGCCAAGGCCCCTGTCAAACCAAGCAGGGCAATCAAAACAACTGCGCTCAGTTTACCAACTACACCACCGATTGCTGTGGGCAGAAAGAACAGCGCCTGAAAGGTAAACCACTCGCTGACAAATCCATTAAGCGGCGGCAACGCCGAGATTGCGGCAGCTCCTACTAAGAAGAATAAGGCGGTATAAGGCATCTTTTTGATAAGTCCACCCAGGTGCTCTACATCTTTAGTATGGGTAGCATACATCACAGCCCCAGCCCCCATAAACAACAACGATTTAAAAATCGCGTGGTTGAATACGTGGTAGAGAGCTGCAGCCCAGGCTAGACCAGCCAGCGTTTGCTGCCCGTAACTCATAAATACCATGCCGGCACCAACGCCGAGGAGAATAATCCCGATGTTTTCTACGCTATGATAGGCTAAAAGGCGCTTGAGGTCATGCTCCATAATAGCGTACAGAACGCCGAGAACTGAAGAAATAATGGCGAGAACTAATACCAGTCCACCCCACCAGGCTGGTCCTACTCCCAGGAAATCAAGGAAAAACCTGGCCATGCCATAGATTGCCGTTTTAATCATAATCCCGGACATCATGGCCGAAACATGGCTGGGAGCTGCAGGATGGGCCTCCGGCAACCAAATATGCAGCGGCATAACCCCGGCTTTGGTACCAAAACCAATAAGTGCACACAGGAAGATTGCATTTCTCATCGTAGCTGAGAGGGCGCTGCCATTAAGAAACTCAAAGTCCAAACTATTAGACCCTGTTGCCAGCAGCAGAAAAGCGATGGCAATAAAGGCTGTGCCAACATGGGTCATTAAAATATACAGATAAGCAGCATTTGTATTTGAGCTCTTTTCATACTCATGATTAACCAGGAAAAATGACACTACCGTCATCAGTTCCCAAACAATAACAAAGGCTACTACCTGACTCATCGTCAGTACCAGGACCATCGACAGTAAAAATGCATTAAATAGTGCGGCTAACACAGCAAACCGGCGGCCGTAATATTCACGGCTATACCCAATGGCATAAATACTGGCAGCAGTACCAACCACACCAAAGGCCAGCAGAAAATACGCCGATAAATAGTCGATCCGGACTTTTAGCACCCCGAGCGGTGCCCCGATGGAAAAGGTGATGACCTGCCCCTGCGTCCCCAATACCGCTATTGCACAGAACGCAGCCGTCAAACACCCTAATGCTGCCAAACCATGGGAGATATAATTCGTAGTTTTGGAACTACCTTGAGTGACAATTGTGGAGATTATGCCCAGACCGAATAAGGCGAGCACAACAAGATACAATTGATCAATAAGCACTAAATTCACTCCTAACCCAACGTAAATATTTGTTGCCAGAGGGATTAACTACAACGCGGGTATACATCTGCCAACTTCCTTGAGGTGTACTTAGTATGGAGCAGACGATGGCTGTTATAATCATCCAGGAAATATTCATATAGCTTTTGCATATCAGGATTGTCATGTGATTTTCTGTATTCCGAGTTTTCGTCATGCCTATAAGCGCTGCAGGTGCGGCTCGCATAGGCAGTATTCTTATCACGTGCCAGCAGTACTTTGGGCTGCCCGCCACCACTTACGCAGCCATTGGGACAAGTCATTACTTCTATGAAATGAAAATCAGCTTTACCAGCCTGAATAGCTGTTAGCAATGGCACAACATTTTTCAGTCCGGCAACAACAGCAACCTTGAGTTCGAGTTCACCGATTTTGACAGTGGTTATTCTAACACCCTCGCCGCCCCTGACAAAATTGAGATTCAAATCGGGAATTGACTGTCTTGTAAGTAACTCATAAGCGGTACGCAGCGCAGCTTCCATCACACCACCGGTAGCGGCAAAAAGGGTACCGGCACCGGTATATGTCCCCAGCGGCTTATCAAAATCCCCCTCAGTCAGGTTATTAAAATCAATGCCGGCATCTTTAATTAACTGGGCAAGTTCCCGGGTAGTAATCACAGCATCTACATCCCGATAACCACTGTCTTTCATTTCCGGCCGCTCGCTTTCAAATTTTTTACAAGTACAGGGGGTAACAGAGACGCTGTAGACCTTGGCTGGATCTACGCCATCGACTTGAGCGCCATAAGTCTTAAAAAGGGCGCCAGCCATCTGTTGCGGGGATTTACAAGCGGAGAGATGAGAAATTAGCTCCGGGTAGTCCTGCTCAAGATATTTAACCCAGGCCGGGCAGCAGGAGGTAAACATCGGCAGCACCCCACCCTCGGTCACCCGTTCAATTAACTCATTGGCTTCTTCCATAATCGTTAGATCGGCTGCAAAATTGGTGTCATAAATCCGGGTAAAACCCAATTTGCGTAAAGCTGCAGCCATTTTTCCCGGTGTCAGACTCCCAAATGGCATACCAAATTCTTCGGCAATAGCGACCCGCACAGCCGGGGAACATTGCACCATCGTAAACAGTTCTTTACTGGCCAATGCATTTTTCACTTCCGGGGCATTGCCGGTAAAATAGGTTGCAAACATTGGCTCTTTTACTGAGTCAAGCATGTTGCGTTCATGAATTTTTTGCTCCCGCGAACTAATACGATTATCAAATATCGACGCATAGGCACTACAGACCTGAACACATTGGCCGCAAAGTACACACCGCTCATAATTGATTGTTTGTGGCTGCCCTTTTACCCCTTCGATGGCATCAACCGGACAAATACCGGCACAGAGCCGGCAGCCGGTGCACAATTCCTGATCAATTCGGATAATACCAGTTTTATTTACTGACATAACAGCGCCTCCTATTTTGTCAAAAATATGCAATCTATTATCTGTATACAACGCGTTAAAGTTTTGCAGGCTGGTGGTGTGTTGACAAAAGCGAAAGTCAAGCGCCAGCGGTGGAGCGTTGCCAATAAATTCGTTCACCGAATTAACAAGGTTAGGGCAGCTTCAGCATTGTGCGGTTCTTCCTTGGCTACCTAATAAAAGCAAGCTCAAGTGCCTGCACAGGGCATGCATTAATACATGCTGGTCTATCTGAAGAGCACTCTATGCATAAATCACATTTGCTCACTACCATAAAATTCTTTTCAATTAGATCAGCTTTAGTTTCAGCCGTAACCGCGGCTGTCTTGATAATAAACAGGCGTGGTGTTACCGGTATGTCCATAGCTCCTGCCACCTTCGGGCCGGTACCCGCTTGAACAAGCGCACAAGCAAGCTCACAAGCCTTACAGTCGATGCACTTTTCGGAATCAACGATAACAAAAGCGTTTAATTTTGTATCCATTGTTCATCTTCCTCCCAACAATTGATTTCGCCATTGCTCCACTATCATAATGCAGCGGCTAGACCAGCCAGCGTTGGGAGCATCCAGGACACAAATAATCAAATACAGCTAAAATGGGCTACTTTTTTACTGTGGCAGCTATAGATGAAACACTTTTCCCTGAAGGGATTGCTGCTGTATCGCGAATATAGCTATACCAGTAAAAAGTGGCAACAAAGACACCAAGGCCAACGATATTTCCCAATATGGCGGGGATCCAATTGCCCATAACCATGGTTTCAATTGTTAAGGTATCTACCTTAGCTCCCAATTTACTTGCTTCTACAACCGCAGGCAATGTTTTGGCAAACAGCCCGGCAGGCAGATAATACATATTGGCGATACTATGCTCAAAACCACTCATAACAAACGTCATGATCGGGATGTAACAGGTGGCCACTTTGCTGATAATATCCTTTGAGGAGAAACTCATCCAGACCGCCAGGCCAACTAACCAGTTACATAAAATTGCCCGAAAGAATACCTCAGACCAGGTAAGGTTTACTTTGGTAACAGCAATCGCCAAAGCAGATGCCCCTAATAAATTGTTATTAAATTTAAAAAGTCCGGTCATATACATAATCCAGGCAATTAATACCGCACCTACCAGATTTCCCGCCAGCACAATCGTCCAGTTTCGCAACACATCATATAAGCTAAGTCTTCTGGAGAAAAGTGCGGTCAGCATTAAGACATTGCCTGTAAATAACTCAGCACCGCAGATAACGACATACATAAGTCCTACTGAAAACACAGAGCCGGTAATAAATCGCTGCCAGCCGGCCCCCAGTGATGTCAGGTCATGCGCAGCCATGGTTGACCCTTCGGCACCAAAAGCAATAAAACAACCTGCAAGGATGCCTAATATGAACAGTTTACCGGCAGGCATTGTCGCTCTTTTCACCTGCGCCTCCACACAATTTTGAGCAATCTCGGGGGGTGTACAATAATTCATATAAAATCCTCCTTTTTACCGTGTTAACGTAGTTGTAGCTCTCCTGTCCCTCCTCTATCTTAATTGTTGGCACAAACCGATTTGGCAATGGTTTTCACATTGATACCGATCAGCCATGATGCTTTATTACAATTGCAAAAAGCATGCCAATTAGGCATGCTCTTGTAGCAATTATGCTTGTATTTTTTGATTTGTCTAAAAAGTCTATATTTATCAGGAACTTTCCGAAAGTTGCGGCTGTTTAAATAATTCATTTTAATGCTAAACAAGCCCTTGTTTTCAAGGTGCGCAATTGCACAGTCTGCAAGAATTGCATACATTCTCTTTGCAGCCTGCAAAAATTACATAGCTGGACAAAATACTACATTATATCCCTGATCGTTTCTTGTGCATCTTTTCAAGACGATAGTACAGTGTTCTTACCGATATGCCAAGGTATTGCGCAGCCTTGGTCTTATTGCCACCGCACTTTTCCAGTGCTTCTTCCACAAGATGATCGAGGTGTTCTTGCAGCACATAGTGTTCTGGCTGCAAGACAGTTTTTTCCGGAACTACAGGTGGTGTTTCAGTTTCCGGTGTTATGCTGCTCTTCCCACTAATCAGATTACTCAAATGTTCGATTTTGAGTTCTTCATCATCATGCATAAACGAAACCCATTCCATCGCATTCCGCAGCTCCCGGACATTGCCCGGCCAGGGATAGTGTAATAGGAACTCAGCAGCTGCATTACTGATTTGAGTAAAGCGCTTGCCGCGGCGTTGCGAGAAATCCTGTAAAAACATCAGGGCCAGCGGCAGGATATCTGCCTGTCGTTCCCTTAGCGGCGGAATAATTATCTGGCCTACTTTTAGACGATAGTACAAGTCTTTGCGGAATAAACCCTGCTCAATACGTTTTTCAAAATCCAGATTTGTTGCACATATTATGCGTAAATCTGTTCTAATCTTTTTTAAGCCGCCAACCCGGTAAAAACTCTTTTCCTCTAAGACCCGCAGCAGTTTTGCCTGGAGTTCTATTGGGATCTCAGCTATTTCATCCAGGAATAAGGTTCCGCCCATAGCCATATCGAGTTTGCCTTTACTGCCGCGGGCTGTGCCACCGGTAAATGAACCTGCTTCATAACCAAAAAGCTCACTCTCAAACAGGCTGGGGGTTATGGCAGTACAGTTTATATCAACAAAAGGCCCGGCATTTTGCATCTTGCCGTAGTGGACCATCCTGGCAATGATTTCTTTACCCGCACCGGTTTCACCCTGAATTAAAACAGGTAATGAGCGATCAGTATGATATTTCTCAGCCTGTTGAACAATCCGCTTCATTTGCTCGGAGAATATCCCTATTCTTGCAATTCCGGCTTGTTCGGCAACAGATTTTTGGGGTTGATCCACCTGGTTATCTACCCCTGGTACTGAATTTTTCGCCCCTTCTTCCAGAGTCTGGGTAACGATATATTTTTCCGGCATTGACGCCTGGTGTTCTTCCACCCGGCTTAGAACCGCCTTTAACTCCTGGACATTAATTGGTTTAGTCAGATAGTCATAGGCCCCAGCCCTCAAAGCACCGATTGCCAGCGCAATATCGATAAAACCGGTATACAGTACAAGATCGGCCTCCCGCTGCTGCTTAAGGGATTTTATCTCGCGTATTAAGTCAATCCCCGAGATCCCCCCCATTTTAATATCTGATAAAACCATCTGAAAGTTATTTCCCCGATATATTTGAAGAGCCTCTTCTCCTGAAGAACTCTCGACAACCTGATGCCCAAGCAATAATAAATAATCTGCCAGAAAAGATCTGCTTTCATTTTCATCATCAACAAGTAGAATATGCACTAACGGCCCTCCTCCTGCTAGAGTACCTTGACCGGATTAAAACTTTGGTTATCTTGCGGATCTAACCTAAATTTCCAACCCGGCCAAGGTACTAGGTCCCACAATATACCGGAAACGATACCTTAATTGCAGCGCCGCCAAAAGAGCTGTTGCCTACACTAATCAAGCCATTGCTGGCGATAACAATCGAATGAACGATTGACAAGCCCAACCCCATTGAGTCACCAGATTTGGTTGAAAAAAACGGCTCGAAAATTCGATCTTTGATCTTATCATCAATACCAGGCCCATTATCACTCACTTCCAGATAGACTCTGTCATCATCATGCCAGGTACGGATAGTAAGCTGTCTGGTACTGGCATCAACTGCATCCAAGGCTTGCATTGAATTCATTAATAGGTTGAGTAATACCTCTTCCAGGCGAATCGTCGAACCATATACATAAGGCAGATTGGAAGCCAGCTGTTTTTTAACCTCAATTTGCCGTGAAAACAGTTGATTACTTACTAAAGATAATGCCTTTTCAATAATATCGTTTAAATTGCAAGGTATAT